>NZ_JALQDH010000046.1:0-274103 GCF_023631365.1 Caballeronia sp. INML2 | reverse complement strand
CCCGCACCCCCGCCCCCACCCCCCCCCCCCCCCCCCCACCCCCCCCCCCCCGCGCGGCGGCCGGGGGCCCCCCCCCCGCCCCCCCCCCCCCGCCCCCCCCCCCCCCGCCCCCCCCCCCACCCCCCCCCCGGCGCGCCGGGCGCGCGTGCGTATGAAGTCTTCGTCAAGTGCTTCGAGGCGGGCGTGCTCGTGCGCTATACGGGCGATATCCTCGCGTTCTCGCCGCCGCTCATCATCGAAGACGATCAGATCGACCAGATCTTCGGCACGGTGAGGAAGGCGCTGGAAAGCGTGAAATAAGCGGCTTTCTCGTCGAGCCGACAGCCCGGTTCCTCGCGACGAGGCACCGGGCTTTTTTCTTTCATCGCTCCATGACGAGCAACGTCGATGTCGCCGATGCGAACAATCTGCCGCTCGCATCCCTCAAGGTCGCTTCGGCGAACGCGGCGCGGCGTCCGATCGACAGCACGCGACCCTCCGCGCGCAGCAAACCCGTATCGCGCGTGAGCGCCTTGTGATACGCGACCTTCAACTCGAGCGTCGTATAGGCTTGCGTCGCGGTCAGGCACGAATGCACCGAGCAGCCGCACGCGGAATCGAGCAGCGTCGCCGCATAGCCGCCGTGCACGGTGCCGATCGGGTTATACGCGTGATCGCCGGGCACGCCCACGAACACCGCCCTGCCCGCCTCCACTTCGATGAACTCGAAATCCAGCGACACCATGATGCCCGGCTTGCGTGCGCACGCGATCAGCTTGCGCAGTTGCGCGAGGCCGTCGAGGCCGGCGGCGGTTTCTTCGATCAGGCTCATTTCGTCGTCTCCGTTTTTTCGCTGGCGGTCTTGATTACGTCGTCGTCGCCGGTCACGCTCCAGCCGCCGCCCAGCGAGCGATAAAGCGCCACCGCCGCGAGCGCGTGTTCGCGTTTCGATTGATTCAGCGCATCGGCGTCGCGCAGATAGGATTGCTGGGCGTCGAGCACATCGAGAAAACTGGCCGCGCCGCCCTTGTACAACTGCGTCGAGAGCGTCAGCGACTGGCCCGATGCAGAGAGCGCATCGGTCAGGCGCGCGGTCGATTCGGTCGTGCTGACGAGATCGCTGCGCGTATCCTCGACATCCTTCAGGGCTTCGAGCATCGTCTGACGCAGACGCAGTTCCGATTCACGCATCTTGCTCTGGTTCTGCTCGATCTGCGCCGTGATGCGCCCGGCGTTGAAGATCGGGCTCGTCGCGTTGAGCGCGGCCGAGAACAGGTTGTCAGTCAGCGTCGGCAAGCCGAGATACGACGATGCGAGCAAGCCATCCGACAGTCGAAGCGAAAACTTCGGATAGCGCTCCGCACGCGCGACCCCGACTTCCGCCGCGCGCTGCTGCACGGTCGCGTACGCGACGAGCACATCGGGACGGCGCAACAACGCTTCGGACGGCAACATCTGCGGCGCGCCGCTCGCGGGCACCGGAATGACGGGCGCCGCGCCCGGATTCGCGAGCATCAGCTTGTCGATGGATTCCGGCGTGCGTCCCGAATACACCGCGATCAGGCTCAACTGATGCTGAATCGTCGCCTGCGTGCGCGGTACGCGCGATTGCAGATCGCTCAACTGATTCTGCGCCCGCGCGACATCGAGCTTCGTCGAGAGACCGTATTGCAGACGACGTTGCGTGAGCTTCAACGCGCGCTCGCGAATCTCCAGGTTGTCTTGCAGGATCTTCAGTTCGGCTTGCGCCCAGCGCAGATCGACATACGCGGCGGCCGTGTCGGCGGCGAGCGCGAGCCTGATGTGATCGGCCGCGTGTTCACGCCCGACGAGCTGCGCCTGCGATGCGAGCAATTCCAGGCGCTCGCCGCCGAACACATCGGGCGTCCAGCTCAACGTCAGGCCGAAGCCCGCCTGCTTCACATAGCCGAGCGGCGGCGGCGTGTTCTGGCGCGAGTACGATCCGCCCGCGCCCGCATCCAGTTGCGGCAGCAAGGCCGCGCGCCGTTGCGTCGTGAGCGCCTCCGCCTGCTTCACGCGCTCGACCGCCGCCTGAACATCGAGGTTGTCGTTCAACACCGACGCGACCAGTTCATGCATGACCGGATCGTTGAACTGATTCCACCATGTAGCGGGATCGACGGCCTGTTTCGGCACATCGACACTCCAGTCCGCGGGCGCGGTCGCGTTCACGGTCGCGGGAAGATCGGCGTGCGTCTCGGGCTGCACGGCGCACGCGGCGAGCGTCAGACATGTCACGCCTGCAAGTATGTGGGCGAGAAGTTTCTTCATGATCGAAGCATCCGGTTCAATGCGCATCCGAGGAAGGCGGCGCGCTCGTGATCGGCTTGGCGAACATCACCGTCATCAGGCCGAAAAGAAAGCACAGGGCGAGCACGTAGAAGCAATCGGCGAAGGTCAGCACGAGGGCTTCGCGCATCACGAGCGCATGCAGCGATGCCAGACCCGCCTGCGACGCATTCAGCGCATCGCCCGCGACGGATGCCAGATGCGCGGAGCTGCGCGAGAGCAGATCGTCGATGACAGGCCTGCCGATCGTCACGTTCTCATTCAGGCGCAGGTAATGCAGGTTGAGGCGATCGTTGAGCATCGTCGCGCTCACCGCGATGCCGATCGCGCCGCCGAGATTGCGCATCAGATTGAAGAGCCCGCTCGCCGACTTGAGCCGCGACGGCGGCAGCGAACCGAGGGCCATCGTCACGATGGGCGGCACCGCGAATTGCTGACCGATGCCGCGCAGTGCCTGAGGAAGAAGGAACTGTTGCCAGCCCCAGTCGTGCGTCAGCGGCGTATAGAAGTAACAGCCCGCGCCAAAGCAGAGCAGCCCGAATGCGAGCAGCACGCGCATGTCGATGAAACGCGACGCGAAACCGTACACGCCGATGGAAAGCAACTGGAAGCAGCCGACCGACAGCAGCGCGAGACCGGTATCCAGCGAATCGAAGCCCCGCACGCGGGCGAGAAACACCGGCGTCAGGAACACCGACACGAAGATGCCGATGCCCGTCACGAACGACAGCACACTGCCGATCGCGAAGTTGCGCACGGCGAGCGCACGCAGATCGACGATCGGGTCCTTCGCCGTGAATGCATGCACGAGGAACAGGAATCCGCAGATCGCCGAAATCCACGTACACGCGATGATCACCTCATCGCCGAACCAGTTCTTGCGCGGCCCTTCCTCGAGCACGTATTCCAGACAGCCGAGAAAGCCCGACATCAACACGATGCCGAGATAGTCGCCTTTTTTCAGCAGCGAAAGATCGGGCGCATCGACATGCACGTACTTCGGCACGAGCAGCGCGACGACGAGACCCGGCACGACGTTCAGATAGAAGAGCCAGTGCCACGACCATTGATCGGTGATCCATCCGCCGATCACGGGTCCGATCGCGGGCGCGAGCGACGCCAGCGCGCCGATCGTGGTCGATGCAATCAATCGCTGCTTGCCGGGAAAGAGCACGAACGCGGTCGTGAACACGGTCGGGATCATCGCGGCGCCGAGCGCGCCTTGCAGGCCGCGAAAGAGGATCATCGAGTTGATGTCCCAGGCCATGCCGCACAGCATGCTCGTGATCGTGAAGCCGACCGCCGAGGCAACGAAGAGCCAGCGCGTGGAGAACACTTTCGAGAGCCAGCCCGACATCGGAATGACGAGAATTTCCGCGATCAGATACGACGTCTGCACCCAGGACAGCTCATCCTGGCTCGCGGACAAGCCGCCGCCGATATCCTTCAGCGACGAGGCCACGATCTGAATATCCAGCGTCGCCATGAAGAAGCCGAGGCACATCAGCGCGAACGCGAACACGCGCTGTTTTATCGGCTGGCTCGCGGGATCGGAGGGAATGGTGTGGGTCATCGCCGCGCTCCTCAGCCGTTCGACTGCTTGCCGAGATGAACCTTGACGGTCGCCGAAAGGCCGGGACGCAGGACCGATTCCATGCCCTTCGGCACATCGAGACGGATGCGCACGGGCACGCGCTGCACGATCTTCGTGAAGTTGCCGGTTGCATTCTCCGCCGGCAACACACTGAAGGTGGCGCCCGTGGCAGGCGCGAGACTGTCGACGTGGCCGGTGAGCGGCACGCTCGATGCGTCCAGCTCGATGTCCGCTTCGTCGCCCGCGCGCATCTTCTTCAGCTGGTCTTCCTTGAAGTTCGCATCGACCCAAAGGCCGCTGGAAGGCACGATGGTCAGGAGCGAAGTACCGACGTTCGCGAGCACGCCCACGCGCGCCGTGCGATTGCCGACGTAGCCATCGACGGGCGAGCGGATCGTCGTGTACTCGACATTCAGTTGCGCGACGCGGCGTGCCGCTTCGGCCGTCGCAACGCGCGCCTGGGCATCCGCGATCTGCGCTTCGATCACGCTCGACTGGCGCTTGGCCGCCACCAGCGACGCGCCGCTTCGATCCACCGCCGCCTGCGCCTTCGTATAGTCGGCGTCCGCGCGTTCGACGATCTGGTTCGACACCGCATCGTCCTTCACGAGCTCGCGATAACGCGAGCGATCCTGTGCGCTGCGCGTGAGTTCCGCCGACGAAGCGCGCACTTCCGCCTGCTGCTGGTTGATGACGGCCGCCTGCAACGCATCCTTCGCCTGCAACTCGATCACCGCCGCACGCGCGCCCGCCAATTCGGCGTCGGCTTGCGCGAGGCGTGCGTCGTAGTCGCGCGCATCGAGGCGGATCAGCACCTGTCCGGCCTTCACGCGCTGGTTGTCCTGCACGAGCACATCGGTGACGAAGCCGTTGACCTTCGGCGCGAGCACCGTGACATCGCCGCCCACGTAGGCATCGTCGGTCGTCTGAACGAAGCGCAGCACGAGCGCCCACCAGGTCGCCGCGGCGATCAGCGCGAGCCCGACCAGCCCGAGCGCGAGCAGCATCCAGGGAATCTTGCGCGCCGGCCGCGCGAGGGCCGGCGCCGCGACCGATGGAATATTCGTCGTAGGTGTCGTCATTTGTGGTTATAGTGCATATGCACAATCTGAATTGAAGAAAGGGCAAATCCGCTGCCCGTCATAGCCCGGAAGACTAGATGTGCATATGCACCACGTCAACCGTCACGGCGCGCACGAATGAATAACGCTGGCGGAAAGAATCGCGGCGAGCCTTGCGTCACAAGGCTTGCAGGCCAGTTTTTGGCTCGCCGGACAGCACGCCTTCGTCGGCGCAAAAGCGCACCGCATGCTCGACGAACGCGCGCACCTTGGCCGGCAGGAGCGCGCGCGTGCTGTAGGCGATGCGAATCTCGATGGCGGAATCGACGCGCTCATACGCGTCGAGCAGCGTGACGAGCCGCCCCGCCCCGACTTCCTGCGCGATGAGCGCCGTCGGCAACACGCCGATGCCGAATCCCTGCAGCACCATCTCGCGATTGAACACCGCGCTGTTCGACGCGATGTCGTGATCGAGCGGCACGCGCAATTCCTCGCCGCCGATGCGAAACGTGAGCGCGGGCTTGCGGATCGACGGCGACATCGGCACGAACACATGATCGACGAGTTCGGACGGGTGACGCGGCGCGGGACGCTGCGCGAGATACGCGGGACTCGCGACGAGGACGAGCGGAATGGTTTCGAGCAGGCGCGTGACGGCCGTATCGGTGGAGAGCATGAACGGCAGCACGATCGCGAGATCGTAGCCCTCGCCGACGAGATCGATGGGCCGCTCTGTCAGCGTCACGTCGAGGCGCACCTGCGGATGCGCGCGCCGGAAACTCGCGACGAGCGGCGCATAGCGGCTCGTCATCACCGTCGTGTGCGCCACGAGCCGCAACAGCCCCGTCGCCTCGCTCGCGCGGTTCGATGCGCGCTCTTCCATCGCCTGGAGTTCGTCGAGCAGGCGCGAGCAGTCGGAGAAGAAGCGTTCCGCGGTCTCGGTCAATGAAATCTGCCGCGTCGTGCGATTGAAAAGCCGGCTGCCGAGTCGCTCTTCGAGGCCCGCGATCGCGCGCGACACGACGGGCGGCGACAAGCCGAGTATGTCGGCCGCACGCGCGAAGCTCTTCGCTTCGACCACCGTGCAAAACACCTTCAGGCTCGTCAGATAGTCCATGTGCGTGATCGTGATGCGCGCGCAGAGCCTCGATCATGGCATGAAGCGGCTGCCTTCGCACGATGAGACGATCGCGCGGCTTAACGAGCCGCGCGAGCATTCACGCGAAAGACGCATGCGCCTAAAGTTCGATCCATGCCATCGCGATGGCCAACCACTGAACGAAGGAGCACACCATGTCACGTCTATCCCAGATCAACGTCAACGAAGCAACGGGCGCTACCGCCGACCTTTTCGCCGCCATCAAGAAGGCCGCCGGCCGCGTGCCGAATGCTTACGCGACCATCGGCACGCACAGCCCCGCCGCGCTCGGCGCCGCGCTCAACGGCGATGCGATTCTCGCGAAGAGCAGCCTCGACAAGGCCGACGTCGAAGCGATCAAGCTCGCCGTCAGCGAACTCGTGGGTTGTGACTACTGTGCCGCCGCGCACACTGTCGTCGGCAAGATGGTCGGGCTCTCGCAACGGGAAACGCAGCAGATCCGCGCGGGCGAAGCGACCGGCAATGCGAAGCGCGACGCGCTCGTGCGCTTCGTGCGGCACGTCGCGGGTTCCACCGGCACGGTCGATGCGGCGCGTCTGAATGAAGTGCGCGAAGCGGGCTACACGGAGGCGCAAGTCATCGACACGCTGTTCGCGATGAGCGTCATCAACTTCACGAACCTCGTGAATCGCGTGAACGACACGACGCTCGACTTCCCGGCGCTCGTCTGAGCTACGCCGAGCCCTTGGTCAACCGGTCGATGACGGAACTCACGAGATCGACCGGCACCGGAAAGATGATCGTCGAGTTCTTGTCGCCGGCGATCGACGTCAGGGTTTGCAGATAGCGCAGTTGCATCGCCTGCGGCGCCTGCGCGAGCATCTGCGCGGCCTGCAAGAGCTTTTCGGACGCCTGCAACTCCCCTTCCGCATGAATGATCTTCGCGCGGCGCTCGCGCTCCGCTTCGGCCTGTCGGGCGATCGCGCGGATCATCGTCTCGTTGATGTCGACGTCTTTGATCTCGACGTTCGATACCTTGATGCCCCACGCGTCGGTCTGCGAATCGAGCACACGCTGAATGTCGGCGTTGAGGCGCTCGCGCTCGGACAGCAGTTCGTCTAGCTCGTGCTTGCCGAGGATCGCGCGCAGCGTGGTCTGCGCGAGCTGGCTCGTCGCTTCGAGAAAGCGGGCGACCTGGATCACCGCCTTCTCCGGATCGACGACACGAAAGTACACGACCGCATTCACTTTCACCGAGACGTTGTCGCGCGTGATGACGTCCTGCGGCGGCACGTCGAACACGACGGTGCGCAAGTCCATGCGCACGACCTGCTGCACGACCGGAATGATCAGCACGAGCCCCGGTCCTTTCACTTTCCAGAAGCGGCCGAGCATGAACACGACGCCGCGCTCGTACTCGCGAAAGATGCGCACCGCCGATGCGACGATGAAGATGACGAACGCAATCAGGATGCCGCTGAAACCAAAGGTAAGCCCCATTTTCCAAGCCTCTTCGTCGATGTGTTCAGGAATGACCGGCCTCGCGTTCGCCGTCGATCGGCTCGACGGTCAGCGTCAGGCCTTGACGCGAGATCACGCGCACGCGCGCGCCTTCGTGCGGCAACGCCCGCGACGCGGCCGGCTGCACGCGCCATCGTTCGCCCCGCACGCGCGCCCAGCCGCTTTCGGACTCGTGCGCCAGCATCACGCCGATGCTGCCGAGCATCGCTTCGCCGCCGCTCACGACAGGCCGCTTGCGCGCCCGCAACGCGACGCCCGACACGGTGAAAACGAACAGCGCCGTGAAAAGCGCGAGCCCGATGACGACGCCGATGGGAATGCCGAAGCCCGGCACGTCCGTATCGATCAGCATGAGCGCGCCGATCGCGAACGCGATGACGCCGCCGATGCCGAGCGAGCCGAACGTCGGCAGAAACATTTCCGCGACCAGAAAGCCCATGCCGAGCACGATCAAGCCGAGTCCGACGAAACTGATCGGCAATAGTTGCAGAGCAAACAATCCGACGAGCAGGCAGATCGCGCCCGCCACGCCCGGCAGCACCATGCCGGGATTCGCGAACTCGAAGAAGAGCCCGTACATGCCGATCATCATCAGAATCAGCGCGACGCTCGGGTCCGTGATCGTCGCGAGAAAGCGGCTGCGCCAGTCGGGTTGCACGACGACGAGCGGCGCGTGTTTCGTCGCGAGAACGTGATCGCCGCTCACGGTTTTGACACGACGGCCGTCGAGCTTGGCGAGCAGGTCGGGAACATCGTTGGCGGTGAGGTCGATGACGTTCTGCGCCAGCGCTTCCGTCGCCGACAGCGCGACCGCCTCGCGCACCGCGCGCTCCGCCCATTGCGCGTTGCGTCCGCGCAGTTGCGCGAGGCCGCGGATGTAGGCGGCGGCGTCCTGCATCTGCTTGCGGGTTTCGGTCGATTGCCCGGCGGGTTCGGCGCGTGCGCCCGATGCGGCCTTGCCCGTGCCCGCCGGCTCGCGCTCCGGTCCGCCCAAGCCGAGCTGCACCGGCGACGCCGCGCCGAGGTTCGTGCCCGGCGCCATCGCCGCGACGTGGCTCGCGTAGGTGATGTACGTGCCGGCGCTCGCCGCACGCGCACCGCTCGGCGCAATGAACGCGGCCACCGGCACCGGGGACGCAAGGATCGCCTGGATGATCGAGCGCATCGAGAGATCGAGCCCGCCCGGCGTATCGAGTTCCAGCACGGCGAGCTGCGCGCGCTCGTCCGCTGCCCGGGCAAGCGCGCGCACGACGAAATCCGCGCTAGCCGGGCCGATCGCACCCTTCAGCGGAATCACGACGACCGGCGCGGTCGCGGCGGCGGGCGCGCTCATCGGCGCGAGTGCAAACCCGATCAGCAACAGCGCGCAGCGTGCGCAAGTCCACAGCCAGTCGGCGAGGTTCGTTCTCATCGGCGAAAACCGGGCGCGCGCGTGCGCGGCGGTTCCTCGTTTGGTCTCTCTTTTAGCTTAGGTCAATTGCGAAATCACGGCCGCCGTGTCGTGCGATCGATGACTTTTTCGACATCGGCCGTCTCACCGAGTGCCGACACGAAGCGCGCCGTGTCGAAATCGCGCGACACGCAGCCGTCGAGATAGATGAAGCGGCGCTGCAGCGTGAGCCAGAGGCTCGTCTTCTCGCGCCATTGCAGCGACGCGTTCAGCGAATTCAGGCGGCGCGTCACGCTTTCGGCGATCTCCTTGTCGTAGAGATAGCTGTTCGAAAGGCGGCAGCGGCCCGCGATCCAGCAGCTATTGCCGCGCTCGATCCGGTAATGCGCTTCCTCCAGCCATTCGTGCGGGGTTTCGAACGGGCCGCGCGGCGCGGCGCAATCGGCGATGGCGCTCGATACGTGCAGGAAGGGATCGTTGCCGCGATTCTCGCGTTCGTCGTCGGCGGCGCACGTGAGCGACGACGCCGCCAGCACGACGATGAACGCGAGCGTTTTTCTCTCTGAAAGCATTCGGACCATCGTGCGCGCCTTGCATCGAGCCATCGTCCAGACAGCATAGTTCATGGAATCGGAACGAACCGGCGCGCGGGAAGCCGGTAAACTCAGGAGGCGGCGCATCGCCCATTTCTCGCACCGAGACCGACATGAAACAGGCACTCCACCATCTGACGGTCGCGACAGGCTCGCGCGGCCTGCACGAAGTCACCCGCGACATCGACCGCTGGATCGATCTTCAGGACATTCGCACCGGCCTGCTCACGCTGTTTTGCCGGCATACGTCGGCATCGCTGCTGATTCAGGAGAACGCCGATCCCGACGTGCGCGCGGACCTCGAGCGCTACTTCGAGGCGGTGGCGCCCGAAGCGCCCGGCCGCTACGTGCACGACACCGAAGGCCCCGACGACATGCCCGCGCACCTGCGCACCGCCCTCACCTCCGTGCAGCTTTCGATTCCCGTCGAGGCGGGCCGCATGGTGCTCGGCACGTGGCAAGGCATCTACATCTTCGAGCATCGGACGGCGCAGCATCAGCGCGAGCTCGTCTTGCATCTGATCGGCGAGTGACCTAATATACGCACCGCGTATATTCAGGGAGCGGTGACGGTGACTCAGGACCTTCAGCAGCAGACGATTCTTCGTGACGCCATGCGGCGTCTGAACATGACCCGCGATGCCTTCGCGTCGCGCATCGGCGTGACACGGCGGGCGCTCGATACGTGGCTGCTGCCGGACGAATCGCCGGAATCGCGGGCGATGCCGGAAATTGCGGCGCGCTATGTCGGCGAGATTCTGGGCGGCATGCCGGAAGCGGGTACATATACGCAAAGCGCATATCAGACAATCGAATTCGAAGGCCGCCCGCAACTGCTCTCGATCGACCAGTTTTCGCGCGAATCCGCCGAGGCGCTGTTTCGCACGGCCGACATGATGCAGCCCATCGCGCGCCGCAAGAAGATCACGCGCGTACTGGAAGGCGCGGTGCTGGCCAACCTGTTCTTCGAGGCCAGCACGCGCACGCGAGTGAGTTTCGGCGCGGCGTTCGCGCGTCTCGGCGGCTCGGTCTGCGACACCACGGGATTCACGTTTTCGTCGATGGCCAAGGGCGAGTCGATTTACGACACGAGCCGCGTCATCAGCGGTTACGCGGATGCGATCGTCGTGCGGCATCCCGAGCAAGGCTCCGTCGCGGAATTCGCGCGCGCGACGAACATTCCTGTCATCAACGCCGGCGACGGTCCGGGCGAGCATCCCAGCCAGGCGCTGCTCGATCTCTACACGATCCAGCGCGAGTTTTCGCGTCTCGGGAAGATCGTCGATGGCGCGCATATCGCGATGGTCGGTGACCTGAAGTACGGCCGCACCGTGCATTCGCTCGCCAAGCTGCTCTCGCTTTACAAGGGGCTGAAGTTCACGCTCGTCTCGCCGCGTTCGCTCGAAATGCCGGCGCATATCGTCGAGCGCATCGCGCGTGGCGATCACGTGATCGAACAAACGAGCGACCTGCGCGCGGGGCTCGCGGGCGCGGACGTCGTGTACGCAACGCGCATTCAGAAAGAGCGTTTCGCCGACGAACCCATCGAAGGTTATACGCCCGATTTTCAGATCAACCAGGCGCTCGTCGATGATGCGTGCGGACGCGATACGCTCATCATGCATCCGCTGCCGCGCGACAGCCGCCCAGGGGCGAACGATCTCGCCACCGATCTGAATCACGACTCGCGCCTCGCCATCTTTCGCCAGACCGACAACGGCATTGCCGTGCGCATGGCGATCTTCGCGGTGCTGCTGGGGGTCGAGCATCAGGTGCGTCATTCGATGCGCGACGCGGCGTGGAAGTCGCCTGCTTCCATCGGCCCGGACGATGCCGTGTTCCCGGGTTTCGATTGATACGTTTTTTACACGCCGCGGCGCTCTCTTAGCGTGACGTTGACGAAACCCGACCTATGCTTCTACACAAGGAAAACGTGATGGAGCAACGGTCATGGATATGTCGCTTGCGTGGGTTGCCAGCCGCGGAACATTACACGATGAAGGGTTCGGCACGTGCCAGCGAGTGCGCGTTCTGGCGCTGGCGCATTTCGCGGATAGCGAGGCGTCGCGGGAGCGCATACGCGCGCTGTTTCATTCGCCGCTTGGCATTTATGTGAGTCAGGCGCAGCGAGAAGGCTGCGAATTGCGACTCGAATTCGATACGGCGAGTGAAGATCTCGCCTTTACGTTGCGCACGCTGAAACGCGTGCTGCCGGAAGCGCGTGTCGAGGGAATCGCGCCGCGCGTGTTCGCGCATCGGGCATGCGCGCGCGGCGGGAGCTGACCACTCATGTTTTCAATCGCTCGATCAGATCAGGATGATCCAAAGTAGACGTGACAAGGCACGAGAGTTCTGATTTGTGGATCGTCTTTTAATCCGAACTCCGAATCATTCGCGTCACTTCATTCTTCTGCAAAGCCTCAAGGCTTTTCTATAGAACGATTAGCCAGCGCGCACGTGTGATCCTGAAGCTCCTCGGACGACGCCCAGTCGCCTGGTTGAACGTGATCGTTGAGCAGAAAGAACGCCGGTGCGCCATCGCTGCGCACAGCGCCCGCGAGCAGCAGCGTCTGTTCGCCCATCGTCTGACCGCGACTGGCGGCGTAGGGCGCGAGCAGCTTGAAGGGATCGACGTGGGTGAGATCGGCATCGTCGATGCGCATCGCGCTGTAGACATGACCGCGCAGTCTCACCGGCAGCGGCTTCCACTCTGTGCCGATGCCCGGCCCCACTTCGCGCAGCGTCTGCGCGACATCGGACGCGAGGCAATCGATATGAATGTGGAACTGATTCTGCGTGCGCCCGCTCGCGGAATTGATTGCAAGCGAAACTTCATCGCGCGGCAACGTCCGGCGCAATGCGCGATCCACATAGCCGCGCGCGTGCCACGCGTCGCGGAAATAGTTCGGCGCATCGGGTTCGAGCAGCGCGGGACTTTCGATGCCGCTCACGCGCGCAGTCGGAATCAGCAGATACTGCGCGACGCCGACGATATCTTTCAACACCGCATAGCCGCCCGCGAGATTTACATCCGCGCATTTCTGCTGAACGTGCGCGCCTTCGGCCGCCGGCTCGCAATAGTCATGGACGATCTCCCACAGCGCGTTCGGGTTCGCCGCGCATGCGAGCGGCAAGCAGAGGACGCCGATTGCGGCGAGACGGCGAAGTCTGATCGTGATTTTCATCGGCATGATCCGGCTGCGCATAACTAGACAGCCTGCCAGATTTTGCTTGCACACATGTGAAAGCACTCGAAATGTGACAAAGCCCCGCATCGCAGGGATGCGGGGCTTTGCGTTCAGGCGCGCCTCAGGCCACTGACGCGCGATTCACCGGATGCGGTTCCTTCAGCTTGTTCGCGACGCGCGCCGCCTCGAAGTAGGACGCGTTCGGCGGACGCTTGAGATATTGACCCGCGCCGCGCTCCGCGCGCAGATCGCCGTTCGCCCACGCGAGCGCGCCGCGCGCGAGCGTGTGCGTCGCGACGCCTTGCACCGTCATGCCTTCGAATACGTTGAAGTCCACCTTCTGATGATGCGTCTTCACGGAGATCGTGCGTGTCGCTGCCGGATCCCACACGACGAGATCCGCGTCCGCACCCACCTGCACCGCGCCTTTTCGCGGATAGAGATTGAAGATCTGCGCGGCATTGGTCGACGTCACGCGCACGAACTCGTTCGGCGTGAGACGCCCCATGTTCACACCGTGATGCCACAGCACCGACATGCGATCCTCTACACCGCCGCAGCCGTTGGGAATCCGGGTGAAGTCCTCGCGACCCATCGCCTTCTGCGATGCGCAGAACACGCAGTGATCGGTCGCGGTCGTGTGCAGTTGGCCGGACTGCAAGCCGCGCCACAACGCCTCGCGATGCTCGCTCGTGCGAAACGGGGGGCTCATCACATGCGCGGCGGCGCGCGTCCAGTCGGGATCGCGATATACCGATTCGTCGATCACGAGATGCCCCGGAAGCACTTCGCCGAACACACGCAGTCCGTCGTTGCGCGCCTTGGCGATCACATCGACGGCATCCTTCGCCGAAACGTGCACGATATAGAGCGGCACGCCGAGCACCTGCGCGATGCGGATCGCACGATTCGCCGCCTCGCCCTCCACTTCGGGCGGACGCGACAAGGGATGCGCCTCCGGTCCCTTGAAGCCCTTGGCCAATAGCTGCTTCTGCAACTGAAAGACGAGCTCGCCGTTTTCCGCGTGCACGGTCGGCAGCGCGCCGAGTTCGAGCGAGCGCGTGAAGCTGTTCACGAGCACTTCATCGTCGGCCATGATTGCGTTCTTGTACGCCATGAAGTGCTTGAAGCTCGACACGCCGTGTTCGTGCACGAGCAGCCCCATCTCGCGGTGCACGGACTCGCCCCACCACGTCACCGCGACGTGAAAGCCGTAGTCCGCCGACGCCTTCTCCGCCCAGCCGCGCCATTCCTTGAATGCGTCCATGAGCGGCTGCTTCGGGCTTGGAATCACGAAGTCGATGATGCTCGTCGTGCCGCCCGAGAGCCCCGCCGCGGTGCCGGTGTAGAAGTCGTCGCTGGCGGTCGTGCCCATGAAGGGCAGTTCCATATGCGTATGCGGATCGATGCCGCCGGGCATGACGTATTGGCCGCCGGCATCGACGATACGCGTGTCCGCGGGCATGTCGAGATCGGTGCCGATGGCGAGGATGGTCCCGCCCGCTTGGGGGTCGGCGCATAGCACGTCGGCGCGGTAGGTGCGGTCTGCGTCGATGATCGTGCCGCCGCGAATCAATGTTGGCATTGTGGTGTCCTCCTTGGCTTTGTTTCGTTCGCTTTGCTTTGCTTTGCTTCGCTGTGCTTTGCGTTCGTGAAATCCTGTGTTCGTGTCGGTCTATTTGCTCTGCCCCTGTGCGGGGCGGCAGTCACTTTCTTTGCTGCTGCAAAGAAAGTAACCAAAGAAAGCAGCTTGTTAGGCCCGCGGTCACACGCAGTTTGGCCACGCGTGCCATGTGATCGTGGGCTGCCTAAGTGTCGCCCTCACAAGACTAATCGGCTTGGCTCGCGCACGGTCTGTCGCCTCGCGTCGCATGGCGGAGCGGTTCAGCACCAAATGGCTCCGGCCCGCTTCGCGGCCGACCGGTCAATCGGGTCCGCTCGTGCTTCCTTACTAGCGCCTCTATCTCACTGCATTGGTTATCCGTTGGTTTCCCTTGCAGACCCGGCGGCAGCGCGTAGCGCTGTGCCGGCGCTATTTCGTGCTGCACCAGTCTCCTTAGAGGGCTAGCTCGTCAGACCGTGTGCGATCCACGCCCGGTTGGGCCTTTGAGGGCGACACTTAGGCAGCCCACGATCACATGGCAAGCATGGCCAAACTGCGTGTGACCGCGGGCCTAACAAGCTGCTTTCTTTGGTTACTTTCTTTGCAGCAGCAAAGAAAGTGACTGCCGCCCCGCATAGGGGCAACGCTAATAAACCAATAACAAAACGGGATCCGCCGAAAAACAAAAAATCAAGCACTCAAAACCCCAGCCCTCGGACTACCCCGCAACTTCATCCAAGACCCATAAACGATCGCGGCAAGCACGAGGCCAACGAACCACGCATACGTGTAGAGCGTATTGAAGAACACAGGCACACCTGGAAACGATGCAGGAAACGCCGTATGCAGAAACCCCGGCAGATTCGGCAACACACCGACGAGCAACGCCACCACCGCCGCCACGTTCCATCCACCGCTATACGAATACTCGCCGTCCTCGTCGAAAAGCTCGCGCTGATCGAGCCGCGTGCCGCGAATGAAGAAGTAATCGACCATCAGAATCCCCGCAACCGGCCCGAGCAGCGCCGAATACCCGACGAGCCACGTGAAGATATAGCCCTGCGTAGTCGCAAGAATCTTCCACGGCATCATGACAATGGCGATCGTCGCCGTGATCATGCCGCCCGCGCGATACGAAATGCCCTTCGGCCACAGGCTCGAAAAGTCATACGCGGGTCCAACGAGATTCGCCGCGAGATTGCAGCACATCGTGTCGAGCGTAAGGATGACGAGGGCGATGCCCACGCCTATGCCCGTCATGCGGCTCGTGAGATCGATAGGGTCCCAGATCGCCTTGCCGTAGATCACGACCGTCGCCGACGTGACCACGACGGAGATGACCGAGAGCAACGCCATCGGTACGGGCAAGCCGATCGTCTGCCCGATCATCTGATCGCGTTGCGTGCGCGCGAAGCGCGTGAAGTCGGGAATGTTGAGCGCGAGCGTCGCCCAGAAGCCGACCATCGCGGTGAGACCCGGCCAGAACGTCGCCCAGAAGAGCCCTTCCTTCTTGCCGCCCGCGACGAACTGCGACGGCGACGAAAGCATCGAACCGAGTCCGCCCGCCTTGCTCGTCGCCCACCAGACGAGCGCGACGCACATCACGACCTTGATCGGCGCAGACCAGCTTTCGAGCCAGCGGATCGAATCCGTGCCATGCCAGATGAAGTAGAGCTGCAACGCCCAGAACACGAGAAAGCACGCGAGCTGTCCGACCGAGATGTCGATGAGCGGCAGCGCCGCGCCATGCAAGGCATTGCCCGTGAGGATATTCGCGAGCGTATAGATCGCGCTGCCGCCCAGCCACGTCTGAATGCCGTACCAGCCGCACGCGACGATCGCGCGCAGCATCGCGGGCAGCTTCGCGCCCTGCGTGCCGAACGACGAGCGCACGAGCACCGCATACGGAATGCCGTGCTTCGCGCCCGCATGACCGATCAGCAACATCGGCACGAGCACGATCAGGTTGCCGAGCAGGACCGTCAACACGGCCTGCCACGGCGACATGCCCTGATCGGTGAGACCCGCGGCCAGCATGTACGAAGCGATGTTCATCACCATCCCGACCCACAACGCCGCGAAGTGATACCACTTCCAGGTACGCTGCGCCGGGCCGGTCGGCGCGAGATCGTCGTTATACAGGCTGCTCGTCTCGACGTTATGCGCTGTCTGATTCATCGGATGCACTCCGTTTGACTGTGCGGTTGATCATGAGGGTTCAACGACGACGAGCGCTGCATGATGTTTATGCCGCTTTAGCGGGTTCCTCCGCATCCACGCGAGCGGGATTGTTCGGGTGCGTGGTCCAGTTCGCGTATTCGCCCGCATCGACGCGTTCCATCGTGATGCACTGCTCGACCGGGCACACATGCATGCAGAGATTGCAGCCGACGCATTCCGAATCGACCACTTCGAAATGCCGCTTGCCGTCCTTCTCCTTCAGGATCGCCTGATGCGATGTATCCTCGCACGCGATATGACACAGCCCGCACTGAATGCACTTGTCCTGATCGATACGCGCCTTGATGTCGTACTTGAGATTGAGATACTTCCAGTCCGTGACGTTCGGCACGGCGCGGCCGCGGATGTCATCGAGCGTCGCGTAGCCTTTCTCGTCCATCCAGTTCGAAAGGCCATCGGCGAGATCGGAGACGATACGAAAGCCGTAGTGCATGGCCGCCGTGCACACCTGCACACTGCCTGCGCCCAGCACCATGAATTCCGCCGCATCGCGCCAAGATGAAATGCCGCCGATGCCCGAGATCGGCAGATTCGGCGTCTCTGGATCGCGCGCGATCTCCGCGACCATATTGAGTGCGATCGGCTTCACGGCGGGACCGCAATAACCGCCGTGCGTCCCTTTGCCATCGACGGCCGGCATCGGCGCCATCTGGTCGAGATCGACCGCGACGATCGAGTTGATCGTGTTGATGAGCGACACGCCGTCCGCGCCGCCCTTGAACGCGGCGCGCGAACCCATGCGAATATCGCTGATGTTCGGCGTGAGCTTCACGAGGCACGGCAGCTTCGTGCCTTCCTTCACCCAGCGCGTGACCATTTCGACATACTCGGGCACCTGTCCCACCGCCGCGCCCATGCCGCGCTCGCTCATGCCATGCGGGCAGCCGAAGTTCAGTTCGACCGCATCCGCGCCGGTGTCCTCGACTTGCGTCAAGATCCACTTCCAGTCCTTCTCATTGCACGGGACCATCAGCGAGACGATCAGCGCGCGGTCCGGCCAGTCGCGCTTCACTTGTTCGATCTCGCGCAGGTTCACGTCGAGCGGGCGATCGGTGATCAGTTCGATGTTGTTCAGTCCCGCGATGCGCTGCCCGTTCCATTGCACCGCGCCATAACGCGAGCTCACGTTGACGACGTGCGGATCGAGCCCGAGCGTCTTCCACACCACACCGCCCCAGCCCGCCTCGAAGGCGCGGTTGACGTTGAAGGCCTTGTCCGTCGGCGGCGCGGACGCGAGCCAGAAAGGATTCGGCGATGTAATGCCGGCGATGTTGCAAGTCAGATCGGCCATGTTGAGGCGGCTCCTTATGTTCGTCAGGCGGCTTTGATCGAAGTCAGCTCGAACGACGCGTCGATGGACGCAGCCGCGAGCTTGCCGTCCTGCACGGCCTGCACGGTGAGATCGAGTCCTTCATGCGTCGCGCAATCGCCGCCGGCCCACACTTTCGCGAGCGTCGTCTGTCGATTCTCGTCGGTGACGATGCGCCCGCCGTCGAGCGTCAGCAACGCCCGGTCGATGCCGATGGGCACGAGCGTCTGACCGATCGCCTTCAGCACCATGTCCGCATCGATGACGAAGCGCTCCGCGTCGCGCTCGAACTCGACGCCGGTCACGTGCCCGTCAACGCCGATCAGACGCGTCGGCTTCGCGTGCGTGACGATGCTCACGCCATTGGTCTGCGCGAACTCGCGCTCGGCCCACGTCGCGCTCATGTTCTCGACGCCGCGCCGGTACACCATCGTCACGTTCGTTGCGCCGAGCTTCGCGGCCTGCACGCACGCATCGACGGCCGTGTTGCCGCCGCCGATCACGACGACGCGCCGACCGACCGGCACATTCGCGAGATCGTCGGCCTCGCGCACCTGCTCGATGAAATCGACCGCGTTCATCACGCCGTCGAGCGCTTCGCCTTCGAGCGCCAGTTCGCGCACGCCCGCAAGACCGAAGCCGATGAACACCGCGTCGTATTGCTTGCGCAGCTCCTCCAGCGTGAAGTCACGGCCGAGCGCGTGACCCGCCTTGATCTCGATGCCGCCGATCGAATGCAGCCATTCGATTTCGCGCTGCGCGTAATCCTCGACCGTCTTGTAGGCGGCGATGCCGTATTCGTTCAGGCCGCCGGGTTTCTCGCGCGCATCGAAAATCACCGCGCGATGTCCCGCCAGCGCGAGCCGATATGCACACGCGAGCCCCGCCGGCCCCGCGCCGACGATCGCCACGCGCCTGCCCGTCTCCGGCGCGCGTTTGAAAAGCGGCTCGCCTTTTGCCATTGCCCAGTCCGTCGCATGACGCTGCAATGCGCCGATTTTCACGGGCGCATCGCCCGGATGGTTGCGTACGCAACTACCCTCGCAGAGAATCTCGGTCGGGCACACGCGCGCGCACATGCCGCCGAGCGGATTGGCGGACAGGATATCGACCGCCGCGCCTTTCAGATTGCCGTTGCCGATCTTGCGGATGAAGCTCGGTATGTCGATGCTCGTCGGGCAGGCCTGCACGCACGGCGCGTCGTAGCAGTAGTGGCAGCGGCTCGCGGCGGCAGCCGCGGCGGTGGCGTCGAGCAACGGCGCGACATCCGAGAACTCGCATGCGAGCTGTTCGTGCGTGAGGCGATGGCTCGCGATATCGCCGGTCGTTTTTGTGGTCATGTGCGTTCCATGTGAGGACGTACGAGTGCCCGTCATCCGCGCGCATTGGCCCGGACGACACTGAACGTGAGACGAAGCGCGCTGTTTCTACGAAGCCGGTTCCGACGCGCGCTCGAGCATCGCGTGCAGAAGCACGTTCGCGCCCGCCTCGATCCACTCCTGAGACGCGTCTTCGATTTCGTTATGGCTGATGCCGTCGACGCACGGCACGAACACCATCGATGTGGGCGCGACTTGCGCGAGATAGCACGCATCATGGCCCGCGCCCGACACCATGTCGCGATGCGAATAGCCGAAGCGCTGCGCCGCCGCGCGCACGGACGCGACGCAGGCGGCGTCGAATCTGACGGGCGCGTAATAGAAGATCTGCTCCAGTTCGGTCTGCAAGCCGATCTCTGCGGCGATACGCGCGACACCCTCGCGCAACGCGGCGTCCATGCGCGCGAGCACGGCATCGTCGGGATGACGGAAATCGACGGTGAAGAACACGCGGCCCGGAATCACGTTGCGCGAGTTCGGATGCACCTGCATCATGCCGACCGTCGCGCAGGCGAGCGGCGCGTTGTCGAGGCCGATGCGGTTCACGAGGTCCACGACGCGCGCTGCGCCGAGCAGCGCGTCCTTGCGGCGCGGCATGGGCGTCGGGCCCGCGTGCGCTTCCTGGCCCGTGAGCGTGATCTCGTACCAGCGCTGGCCTTGCGCGTCGGTGACGACGCCGATCGTCTTGTTCTCGGCTTCGAGAATCGGACCTTGCTCGATGTGCAACTCGAACGCCGCGTGCAGCTTGCGGCCGCCGCACGGCAGATCGCCGGCGTACCCGATGCGCTTCAACTCTTCGCCGATCGTCTTGCCGTCGACGTCCTTGCGCGAGAGGCCGTAGTCGAGCGGGAACACGCCCGCGAAGACGCCCGATGCGACCATCGCGGGCGCGAAGCGCGAACCTTCCTCGTTGGTCCAGATGACGACTTCGATCGGATGCTCGGTCTCGATGCCGCGATCGTTGAGCGAGCGGATCACTTCGAGTCCGCCGAGCACACCGTAGATGCCGTCGAAGCGCCCGCCCGTGGGTTGCGAATCCGCATGGGAGCCTGTCATGACCGGCAGCGCCTCGAGGTTGCGCCCGGCGCGACGCATGAACACATTGCCCATCTGATCGATGCTCACCGTGCAACCCGCTTCCTTCGCCCAACTGACGATGAGATCGCGCCCTTCCTTGTCGAGATCGGTGAGCGCGAGCCGGCACACGCCGCCCTTGGGTGTCGCGCCGATCCTGGCCATCGTCATCAGGCTGTCCCAGAGACGTCGACCATTCACCTTGATGGACGTATCGAGACCGGCCTCTCTGATTGCATCCGTTACGACGTTCATTCGCCTCGCTCCTTACGATCGACTTCGTATGTGAGTGACTTCGTTTCGTGCATGCCGGGCGTTTGCGGTGCGATGCCGCACGCGCCCGGTGCACGTTTCTGTTATGCGATGAATGATGCGAACGACACGCTTCTTCAATACTTCGAGCGCTTCTCAAATCCTGTCCGAATGGACAGGTTGTAGCCGATTAAAATAAGCAAATCAACGTCTTTCGTGTGCGGACAAACACGGAGCGAAATGAAGCGATAAGCGTGCCATTGCAATGCAGCATCGGCGGGCACTGGGCGCGGCGGCGTTTTCGACGCGATGCAGCGCCGCGTGCATGAACGGCGCGAATGAGGCACGATGCGGCACACACGACAGAAAAATTCGACGATGAGACACGACGACGCGGCTGACGACATTACCGAGCGCGAGCATGCCGCAACACCTTTGCGGCGACGCAAGGCGCAGATCCGCGAGAGCAACGAAGCGCAGCTTCTGGCGTGCGCCGAAGAAGTGTTCGCCGAGAAAGGACTGGAAGGCGCGAGCACGGCGATGATCGCCGAGCGTGCCGGACTGCCGAAGGCCAACCTGCATTACTACTTCCCGACGAAGCTCGCGCTCTATCGCCGCGTGCTCGAAGATTTGTTCGAAGACTGGCATCGCGCGGCGGACACCTTCGAATGCAGCGACGATCCGGTGGAAGCGATCGGCGGTTATGTGCGCGCGAAGATGGAATTGTCGAGACGTCGGCCGCTCGGCTCGAAGGTGTGGGCGAGCGAGATCATTCACGGCGCGCATCACATGCAGGACATTCTCAACGAGCGGGTGAAGCCGTGGCTCGATACGCGCGTCATCGTGATCGAGAGCTGGATCGCGCGCGGCCTGCTCGCGCCGGTCGAGCCGGACACGTTCATGTTCATGATCTGGGCGATCACGCAGCACTACGCCGACTTCGATGCGCAGATCCGCGCATTGAAGGGCAAGCGGGCACTGACGCGCAAGGCCTTCGATGAGCAGACGGAAGAAGTCGTGCGACTCGTGATCCGCGCATGCGGCGCGGTGTCGCCGCGCGTCGAAGCGAAAGAGGACGCGCAATAAAAAACGCCGGTCGCTCGATAGCGGCCGGCGTTCGACTTGCTGCTTGCTGCTTGCTGCTGTGATGCTTCACTGCGTGACTGCGGTGCTGCCAACTGCGGTACTGCTACTGCATTTCTCGCAAGATATTGCTACTGCCAACGCTTGCTGCACCATCTACCGCTGCTACTGCTCACTGCCACCTGCTTTTCGTCGAGCTCGACTTCGAACTCCGATCAATGACCGAAGTAGACCGAGTTGCGATCCGACATCGACACGTTAGCGCGCGCGACCGGCGCCGCTGCGCCCGATTGCGAAGTACCAGCCGTCGAAGGACCGTAGGCCGAGCTACCGTTTTCGGCGTTCACACGCGCTTGTGCCGCCTGAATGTTTTGCGGATAGTCCACGCGATCGGTCGACGGGTTGTAGCCGGCCTTTTCCAGTTGAACCAGTTCCGCACGCACTTGAGCGCGGGTCACCGGGCCGTTGCTTTGCGCAGACGCGAAAGTCGGAGCGGCCAGAGCGGTGGCGATGACGAGTGCGGGAACGAATGCCTTGATCATGATGAACCTCCAGTAGTCTTGTTTTGAAATCGAAACTGAAATCGGAAGCTTTTTAAGCGGTTTCTGATTTCGTTTCGCTTGAAGACAGTGTAGGAGGTGGTCGTCTTAGGGGAAACCCCAATTTGCACGAAACATAATTGTCGAGTCAGCAACAATCCGTTTCGCGTCACGAATCGCGTCGAGAGCCCTTACGACCATCTAAATAATTGATTTATATCGATATTCAGACGCGCAGGACGGATCGCGGCAACGCATCGCCATTACGATATCGCCAGCCAATCGCCATTCAGATGTCAGCTTCTACGCGGCCGTCGCGTAGGTCATCGCGGAAATCAGGAGTTCGCGCAGCAAAGGTTGGATCGCGGTCGCCTTGGCTTCGTCGTAAGCGAAAGGCGACGATTCCTCCATGTAGCTGATCTGCGTCAGCTCCAGTTGCACTGCGTGAACGCCCTTCTCAGGCTCGCCGTATCGCCGTGTGATATAGCCGCCCTTGAAGCGCCCGTTGGCCACCGTCGAGAAGCGGCCGTCGCGCTCGACGATCCCCGCAAGGTACTCGGCGAGCCCCGGCGCCGCCGACGCGCCGTCCGCCGTGCCGAAGTTGAAATCGGTCAGGCGCCCGTCGAAGAAACGCGGCACGACCGAGCGAATCGAATGCGCTTCCCAAAGGAGCACGCGGCCATGCGACGCCCGCAACGCGTCGAGTTCACTTGCGAGCGCATCGTGATACGGCTGCCAGTACATCGCGCGACGCGCATCGATCTGCTCGCGCGACGGCTCGTGGCCGGGCTTGTATAGCGGCGCCTTGTCGAAGGTATCGACCGGACACAGGCCCGTCGTGTCGCGGCCGGGATAGAGGTTCGCGTCATCGGGCGGACGGTTCAGATCGACGACATATCGCGCGTATTGCGGCGTCAGTATCGATGCGCCCAGTTCGCGCGCGAACGCGTAAAGCCGCTCGAGATGCCAGTCGCAATCCTCGGTGAGTTTCGCGATGGGCGTCATCTCGTCGGCGAGCGCGCAGGGAATGCTCGTGCCCCGGTGCGGAATCGAAATCAGCAGCGGCGCGCCGCCGCGTTCCAGCGTGAAAATCGAAGACTCGTTCATGGATGACCTCAATCGAGCAAGCCGCGCAACGCGGCGCGATAGCGCGCGAGCGCTTCGTCTTCCTGCGCGTGGCGGCGCGCGTCGATCACCTTGCGGCCGGAGACGAAAACATCGCGGATCGGCGTGTCGCCGTGTTCGCAGAAGACCGCGCTCGAAAGCCACGTTTCGGGCGCATGGCCGCCGATGCCCGGATGCGCGTCGTCGAGCACGAGCCAGTCGGCGCGCGATCCCTGCGCGAGCGCGCCGACGGGCCGTCCTGTGGCGTGCGCGCCGCCGTCGAGCGCGGCATCGAAGAGACGATCGGCGGGACGGCTCTGCGTCGGCGACGCAAGCACGTTGCGCTGCTGGCGGCACAGGCGCTGGCCATACTCGAGCAGACGCAGCTCGGAGCGCCAGTCCACGCCCACATGACTATCCGAGCCGACGCCGATGCGTCCGCCGGCATCGAGATAATCGCGCGACGGAAATACGCCGTCGCCGAGATTCGCCTCGGTCGTGAGACACAGGCCCGCGACCGCGCCGCTCAACGCGAGACGCGCGCACTCGTTTGCATCGATATGCGTCGCGTGCACGAGGCACCAGCGCTCGTCGACGTTGAAATGATCGAGCAGCCATTGAACCGGGCGATGCCCCGTCGCCGCCACGCACGCCTCGACTTCGGCGGTCTGCTCCGCCACATGGATATGCACCGGCGCACGGACGAAGCGCGCGTCGAACCCTTCGATCACCGCCGCGAGCGATTCGCCCGACACCGCTCGCAGCGAATGCGGCGCGACGCCGTAACGCCGCGCGCCGTTTTCGGGCCGCGCGCGGGCGAGCGTGTCGATGAGCGCGAGCAGCGTGTCGGGCGTATTGAGAAAGCGGCGCTGATCCTCGCGCGGCGCAGCCTGGTTGAAACCGCCGTGCTCGTACAGCACCGGCAACATCGTGATGCCGATGCCCGCGCGCCCGGCCGCATCGACGACACGCTCGGCGAGTTCTGCGCGATTCGCATAAGGCGCGCCGCCGGGTGCGTGATGCACGTAGTGAAACTCGCACACCGACGTGTAGCCCGCCTTGAGCATCTCGATGTAGAGCCAGTGGGCGATGTCCGCGAGCGACTCCGGGCCGATCCGCGCGGCGAAGCGATACATGAGGTCGCGCCAGCTCCAGAACGTATCGTTGACGCTCGCGCGATATTCGGTGAGGCCGGCCATCGCCCGCTGGAACGCGTGGGAGTGCAGATTCGGCATGCCGGGCACGACCGGCCCTTTCGCCCGCTCGACGCCCGCGGGCGCAGCGCTGTCCGGCTCGACGCGCAGCAACGTGCCGTCGTCGTCCCATTCGAGCAGCACGTCGCGCCGCCAGCCGCCGGCGAGGCGCGCATGATCCGCGAAGAATGCGCTCATCTTCCTGTCTCCCTTTTCATACGACGCGCGGCTGCTCACACATTGTCGATGCCGATGTGCAGCCACGACGTATCGTCCGACGCCTCGCAATGCAGTTCTGCCCCACGATCGAGACACAGCGTATCGCCTGTTTCGAGCGTATGACGCGTGTCTGCGGCGGCCTTGATATCGATCCTTCCAAGCACGCAAAAGATGAAGGTCAGATCGTGGCCGGCATCGAGCGAGCACGACGCGCGCCGGGCATGCACCGTCGCGCGGGCGCGATCGCGGCGCACCATCACGTTGAAATCGCGCGTCGGGCCGTCGATCAGCGTCGCGTGAATCGGCGTTTCGCCGGCAAAGCGCGCGATCGCGAGCGGCGCATCGAGCGTATGCACGCGGCCTTCCGCTTCCGTCAGACGCATGCCCGCGCCATCGAGCAGCACGAGCACGCGATCGACGCCCGCGAAACTCGAGAATGCGCCATCGGACGCCACATCGGCCAGCGACAGACGCCATGCGAACGCATCGAGCGACGCGCCCGGCGGCCCCGCCGCGATCTCGCGCGTCATGCCGCCGCCGTTCTTCCAGCGCGTAGCCGTGAGCGAATCGGCTCGAATGATCATGGCGTTCAGAAGTGCCCCGTGAATTGATAACGATCGCCCGGATGCCAGAGATTCGCGACCGATGCGACCGCGTCACGCGACCACGTGCGCCGATGCAGCAACAGACACGGCTCATGCTCCGCCATCGCGAGCGCGAGCCGGATCTCGGCCGACGGCACCGAGGCCTCGATCCGGTATTCGACGCGCTGCAACGGCGCGGCCGTCATCAGGTACTGGTTCGGCGTGATCGTCGTGAAATCCTGGCGCGCGTATTCCGGCGCGAGCGCGGGATTCACGTAGCGCTCTTCCATCTGAACCGGCTCGTCGTTCTCGAAGTGCAGCACGCGCGAATGAAACACCGGGCTGCCCAGCGCGAGATGCATTTCGTCGGCGAGCGCATCATCGACGATCGATGCGCCCAGATGCAGCACCTGCGCGCGATACACGTGGCCGCGCGCGACGATTTCATCGGAGATGCTGCGAATCTCGACGAGCGTCGACGCGTATTTCGGCTGCGCGACGAAGGTGCCCGCGCCCTGCACCCGCGTCAGCACCTGCTCGGCGGTCAGCTCCCGCACCGCGCGGTTCACGGTCATGCGCGCGACCTTGAACTCGCGTGCGAGCTCGTTCTCGGAGGGCACCAGATCGCCCTCCTTCCATTCGCCGATATGAATGCGCTGGAGAATGTAGTCCTTGATCTCCTGATACGCAGGCGTGCTCATACAGGCTGTTCCGACGCGAACGCGAACGGGCTGTGCTGCGCGATCGCGCCTTCCTGCACGAGCGTCGCGATCGCGGCGATGTCCGGCGCGAAGTAGTGATCGAGGTCGTAATGCGCCACGTGCGCGCGCAGCGTCTTCATCACTTCGAGCAAGGGCGCGCTCGTCCGATGCGGCGCGCGCAGATCGACCCCTTGCGCGGCCGCAAGCAGTTCGATCGCGAGAATGTTCGCCGTGTTGCTCGCGATGTCGCCGAGCTTGCGCGCGGCGAACGTCGCCATGGAAACGTGGTCTTCCTGGTTCGCGGAAGTCGGCAGGGAATCCACCGATGCAGGATGCGCAAGCGTCTTGTTCTCCGATGCGAGCGCGGCAGCCGTCACGTGCGCGATCATGAAGCCCGAGTTGACGCCGCCATCGCGGACGAGGAACGGCGGCAGGCCCGAAAGCGTGGCGTCGATCAGCAACGCGATGCGGCGCTCCGCGAGTGCGCCGATTTCGGCGGCCGCGAGGGCGAGGTTGTCGGCCGCGAACGCCACCGGCTCCGCGTGGAAGTTGCCGCCCGACAGCACTTCGCCGGTGTCGGGGAAGATCAGCGGGTTATCGGAGACGGCATTCGATTCGATCAGGAGGACGTCGGCCGCGTGGCGCATCTGGTCGAGGCACGCGCCCATCACTTGCGGCTGACAGCGCAGGCTGTACGGGTCCTGCACCTTCTCGCAGTCCGCGTGCGACAGATTGATGCCCGAGCCCTTCAACAGGGTGCGGTAGGCCGCCGCCGCCTCCATCTGCCCGCGATGGCCGCGCAGCTCGTGGATGCGCGCATCGAACGGGACGACGGAACCCGCCGCCGCATCGACGGACAGCGCGCCCGCGACGAGTCCGGTACGGAACAGATCCTCGATCGCGAAGAGGTTGTAGAGCGCGAGCGCCGCCGACGCCTGCGTGCCGTTCAGCAGCGCGAGACCTTCCTTCGCCTGCAGCGTGAGCGGCTTGAGGCCCGCGACCGCGAGGCCGTCGAGCGCACTCGCGCGCTCACCGCGAATGGTGACCTCGCCGATGCCGAGCAGGACCGTCGACATATGCGCGAGTGGCGCGAGATCGCCCGATGCGCCGACCGAGCCCTTGATCGGGATGATCGGCAGCACGTCGGCGTTGAAGAGCGTGATGAGCGCGTCGATGACTTCACGGCGGATGCCCGAATGACCGCGCCCGAGACTCGACAGCTTGAGCGCCATCAACAGACGCACAACCGGCCGCGACATCGGCTCGCCGACGCCCACCGCATGAGACAGCACGAGATTTTTCTGCAGCAGCTCCAGCTGATCGGCCGGAATGTGCGTATTGGCGAGCCGCCCGAAGCCCGTATTGATGCCGTAGGCCGGATCGCCCTTCGCGGCGATCGCGGCGACGGCGCGCGCGCTCGCGTCGATGGCATCGAAGCTGGCCGGATCGAGTTGAAGCGGATCCGAGCCGCGCGCGATGCGGCGCAGTTGCGGGAGCGTCAGTTTTCCGGGCGTAAGCGTGATCATGATTCGTCCTGTCTATACAAGTTAGACTCAAGTCTAAACGGGCTCGAAGGACGAAACAAGGGGATATCCGGGATATCACTAGGATCATCCCGGCAAGCATGACACGTCTTGTCTATACAGATTTGACGTTACAAGACCTTTTCCATCACGAACTGGACGAAGCGCTGCTCGCGCACGATGACCGCCCGCGCCAGCAGCATCGTGAACCCGCAATACTCGAAGAACGGCCGCGCGGTCACGCTCGAGTAGGTATGCAGCGTTTGCAGACCGGCTTCGTCGGCTTCGGCCTCGATGCGCGCGAGCAGCGACGTCGCCACGCTTTTGCGCTGATGCAGCGGATCGACGAACATCATGTCGATGAGACCGTTCTTTTCGAGATCGGCAAAGCCCGCGAGTTCGCCGTCGACGAGCCCGATCCAGGTCGGGCGGCTCGCGCGGGCGAGTTCCCATTCGTCCCGGTCGGCTTGCGCCCACGCTTCGATCTGCGCCTCGTTGTAATCGGCGGATGCCGTTTCGCGAACGGCGCGTTGAAACAGATCGATCACACCGTCGAGATCGCTCGCACGATACGGTCTGACTTCGATGAGCGGCAGGCCTGGCATTTCTTCACCTTCGTTTACTGTCAATAAAAAAACCGCTGCGGAGGCAGCGAGGGTCTAGCGTTGATAACGCGGGAATCTGTACGGGATTGAATCGGAAACGGGCGCGCGCAAACGTTCTAATCGGAGGAAACCGGATGCGGGAAGTGCGCGGTCGGCGAGTCCTTCAGGAAGCCACTGCCACCGTCGCGATGCCGAGCGCGGTCATCACGAGCGATGCGCAAACGTGGAGCGCGATCTCAGTGAGCGCCCAGCCGAGCCGCCCTTGCTGCAAATGCGCGACCACTTCGGCCGAAAACGTGGAAAACGTGGAGAGCCCGCCCATCAGTCCGGTGATGATGAATAGCCGCCATTCAATCGAGATATCCGGAAAGCGTGCGAAGAAGGCGACCGCCACGCCAATGATGTAGCCCGCGATGACGTTCGCCGCGAACGTGCCGAGCGGCAGATTCGGAAAAATCGCATTCAGGCGCAGGCCGAGGACCCATCTGAGCAGCGATCCCAGGCCGCCGCCGAGCCCCACGGCGATGATCGACAGATACATGACTTGTGTGAGTTCGATTCGAAATTAACTGCGTTATGCCTCGCGAGCGAGCCGGTCGATCAGTGCGCCTCGACTCGTCTCGACGATCCAGCCGACCCTGTGCCGCACATGCGCCACCCACGTGCCGTCGCGCCGTTGTTCCCAGCACCCGGCATCGTGGCCGTCGATGAAAAGCGAGCCGCGCACCACGAGCTGGGGATCGGCGGGGTCGAGCACCTCGTCGTCATTGTGTTCGAGCTTCACCGTGTGCATGAGCGTCGTCTGCAAAAACACGTCAAGACCGGAGCCAGTCTCGCGAATGGCTCCATTCTAACGATACTCGCAGGCCCTGCGTCCAAACGCTCACCGTATCATGAAGGACATTGCCGAAAGGCAGTTGAGTATCCGTACGACATGTTCGACGCAAGGCGCATCGAAAGCGAGCGTCACGGCATCGATGCGCTCGAGTGTCGGCCATTGGCAAAAGAGATCGGCGAACGCGGTCGTCTGCGCGCGCAGTTCGCAGCGATGCCCGGTGATCGCCGCACGCTTGGCATGCACTGAAGACGCCGCTGCTTCGATCGTCTCCCGCGCGGCGAGCCGGATCGCGTCGCATGCCGCGGCGGGCGTTTCGGTCACGCCGCTCGAATAGCCGTGCGCGGTCTTCACGCATAGAAAGCGCGCGCCGGGAAACGCGGGCAGCGTCTGGGCGCCGAACACGTCGTCGCCTGTGAGCAGCGCGACGCACGCGCCGTGTTCCTCGGCGAGCCTGCCGTAAAGGCCCGCCTCGCCGACTTCCTCGCCGTCAAGCGTGACGCGCGCGAACGCGGCGCTGTTGATCGTATGCGCGAGAATGCCGCGGCTTTGCGCGCGCGCGTGATAGCCGATCATGAAGACCACTTCCGGCGATGCCTCCAGTCCCGCCATCATGCCGAACGTGCGCGGCTTGCCGAGCACGAGGCGCGCGCGCGGATCGAGCAGGTCGGGCAACAGGTTGCGAAAGCCGCCGTGCGAATCGTTGATCCACACCTGGGATGCGCCGCCATCGAACGCGCCTTGCGCAGCCGCATTCGCTTCGCGCGTCATCCAGCGGCGCGCCTGCTCGTATTCGGCGTTGCCCGCACGCGTCTGCTCCGGATGAAACACGCCCGCGATGCCTTCGATATCCACCGAGATCAGCACTTTCATGGTCTTGTTCTCAATGCGTCCTTGAGCGATATGCGCCGATGGCCGTCGCGCCCGGCAACCGTCTCCGCGCTGAAGAGCGCATCGAGAATCGCTTGTTCAATGCTGTCGGCCGCGGCCTGAAAGAGAGGATCGAGCCGCGTGTCGCTGACAAGCGGCGGCACCGCGATGAAGTCCGCCTCGTGCGGCACGGTGTAAGCGGTCGTGAAAGCGAGCGCGATGTCGCCGCTGCCATGACCGTACACCGAACCCGTGCGCGCGAGGCCGGCGGCAGAGCGCATCGCGAGGCGGCGCAATCGACGCGCGTCGAGCGGCGCATCGGTTGCGATCAGCATGATGATCGAGCCTTGTTCGGGCTTCACGTTCGCTTCTTTCGTCAGCGTCTTTCCGACGGCATCTCCCCCGATCACGAGTTGCGGCAGACGGCCGAAGTTTGCGAGCACGAGCGCGCCTGTCGTGTACGCGCGCTCGTTGACCCGCACGACGCGCGATGCCGAACCGATACCGCCTTTCAGTTCGAAGCACGACATGCCGCGCCCCGCTCCGACCGCACCGCGTTCGAAATCGACGCTGCACGCATCGAGTGCGCTCATGTAATGCGCTTCGTGAATCGCGAGCGCCTGCATGTCGTTGAGGTAGCCATCGTTGCATTCGAACACGAGCGGATTCACGCTCGGATCCTCGCGCCCGATGCGCGGATTCGCCGCGATCGCCGCGCGAATCTGCGCGTTTGCGATGGTGCCGACGCCGAAGGTATTGGTCAGCGCGACCGGCGTTTCGATCACGCCGAGTTCGTCCAGTTGCACGAGCCCGACGCTCTTGCCGAAGCCATTGATCACGCACGCGGCAGCCGGCACCTTGTCGCGATAGACATCGCCATCGTGCGGTCGGATCACCGTGACGCCCGTTTGCACCGCGCCCTCAGAGAGCGTGCAATGACCGACCGTCACGCCCGCAACGTCGGCGATCGTGCCGCGCGGACCCGCTTCGAGCGAACCGATATGCGTCATGGCCGGTCGAGCTTCGGATCGAGCGCGTCGCGCAGGCCGTCGCCGAGCAGATTGAACGCGAGCACCGTGAAGAAGATCGCGAGGCTCGGAAAGATTGCGACGTGCGGCGCCATCGCCATGTCGGCGCGCGCTTCGTTGAGCATCGCGCCCCACTCGGGCGTAGGCGGCTGCGCGCCGAGTCCGAGGAACGACAGACTCGCCGCGGTGATGATCGATGTGCCGATGCGCATCGTGAAGTACACGACCACCGACGAAATCGTGCCCGGCAGAATATGCCGCGCGAGTATCGTCCAGTCCGATGCGCCGATGCTCTTCGCCGCCTCAATGTATGTGAGATGCTTCAGCGCGAGCGTATTGCCGCGCACGAGCCGCGCGAACGCGGGAATGCTGAAGATCGCGACCGCGCACACCACATTGACCATGCCGTTGCCGAGAATCGCGACGACGCCGATCGCAAGCAGAATGCCCGGAAACGCGAACAGCACGTCCGCAATGCGCATCACGATGCGGTCCCACCAGCCTTCGTAGTAGCCCGCGAGCAGACCGAAGAACGTGCCGATCACCGCACCGAGCACGACGGAGACCAGCCCCGCCGTCAGCGAAATGCGGCTGCCCACGAGTATGCGGCTCAGAATGTCGCGGCCCAATGAATCGACACCGAACCAGTGCGCGGCCGAGGGACCGGCGTTGAGCGCATCGTAATCGAAGTAATTTTCCGGATCGTATGGCGCGATATACGGCGCGATGATCGCGATGACGACCAGCAGCAACACGAACACGGCCGCGACCATCGCGACGTGCTGTTGCCTGAACTTGCGCCAGAACTCCGTCCACGGCGTGCGGATTTCTTGCGGCGCATGCACCGCGCTTTCGGCTGTCACGCTCATCGCGTCCTCACTTGAAACGAATGGTCGGATTGATGATCGCGTACAGCACATCCACGATCAGATTGATGACGATGAATTCCAGCGAGAACAGCAGCACTTCCGCCTGGATCACGGGGTAGTCGCGCATCTCGACCGCATCCACGAGCAGGCGGCCCAGCCCCGGCCAGTTGAACACCTTCTCCACGACGATCGAGCCGCCGAGCAGAAAGCCGAATTGCAGCCCCATCATCGTGACGACGGGGATCATCGCGTTGCGCAGGCAATGCTTCACGATGACCATCGGTTCATGCACACCCTTCGCGCGCGCGGTGCGCACGAAGTCCTCGCCGAGCACCTCGACGAACGAAGCACGCGTGAAGCGCGCCATCACGGCGGCGACGGCGGCCCCGAGCGTGATCGACGGCAGCACATAGCCCTTCCATGTGCCGTCATTGACGATGGGCAGCCATCCGAGCTTCACCGAGAAAATTTCCATCAGCAGCATGCCGAGCGCGAAGGCCGGAAACGATATGCCCGATACCGCGAGCGTCATGCCCAGCCGATCCGGCCAGCGATTGCGCCACACCGCCGACACGATGCCGATGCCCATGCCGAAGATCACTGCCCACACCATGCTCGCGAGCGTGAGCCACAACGTCGGCATGAAGCGCTCGGCGATTTCCGTCGACACGGGCCGCTTGCTGCGCGTAGACATGCCGAAGTCGAAATGCACGACCTTGCCGAAGAAGCTCACGAGCTGTTGCGGCAGCGGCTTGTCGAGGCCGAGATCCGCGCGCACGAGCGCGACCGTCGCTTCGTCGGCTTCTCCGCCCGCGGCGAGCCGTGCGGGATCGCCCGGCAGCATGTGCACGAAGAAGAACACCAGCACCGCGACGATGAAAAGCGTCGGCAGAAGACCTAACAGGCGTTTGGCGATGAAGTTGAGCATCGTTTTGAGTCAGATGCGGCCGGGCGATGGAGCCCGGCCGAAAGCGATTACTTGATCGCGATCTCGTCGAAGCTGAACGAGCCGTCGGGCATCACGTATGCGCCGGAAAGACGCTTGCTGCGCGCATACACGACCTTCTCCGTGACGAGGAAGATCCACGGCGCGTCCGCCCAGATGCGTTTTTGCGCATCGGCATAGAGCTTCGCTTTCTCGCCGCGATCCGTCGTGGCGAGTGCCTTCGAGAGATCGTCGTCGACCTGATCGCTCTTGTAGTACGCGGTATTGAAGAGCTTCGGCGGAAACGACGTGCCCCCGAGCAGCGGCGAGATCGCCCAGTCCGCTTCGCCCGTCGAGGACGACCAGCCGATATAGAGCATGCGAACCGGCGCCGTCTTCGGATCGGGCGCGCTCTCGATGCGCTGCACGCGCTGGCCCGCTTCGAGCGCTTCGACCGTTGCTTTCACGCCGACTTGCGCGAGTTGCTGCTGCACGAACTGGATGATCTTTTGCGCCGTCGTGTGGTTATAACCCGACCACAGTACGGTTTCGAAGCCGTTCGGATAACCCGCTTCCTTCAGCAGCTCGCGCGCTTTCGCGGGATCGTATTTCCACGGCCCGAGCTTCGTCGCATACTCGACGCCCGGCGGCACGACGCCTTCGGCCGGCACGGCATAACCTGCGAACGCAACCTTGACGAGCGCTTCCTTGTTGATCGCGTAGTTCATCGCCTCGCGCACCTTCGGGTTATCGAAGGGCTTTTGCAGCACGTTCATGCTCACGTAGCGCTGAATGATTGACGGCGCCGCGATCAGGTCGACCTTCGGGCTCGCCTTGAGCGTCGCGGCCTGCTCGAAGGGAATCGAGAACGCGAAGTCCGCTTCGCCGGTCTGCATGAGCGCGGCGCGCGTGTTGTTATCGACCACGGGCTTCCAGTCGATCATGTCGATCTTCGGCAAGCCCTTGCGCCAGTAGCCCGCGAACTTCTTCACCTTCAGGTCGTCGGTCTGCTTCCATTCGACGAACTCGAACGGACCCGTGCCGACCGGATGAAACGCGATGTCCTTGCCGTACTTCTGGAGCGCGGTCGGCGAGATCATCACCGCCGACGGATGCGCGAGCACGTTGATGAACGCCGAGAAAGGAATCTTCAGCGTGATCTTCACCGTGTATGGATCGACCACTTCGGTCTTGTCGATCTTGTTGAAGAGGTTGTAGCGCTTGAGCTTGTTGTCCGGGTTCGTCACGCGGTCGAAGACGGCCTTCACCGCGTCCGCGTTGAAATCGGTGCCGTCCTGGAACTTCACATCCTTGCGCAGATGGATCGTGTAGACCTTCGCGTCGGGGCTCGCCTCGTAGCTCGTCGCGAGCACGTTGCGGATCTTCATGTCCTTGTCGAACCCGAAGAGGCCCTCGTAGAAGGACTTCGCCACCGCCTGCGAGAGCGTGTCGTTCGCGTCGTACGGATCCATCGTCGTGAAGGTCGAAGCGACGGCCATCACGGCGGTGCTTTGCGCATGCGACGCGACAGGCGCGAGTGAGGTCAGTGCGGCGAATGCGCTTGCAGCGAGAATCGAGCGCAGTTTGAAAGACGGCATCGTTGGACTCCTTGGCTTGACGTCATGGTGTTATCAATACGCGCCGCCTACGTGATGCTCGGCAACGTAATGGTCTGGTCCTACGGCTACGAGTTTCGCGACGGTCGGCTCGTCGCCGAGCTTGCGGATCGGGCTCGGAATCTCGTCGGCGGCGAGCATGCGTTTCGCATGTCTGCGCGACGGGTCGGCGACCGGCACCGCGCTCATCAGCTTGCGCGTGTACGGATGCCGCGGCGCTTCGAACACGGCGGCGCGCGGTCCTATCTCGACGATCTGCCCGAGATACATCACCGCCACGCGATGACTCACACGTTCCACGACTGCCATGTCGTGCGAGATGAAGAGATACGCCACGCCCAGCTCGCGCTGAAGATCGAGCATCAGATTGACGATCTGCGCGCGCACGGAGACATCGAGCGCGGAGACGGATTCGTCGGCGATCACGACTTTCGGATTCAGCGCGAGCGCTCGTGCGATCGCGATGCGCTGTCTTTGACCGCCCGAGAATTCGTGCGGATACCGCTGCGCCGCTTCGGGCGGCAAGCCGACCTTTTCGAGCAGCCAGTCGACCCGCGCCTGTGCTTCCTTTCCGCTCGCGACGCGATGCACGAGCAACGGCTCCATCACGGAGAAGCCGACTGTCAGACGCGGATTGAGCGAAGCAAACGGGTCCTGAAAGATGAACTGGATATTGCGCCGCAGTGTCTGCAGCGCATGGCCTTCGAGCTTGCTGATGTCGCGTCCGTCGAATTCGATCGAACCGCTCTGGCTTTCGACGAGCCGCAGCAACGAACGTCCCGTCGTCGATTTGCCGCAACCCGATTCGCCGACGAGCGCGAGTGTCTCACCAGGGCGCAGGTCGAAGCTGACGCGCTCGACCGCATGGACCGCCGCCGTCGTGCGGCCGAATAAACCGCTCTTCACCGGAAAGCGCGTGACCAGGTCGCGTACGCGCAGAATCGGCCGGATGGTTTCATCGACGGCAGGCTGCGTTTCCTTCTCGACCGCTTCCGATGGCCGCAACGCGCTTGCATCGTCGGGCGCGATATCCGCCGGCTCGACTCCGAGAATCGGGAATTTCGCGGGGCGATCCGTGCCGTGCATCGCGCCGAGCGTCGGCACGGCGGCGAGCAGCGCCTTCGTGTAGGGATGCGTCGGCGCATGAAACAGCGTATCCGAAGGCGCTTCCTCCACCTTTTCGCCGCGATACATCACGAGCACGCGATCGGCGACCTCCGCGACCACGCCCATGTCGTGCGTGATAAAGATCACGCCCATGTTCATTTCGTCCTGCAGCCCGCGCACGAGTTGCAGGATCTGCGCCTGAATCGTGACGTCGAGCGCAGTGGTCGGCTCATCGGCGATCAGGAGCGCGGGCTTGCACGAAAGCGCCATCGCGATCATCACGCGCTGGCGCATGCCGCCCGACAACTGATGCGGATAGCGCGCGAACACGCGCTTCGATTCGGGAATGCGCACGAGATCGAGCAGACGCAGCGCTTCCGCGCGGGCCTCGGAGCGGCTCTTGCCCTGATGCAGCGCGATGGCTTCCGCGATCTGGTCGCCGACCGTGAATACGGGATTGAGCGATGTCATCGGCTCCTGGAAGATCATCGCGATGTCCGCGCCACGCACGCTGCGCATCGCCGCGGATGACGCCTTCGCGAGGTCCAGCACTTGCCCGTTGCGCCGCCTGAACGCGATGCTGCCCGAGACGATCCGCCCGCCGCCATGCTCGACGAGACGCATCAGCGCGAGCGAAGTGACCGATTTCCCCGAACCCGATTCGCCGACGATCGCGAGCGTTTCGCCGCGATCCACGGAAAACGCGATGTTGCGCACGGCTTCGATCGTGCGCGAGCGCGAACGGAACGAGACCGACAGGTCGCGCACGTCGATCACGCGGGAATCGGGCAAGCTCTCGTTCATCATCGATAGATCGCCGTGACGGGCGCTTCGCCTGCTCGCGCATAGCCGCGATACATGCCTTCCGTGTTGAACGGCAGCACGACGTTGCCCTTCGCGTCGACGGCGACGAGGCCGCCGCGTCCTTCGATGCGCGGCAACTTGTTCATCACGACATCGTGTGCCGCGTCCTCAAGCGACACGCCGCGATATTCCATCTGCGCCGATACGTCGTACGCCGCGAGCATGCGGATGAACATCTCGCCCGTGCCGGTGGTCGAGACGGCGCAAGTCGCGTCGTTCGCGTAACAGCCCGCGCCGATCAGCGGCGCATCGCCGACGCGGCCCGCCTGCTTGTTGGTGATGCCGCCCGTCGATGTCGCGGCCGCCAGATGGCCGTTCGCATCGAGCGCGACGGCGCCGACAGTGCCGAACTTCCTGTCGGGATCGATGGGATCGCTGTCGAACGCGAACTTCGTCATCGCATCGTGATCGAGCATCGTGCCCGACGTGCCGCGCGCCTTGAGCCATTGCTGATAACGCGCTTCCGTGCGGAAGTACGAGGGATCGACGAAGTCGAGCCCTTGCGCCGCGGCGAACGCTTCCGCGCCCGCTGCCGTGAACATCACGTGGTCGCTCACGTCGAGCACGCGGCGCGCGGCGAGCACGGGATTCTTCACGCGCGTCACGCAACTGATCGCGCCGGCTTCGAGCGTCGCGCCGTCCATCACGGATGCATCGAGCTCGTGCGTGCCGGCTGCCGTGAACACCGCGCCGTGGCCCGCGTTGAAGAGCGGGCAGTCTTCGAGCAGACGAACGGCTTCGGTGACGGCGTCGAGCGCGCTGCCGCCGGCGGCGAGAATGCGCTCGCCCGCGCTCAGGATTTCGCCGAGCGCCGCGTGGTAGCGCCCTTCCGTTTCGGCGTTCATGGCGTGGCGCAGGAGCGTGCCTGCCCCGCCGTGAACGGCAATGACTGGTGTTGCGTTCATGTCTCGCGCGGTTCCGTGTGAGTGTGTCGTTTCGCGGCCGTACGGCGCGGCGCGGGGACCGTCGGTGGCGCTTTGACGATCGACGGCGCGACGAGCCACGGCAGCACGAATTCGGTCAATCCCGATGCCGCCTCGACCGAGCGTTTCGCCCGATGCGCGACCGCATCGCAGAGTGCTTCGATGACGGCGAGCACCGCCGTGTCGCAATTCGCCGCGAGCCTGCGCTCGGCCTGAATCGCGAGCAGCACGTCGGCGACCGGCGCGAGCGGCGACGCGGCGCTGTCCGTGAGTGCGATGACGCGCAAGCCGTGATCGCGCGCAAGCCGCGCCAGCGTGATGGTGTCGTCGACATAACGCGGGAACGCGATCGCGATCAGCACATCGCCCCGCGACGCCGTGAAGAGCCTGCGCGCCGCATGCGACGGTCCGCCCATCAGCGCGAGCGACTGGACGTTCGCGCAATACGGCGTGAGTCCGTGCTCCATCAGTCCCGCGAGGAACGCGCTCGCGCCATAGCCGACCACGAAGACGCGCGGCGCGGCGAGGATCATGTCGACGATTGCGCCGGCCTTCGCGCCATCGACGGATGTTTGGGCAAGACGCAGATTCGCTGCCGCCTGCGCGAGCGATGCATCGAAAACTTCGGCGCCGCTCGCCGGCGATTCGAGCGCGGTGCGCAAGCGCTCGACCGGCGCGATGGTCGCCTCGAAGCCGCGCACGAGCGCCTCGCGAAACGCCGGATAGCCCGAGAAACCGAGCGCCCGCGCGAAACGGTTCGCCGTCGCCACCGACGCGCCCACGGCGCCCGCCAGTTCGTCGATGCGCATCGTCGCGGAACGGAACAGGTTCGCCAGCACGAACGCACCCATGCGCCGGTGGATGGGCGTGAGCGTCGGCATGGCCGCTGCGATGCGCGCGGAAATCAGAACGTCGGTGCTCGCCGGTGCACGAACCGATAGTGAACGGGACATGGAATGCGCTGCGGCCTCATGGCAATCAAACGCGATGAAAGTATATTTACTCGAAAAGCCCGCCAAAAAAAATTCATTTTCATCGAACTCGGGTTTTCGATAAGGCGCGCGAGCGTGCCGCGACCGATGCATCGAACGTGCACGATCATGCACAATACGGTGCGCGTCGCGTCGCAAAGGACGCACGATGCGCACGCTTCCCAGTCCTGACCGAACGGTATGAATTTCGACTTCCTTCCCGATCCCCTGCCGCATCTGCTCGCCGCTCATCCGTGGGCGCAACTCGTCGCGGGTCTCGTCGCGCTCGCGCTGATCGCGCTCTTCCTGCAATGGGTGGTCGCGCGCATCGTGCTGTATGTCGCACATCGGCTGCTCGTGCTCGCCGGTCATCAGAAGTGGGACCGCGCGTGCATCAAGCATCGCGCCTATCATCGCCTCTGGTACGCGGTGCCGTTCGCGACCGTCGCGCTCGGCATCGACGACGTGCCGCGCATCGGCCACTGGGCCACGGTCATCGGCCGCGTCGCGCACGGCGGCGCGTGGGTCTGCTTGTTTTTCGCCGCGGGCAGCGCGCTGTCCGCGTGGCAGGACGTCTATGCGGAAAGCAAGGAAGCACAGACGCGCTCGATCAAGGGCTATATCCAGATCGGCAAGCTGGCGCTCGCGCTCGTGTGCGGCGTGCTCGTGCTGTCCATTCTCATCGACCGCTCGCCGCTCTGGATGCTCTCCGGTCTCGGCGCGTTGTCCGCGGTGCTGCTGCTCGTCTTCAAGGACACGCTGCTGTCGCTCGTCGCGAGCACGCAACTGACATCGAACGACATGCTGCGGATCGGCGACTGGATCGAAATGCCGCAAGCCGCCGCCGATGGCTTCGTGAAGGACATCGCGCTGCATACGGTCAAGGTCCAGAACTGGGACAACACCGTGACCACCGTGCCGACGTACAAGCTCTTTTCGGAGAGCTATCGCAACTATCGGCACATGTTCGAATCGGGCGGACGGCGCATCAAGCGTACCTTGCGCATCGACGCGCAATGCGTGCGCTTTCTCACCGAGGAAGAGACCGCACGCCTGAAGCGCTTTCGGCTGCTGCACGATTATCTGGAACAGAAGCAGACCGAGGTCGAGCAGGCGAACCGCAATCTCGGCGAACTCGCGAACGAGCCTGCGAACCGGCGGCGGCTCACGAATATCGGCACGTTTCGCGCGTACGGGCTCGCTTATCTGCAACGCCATCCGGAAATCCGCCAGGACATGGCGATCATGGTCCGCATGATGGAACCGCAATCGGAGGGCATCCCGGTCGAAGTCTATTGTTTCACCGCGACGACCGCGTGGACCCAATACGAGCGCATTCAGGGCGACGTATTCGATCATCTGCTGTCGATCCTGCCGGAAATGGGGCTGCGCCTTTATCAGGCACCCTCCGGCGCCGACATGACCGGTTTCGCGGGCCGTCTGCGCGGCGAAATGCCGGCGCTGTAAATGGCGCGATTCGCGCCGTCAGAAAGGATCAGGCAAGAATCCTCCATTTTTGTGTATTCACGTTGACGCTTCCCGTCCGTACGATCTAACCATCGCCGATGCGCCTTTTTTCCGCCGCTTCATAGCCGCGGTGGATACGCTTTTTTTCGCGCATCGCCATTCAATCGTCATAAAAGGAAAACACAACGTGATCGATCGCGTCCATGCCATGCGTGTCTTCACGCGTGTCGTCGATACGAACAGCTTCACGCGTGCGGCCGAGTCGCTCGGCATGCCGCGCGCGAGTGTTTCGACGACCGTGCAACAACTCGAAGCGCTGGTCGGCGTGCAATTGCTCGCACGTACGACACGGCGCCTGAATCTCACCGTCGATGGCGCCGCTTATTACGAGCGTTGCGCGCAAATCCTCGCCGATATCGACGAGCTCGAATCCGGCTTCGGCGCGGGCGAGGAGCGTCTGCGCGGACGGCTGCGCGTCGAGATGCCGGATACCGTCGCGACCTCGATCGTCGTGCCCGCGCTGCCGGAGTTTCATGCGCGCTATCCGCAGATCGAGCTGTCGATCGGCATCGGCAATCGCAATGTGGATCTCGTCGGCGAAGGTGTCGATTGCAGCGTGCAGCTCGGCGAATTGCCCGATTCGGGTCTGATCGCGCGCCGGCTCGGCGTGCTCGAACAGGTGACGTGCGCAAGTCCGGCGTACCTGGAGAAGCACGGCACGCCGGAAACACTCGACGATCTCGCGCAGCACGTCGCGGTCAATTGCATCTCCGAGAAAAGCGGCCGCCCCGCCGACTTCGATTTCGATGTCGACGGCGCGCCCGTCACCATGAAGATGCGCGGCTTCGTGCAGGTCGCCGACGAGCATGCGTACCTCGCATGCGGCATCGAAGGGCTGGGGATGATCCAGCCGCTGCGCATCGCGGCGCAGCCGTATCTGCGCTCGGGGCAACTGCGCGAATTGCTGCCGCAATGGAAGTCGCCGCCGCTCAAGGTATCGGTGGCGTTTCTGAAAAGCCGTCAGGCAACGCCGCGCGTGTCGGTGTTCGTCGACTGGCTCGCGGCGCTCTTCGAGCGCTCGCAGCAAATCGACGACACGCTGACGAGCCTTTATCGTTCGGCGCAGCGCCGCGGCCCCACCCGCCGGGATCGTCCCGAGGAAGAAACCGCCGGCGCGTGATGCCCGCGCCGCGCTATCTCACGGGCGTGGCCGCATTCGTGCCCACGACCGTGTTCCACTTGCGCACTTCCCAGCGCTCGACCAGCCCGTTCGTCACGTACGGATCGTTTTTTGCGAAGTCTTCCGCGACGGCGGGCGAATTGCTGTGAAACAGCAGCATCGCGCGATCGGCGGGGGCATCGAGCGCACCAGCGAGCACGATGTCTCCCCGCTCGACCGCAGCCCATGCAAGGGCGAGATGCGCGTCGCGAAATTGCGCGCGGCGCTCCAGATAGTCTGAACAGAGATCGTAAATCAACAAATAGTGCATCGCCGCCTCCTTGCGCTGAAACAGTCCCGGATTCATCGAGTTAGTTTGTCCTATTTCCGAGATGAAAACCAAGAGTTCAATCGGAAGTATCTGATCGCCTAACGATAGCGTATCGAAGATCATATGCGGATACCCAGAAGGATTCCGCCATGAACCGCAATCAACCTCCCTGCAACGCGTGCCCCAAGCACGATTGCCGCAGCTGCGCGTGGACGTCGCCGCTCGACGCGTCGTACCGCACGCTCATCCAGTCGCATTCCATACTGTCGTTCGTCGCGCTTGCCGTGAAGGAAGCGCAACCCGCGCCCGCGGAGCCGGGCTCGCTCGGCGCCGCCGCCAGACGCGTCGTCAGATTCTTCTCGGAACTGAGCCTGCGCGCACGTTAAAAAGCACAACGCGAATCGCATTTAAGCACCGTTTTCGTAAAGAAGTTTGCACGGTTCTTTTTAGGATACCTGTGCATATAGAATCCGCTACGTACTTGCGCTTGCGTTAAGCGTTCATGTAGAAAGGAATCTCAGTCGATGAGCATCAATCTGGTCCAGGCGGTCAATGCCGCGATCTCGGAACCCATCGCCGAGCAGTTGTCGCAACAATTCGGCATTCCCGGTCAGATCGTCCGGCAGCTCGTGATACGCATCGCGCCCGGCCTGGTCGCATCGCTGATGGATCGGGCGACGCTCGTACCCGGCTCGCAGTCGGTGTATTCCGTCATCATGCAGTCGGAGACCAACGCCCACATCGCGGATCACTTATCCAAGGTGATCGCGACCACCGGCGGACTCAAGCAGCTCGAAGCCAATGGTCATTCGCTTGCCGCGCTCGCGACGGGCCAGCGCGTCGATGCGCTGACCGACGCTGTTTCGGCCGAAACCGGCGTTCCCACGCAAGCCACGTCGGCGCTCGCGGGCATCGTCGCCGCCGTGCTGTTCGGCATCATGAAGCGCCACTTCCTGCTCGCGCAGTGGGGACTGCCGCAGGTGCCCAAGCTGCTGCGCGATCAGGTCGGCGAAATCAATTCGTCGATGTCGAACGCGGTCGCGACAGCCATCGGCGTCGGTAACACAGAAGGCTTCACGAGTTGCATCACGCCGCGGCTCGATACGGTCGCATCGAGCCTCGAGCCGCGTACGGATGGCGATGTAGCGATGGCCGCGGCAGTTGCACCCGCGCCCGCGCCCGTTATGCAGACCGCTCCGCCCGTGCAAACTGCGCCAGCTTCAAAATCCGCGCCGCCCCCGATGCGCGCACCGGTGCGCAAACCCGCGCCGAAACGCTCGAACAAGTGGATCTGGCTGCTCTTTGCCGTGCTGGCCGCCGTTCTCGCGCTGGTTTATTACCGCGGCTTCACGCATGGCGACAGCGTGGATCTGAGCGCCGCGCCGGCCACGCAGCACGTCACGGACATGTCAATGCCGGCGTCGTCCGCAGCGCTATCGACTACGCCGGTCACCGACACTGCGCCGGTAGCGGCACCTGTGAACACGCCGGTCGCAACCGCGGCAGAGCCGGAAACGGCCTCGGCGCCGAAGGCCGCGCCCGCCTCCTGGAAAGACGCGCAGTTGTTGTTCAGCGTCAACGCGGCAGGCGTGCCGGCGATCGAGGCGACCGTGGGCACGCAAGCAGAGAAGAAGCATCTGGTCGACACGTTGACCGCCCGCTTCGGAAAGGCCTACACGGCGGACGTTTCGGTCATTCCCGAAACCCGCCCGGCAACCTGGCTCTCGCGCCTGAACGACTTCTTCCCGCTCATGGCCGTGCCTGGTGCGGAAGCGAAGGTCAGCGGCTCGAAAGTCGAGTTGAGCGGCACGGCGGCGAACGGGAAGCTCGGCTGGACCGATCGTCTGAAAGGCACGCTCGGCGGCATGTTCCAGGTTGCGGCGTTCGACGTAGACGGCGCCGTCGCCACCGCAACGCAATCCTTTCGCAACGCGATGAAGAGCCTGCTCGCCACTGACACGCCGTGCTCTGGCGACAAGCTGACGCGGGTACTCGACCTTCAGGTTGTCAACTTCGCGCGCTCGAGTGCACAGGTGCCGGAAAGCGCGTACTCCACGCTCGGCGAGACGGCGCAGTTGCTCAAGAGCTGCGCCGCCAAGGGTTCGATCGTGAATCTCGAAATTGCGGGCTATTCGGATGCGCAAGGTGCAGCAGCGGCGAAGCTCGAAGTATCGAAGGAACGCGCTGAGGCTGTCCGGGGCTACCTGGTGCGAAACGGCGTACCGCCGCAATCGCTCACGGCCACGGGCTTTGGCGACGCCAATCCGATTGCCGACAACGATACTGCGAGCGGACGTTTCGCCAATCGACGGATCGAGTTCGTCGTCAGGAAACGCTGAGATCCGATCCGACTCACGGCATCCTTCTCCCGACGCCGTCTCACGAAAGTGAGACGGCGTTTTCCTTTTAGGCATGCGCGATGAGCACAATGGGCGATTCAGTTGGGCTTCGCGAACTCGTTCTCGGCCCATCGCTCGGCGCTCGCCTTGCTGAGTTTGAATGAAGGGGACACGCGCACGTGCGCGAGCTGCGCGCCGTACGCATCGAAGGCTTTGAGATTCGCGTAGGGATCGTCCTCATCGGGAACGATCTCCAGCGTGACGGTAATGTCCTCGCCCCGCAGATCGACGGTGACATTCTTGTTCAGCATTGCATGACGCTGCTGTTCGTGCCGGCGCAAGACTTCCGACGCCGTCTTGACTAATGTTCGAAACGCGTTTGCGTCGAGCGGCTTTGGATTTTTCTTGTCGCGGCCCATCGTCCACGGTCCGACGAGCGCGGGCTCCGTCTCGCCCGCCTGAATCATCTCGACGGCCCAGCCGTCGTCGTCCTCGTTCTTGATCACGCGCGCGGTCCAGCCGTCGTCGCGCCAGAGGCGATCTTCGTGGATCGTATCGTCGTTGGAGGGGAATTCGGAATCGGTCATATCGTAGCAAGGCACGGATTGAGGCAATGCGACGAATTTTACCTTGGGCGATGCACGGGGCATCGTTCGTGCTTCAAGGATTGGCCAGACGGCCAGTGTCTTACCCAAACGCATTGCGCCGTGCTACTTTGAACGTACCGGGACCGTCCGGAATCCATCGGCAACGCAATCAAGAAACTGTAAAACTCTGTCAAGGAGCAACCGCATGTTTGCATTCATCGGCACTTTGATCGTCGGACTCGTCATCGGGCTCATCGCGCGCGCGCTCAAACCGGGCGACGACAACATGGGCTGGATCATGACCATCATCCTCGGCATCGCCGGCTCGCTCATCGCGGGGTACGTGGGCCGGGCGCTCGGCTGGTATCAGCCGGGACAGCCAGCGGGATGGATCGCCTCGGTGCTCGGCGCCATCATCCTGCTCGTCGTCTGGGGAATGATCCGCAAGCGCACGTAACGCCACGCTTCATCGTTTCTTTTCTGGCGCAACGCCTCGTCCCGGCCCGGACGAGGCGTTTTGTTTCATCGCGCGATGCGCTCGAAATCAGTCTCCGCGCCGCCACGCACGACGCGATTTTGCAGCGCGCCGCCGAGCCAATACGAAAGCTCAGCAGGCCTGTCGATCCGCCAGGCGACAAAATCCGCGGCCTTTCCTGCTTCGAGCGAGCCGTGCGTCGATCGCAGTCCGAGCGCGCTCGCCGCATTAATCGTCACGCCGGCGAGCGCTTCTTCCGGCGTCAGGCGAAACAGTGTGCATCCCATGTTGAGCATCATGCGCAACGATAGCGCCGGCGACGTACCGGGATTCAGATCGCTCGCGAGCGCGATCGGCACGCGATGACGCCGCAGCGCGTCGATGGGCGGCACTTGGGTTTCACGCAACATGTAGAACGCGCCCGGCAGGAGCACGGCGACGGTGCCGGACTGCGCCATCGCGATGGCATCGTCCTCCGTCATGTACTCGAGATGATCCGCCGACAGTGCCCGATAGCGCGCCGCAAGCGACGATCCATGCAAGGACGACAACTGCTCGGCATGCAACTTCACGGGCACGCCGAGTTCGTGCGCGCATCGAAACACACGCTCGACTTGCTGCGTCGAAAACGCGATGTGCTCGCAAAATGCATCGACGGCATCGACGAGACCTTCTTCGACGAGCGCCGGCAACATCTCGTCGCAGACATAGGCGATGTAGTCATCCGCGCGGTTCGCGTATTCGGGCGGCAACGCATGCGCGGCGAGGCAGGTCGCGCGCACGGTGAGCGGCAGCGTGTCGCCGAGACGTCGCGCCACGGCGAGCATCTTGCGTTCGCTGGCGAGATCGAGCCCGTAGCCGGATTTCACTTCGAGCGCGGTCACGCCTTCGCGCATCAGACCGACTGCGCGCTTCTTCGCGACTTCGAACAACGCGTCTTCACTGGCTTCGCGCGTCGCGCGCACGGTGCTCGCGATGCCGCCGCCACGCGCCGCGATTTGCGCATAACTCACGCCTTCGAGCCGCTCTTCGAACTCGCCGCTCCGATCGCCGCCGAAAACGAGATGCGTGTGGCAGTCGATCAACCCCGGCGTCACCCACGCGCCTTCGAGATCGACACGCCCGCAGTCGCCGATTTCCGGCGCCGAAGCGGACGGCCCGATCCATTCGATGCGCGCGCCGTCGGTCAGGATCGCCGCGTCTTCGATGATCGAATACTTGCCACCGGCCATCGTCGCGGCGTGGCAGTGGTGCCAGAGGGTTTTCATCGCGTGATCATCGGCAGATCGAGGCCCTGCTCGCGCGCGCATTCAATGGCGATGTCGTAGCCCGCGTCGGCGTGGCGCATGACGCCCGTCGCGGGATCGTTGTGCAGCACGCGCGCGATGCGTGCATCGGCTTCGCGGCTGCCGTCGCACACGATCACGACGCCCGCATGCTGCGAGAAGCCCATGCCGACGCCGCCACCGTGATGAATCGAGACCCACGTCGCACCGCTCGCCGTATTCAGGAGCGCGTTCAGAAGCGGCCAGTCGGACACGGCGTCCGAGCCATCCTGCATCGCTTCGGTTTCGCGGTTCGGACTCGCGACCGAGCCAGAATCGAGATGATCGCGGCCGATCACGACCGGCGCCGACAACTCGCCGTTGCGCACCATCTCGTTGAACGCGAGGCCGAGCTTCGCGCGCTGGCCGAGCCCGACCCAGCAGATGCGCGCCGGCAGGCCCTGAAAGCTGATGCGCTCGCGCGCCATGTCGAGCCACCGATGCAGATGCGCGTCATCGGCGATGAGTTCCTTCACTTTCGCGTCCGTCTTGTAGATATCTTCCGCATCGCCCGAGAGCGCGGCCCAGCGGAAGGGCCCGACGCCGCGGCAAAAAAGCGGACGGATGTAGGCCGGCACGAAGCCCGGAAAATCGAACGCGTTGTCGACGCCCTCTTCCTTGGCCATCTGGCGGATATTGTTGCCGTAATCGAACGTCGGTACGCCCTGTTCGCGGAACGCGAGCATCGCGCGGACGTGCTCGGCCATCGATTGCTTCGCGGCCTTCACCGTGCCCGCCGGATCGCTTTGCGCGCGGTCACGGTATTGCGCCCAGGTCCAGCCTTTCGGCAGATAGCCGTTGAGCGGATCGTGCGCGCTCGTCTGATCGGTAACCATGTCCGGACGCACGCCGCGGCGCACGAGCTCGGGCAGTATGTCCGCCGCGTTCGCGCACAGCGCGATGGAAATCGCGCGGCCTTCGGACGTGTAGCGCTGGATGCGCGCGAGGGCGTCGTCGAGATCGGTCGCCTGTTCATCGACGTAACGCGTCTTCAGACGGAAATCGATGCGGCTTTGCTGACATTCGATGTTCAGCGAACACGCGCCCGCGAGCGTCGCTGCAAGCGGCTGCGCGCCGCCCATGCCGCCGAGACCGGCGGTCAGCACCCAGCGGCCTTTGAGCTCGCCGCCGTAATGCTGGCGTCCGGCTTCGACGAAGGTCTCATAGGTGCCCTGCACGATGCCCTGGCTGCCGATGTAGATCCAGCTGCCGGCGGTCATCTGTCCGTACATCGCGAGGCCCTTCGCGTCGAGCTCGTTGAAGTGCTCCCAATTCGCCCAATGCGGCACCAGGTTGGAATTCGCGATGAGAACACGCGGCGCATTCTCATGCGTCTTGAACACGCCGACCGGCTTGCCCGACTGGACGAGCAGCGTCTCGTCCGCTTCGAGGCGTTTCAACGTCTCGACGATCTTGTCGTAGCACGCCCAGTCGCGCGCCGCCCGCCCGATGCCGCCGTACACCACCAGTTCCTTCGGATTCTCGGCCACTTCGGGGTCGAGATTGTTCATCAGCATGCGCAGCGGCGCTTCGGTCAGCCAGCTCCTGGCGTTGAGTCGGGTGCCGCGCGGCGCGCGGATCTCGGTGTCGCGAAAACGGGAGGATGAAGTCACGAATGCTCCTGCGCATCAAGAAAGAGAGTGTCGATGGGACGCCATCGAATGAGTCTCATGTTCTTGTATATACAACTTAGGTTGTATTAGGGGAATCCCGGAGCTATTCTCGCCGTGTTCGCCTCAGCCTTGTATAGACAATTATCAGGGCACGGGCACGCCGCTGTCGCGCTTCACCTCGCGCAGCGAGAGCATCGATTCGACGGCTGTCACGCCCGGCAAGGTTCGCAGGATGTCGCGCATGAAGACGCCGTATTCGTCGAGATCGCGCGCGATGATCTGGAGCAGATAATCCGCCGTCCCCGAGATGTTGTGACACGACACGATGCGCGGAATCCCCTGAATTTCGCGCTCGAAGCGATCCGACAGCGCGCGATCGTGCACGCTGAAGCGCACCTGCGCGAACGCGACGACGCCCAACTGGAGCGCCTTGCGTGACAGCACCGCGCGATAGCCGTCGATGTAGCCCTCGCTTTCCAGACGCTTGAGCCGGCGCGCGCACGGCGTCTCGCTCAGGCCGACGCGCTCGGCGAGTTTCGCGACAGGCATGCGGCCGTCCTGCTGAAGCGCGGCCAGCATGGCGCGGTCGATACGATCGATTTCGATCATGGAGCTTTCCCCTTCTTATTGATCCGATTCTAGGGGAAAGTCTCGCTTGATGACCATATCGGGAGTAAAAAAGCCAGAAAACGCTCCCTCCGAAGTGGCACGATATCGCCATCGAAACAGGAGCGCATCATGGTCTCGGCACACTTGCTATGGGTTTTCATCGGCGCGCTCGCGGTGGTGTATGCGCTGCCCGGACCGGACATGGCGCTCGTGCTTCAGACGAGCGGCACGCGCGGTTTGAGCCACGGTCTCGCCGTGGCCGGCGGACTCGCCACGGCGCGGGCGACGCATGTGACGCTATCGGCGCTCGGCGTCGCCGCGCTCTTGCGCAGCGCGCCGTGGCTTTACGACGGCGTGCGCATCGCGGGTGGTTTGTATCTCTCTTACGTGGCGATTCAGATTTTCCGATCGCCCGCGTTCGGGCTCGACGCGACGCCCGGTCAGGCGGCCGCATCCACGCTGCGTTCGGCCTACGCGAAGGGCATTCTGAGCAGCATTCTCAATCCGAAGGCGCTGCTGTTCTGCTCCGTGCTGCTGCCGCAATTCGTGCGGCCGCAGAGCGGTCCGGTCTGGTCGCAAGTGCTGGAACTGGGGGTCGTGCTGGTTGCGGTCGGCGTCCTGTTCGACCTCACGCTGGCGGCGGGCGCGGTGCGAATTTCCGGCTGGCTGCGCCGCCATCCGAAAGCGCAGACCGTGCAGCGCTGGACGTTCTCCGCCGCGCTGCTCGCGTTCGCCGCGCGGCTCTCACTGGACTGACCTCAGGCGTCGAGCGGCTTCAGAAAAAGCTCGTGCTTCGGCGCGAAATGCGCATAGAGCGGCAGGATCGCGCCGCCCATTGCGCGGGCGTCGGGGCCGATCTGCCCTTCGACGAGGCGCGGGCGCGTCATGCCTTGCCAGTCGAACGCGGCGAGCGCGTCGTCGGTGCGCCCGATGACCTCGCGCAGCAAGATCCGGTCGATTTCACCGTCGATCACCACGGCTTCGAGATCGAGCAGCGCCGCCGACGCTGCGATGCCCGTCGCGATCGCGGGACACGTCCCGCGCATCCACGCGTCCGATAGCGCGCGCAACGGCGGCGAACATGCGCGCTCGTCGTGCGCGGCGGCGGCCGGCGCGCCCGCCGCGACGAACGCCTTTTCGAGCACATACACCGACGCCTTGTCGAGCAGTTGCCCCGCGCGTCGTCCGTTGCCGTGGCTCATCAGCGGCAACGAGCCGATGGCGCCCGCGTTGCCGCTTGGGCCCGCGTGCAATCGGCCGTCGATCACGAGTCCGCCGCCGATGAATGTGCCGATGAAAACATAGAGGAAGTTGCGCAGCCCGCGTCCCTGGCCCATCACCAGTTCGGCGGCGCACGCGGCCGTCGTGTCCTTGGCGAACTCGACCGGCAGCGCCGTCATCGCTTCGATCCGTTCGCGGATGTCGATGTCGTCCCACGCCGCGAGCACATCGGGCGGCGTGTCGAAGAAGTCGCGCCAGCCGCCCAGCCACAACGGCGCCGCGACGCCGATGCCCGCGATCTTCCGTGCGCCGTCGCCGAGCGCGCCGATCGTGCGCGCGAGCCGCTCTTCCAGCGCGGGAAAGAGCGTATGCGGATCGGGATACGGATAGGCCAGCGTTTCGCGCGCGCGCACGTTGCCGGCGAAGTCCATCGACAGCACGTCGAGACTGCGCCGCCCCACTTTCACGCCGATGGAAAACGCGCCGTCCGCACGCAGGGAGATCGGCACCGACGGCTGACCGATGCGGCCGCGCACGCGCGCGCGCGGCTCTTTGGCGAGCAGGCCGTCCTCGATCAGATGATCGACGATCAGCGAGACCGTCTGCATCGACAGGCGCGTCATGCGCGCGATGTCGGCCTTGGGCAGCGCGCCGTGGAGCCGGATCGCCTGCAGGACGATGCGCTCGTTGAACTGGCGCATGCCGAGCTGATTCGAGCCGACGGAATGCGCCGAGGCTTTGCGCGCGGGCCGCTCAGACATCGGCTCGCGCCTCTCCGGGCAGCCGCGAGCGCCGGACATCGTTCATGTGTTCGTCCCCGTTCGATTAAATCCAGTCTTTTTATTTAGTAAAGACATCCGGGCCGATTTTATCAAGCGCCCGTTCATAGACCGGCCGCGCGATGCAGGCCGATTTTTTTCACGAATTTTTGGTCGGTTATGGTCGGCGAGATGGTCATCCCCGACACACACACGCCCGGCAAAAACATGAGCACACTCGAAGCCCTACACGCGATCGTCAAGGACGAGAACGCGCCGCAGATTATTCGCGATCACATCGTCGATTCGCTGCAGTTCGCGCTGCGCAATCACGCGGGCTATTTCACGCGCAAGGAGATTCAATGGCTCGCGCAATGGGACGACACGCGCATTCCGATTGCGGCGGCAAAGGTATTGAACGAGATGAAGACGGCCTGAGCCGTGCCGGGCTCAGTGCGTCCCTGAGGCACGCGCGTGCCATTCGTAGTCGAACACGTTCGCCTGTGCCGGCTCCGACAGGCCTTCGACGAAACTGATCACTTCCGGATCCTTCACGAAACTCGCGGCCGAGCTCGCCGCGAGAATCGCCGAGCTCTCCTGCGGCCGCGCGATCAGGAAGCCCTGCACGTAATCCACGCCGATCTCCTGCAACGCGCGCAAGGTATCGACGTCCTCGACCCACTCCGCGACGCTGCGCATGCCGAGATTGCGCGCGAGTGCGACGATCGCCTCGACGATCGCAATGTCCGCCGGATGCGCGCACATCGAGCGCACGAACTCGCCGTCGATCTTCAGCGCATCGGCGGATAGCGCCTTCAGATATTTGAACGACGTGTATCCCGCGCCGAAGTCGTCGAGCGCGATCTTGCCGCCCATGTCGTGCACGCGCGCGATGAAGCGCTGCGTGTTCTCCAGATCGTGCAGCGCGACGCTCTCCGTGATCTCGAGACACAGGTAATGCACGATCGACTGATGACGCGCGAAGAGCGCGAAGATGTCCTCCATGAACTGCTCGTCGTTCAGCGAGCCGCCCGACAGGTTCACGCAAATGAACTGCGTGTTGCCGAGCCGGTGCTGATGCGCCTCGATCCAGTCGAGCAGCGTCGAAATGACCCAGCGGTCGATCGCGGCGATATTGCCCGATTCCTCCGCCGCGACGATCACCTTGCCCGCGGGCAGTGTCGCGCCGTCGGGCGCGCGCATGCGCAACAGGACTTCGAAGTTGAGCGATTCGGTCGGCGCGGACAGCGACATGATCGGCTGCATCACGAGGAAAAGCCCCGGCGGAAGGCGATTGCGCCCGAGCGTCTCGACGAGCCTCAGTTCCTCCGCGCGCTCCTCGAATGCCGCCGCGCCCTTGCGATAGGTGACGAGATGCGTGTGCGCGACCTTCTTCGCTTCACGGCACGCGCGATCCGCGTGTGAAAGCGCGTCCTGCACGCGCACGCCCTGCGAGCATTCGACGAGACCGATCGACGCCTTCACCTGGAACGCGCGATTGCCGACCTGGTACGGCGCGTCGGAGAGAATCGAAATGAGCTCGCGGCATTGCGCGATGGCGTCTTCGATCGACGTGTCGTGCATCACGCAGACGAACTCGTCGCCGCCGATACGCCCGACCGGATAGCTGCGCGAGAAGTGCGCCCGTGTGCGCGCCGCGACCTGGCGCAGCACTTCGTCGCCGCTGCGATGGCCGAAGAGATCGTTGACGAGCTTGAAGCGGTCGAGGTCGACATACGCGAGCGCCCACGGGAGCGTCTCTTCGCTCTGCGCGGAAATCGCCTTCTCTACGCCGCGGCGATTCAGCGAGCCCGTCAGCGAATCGTGCTCCGCGAGAAAACGCAGCCGCTCGACGGCCTTCGAACGTTCCGTCGTGTCCTGCAGCGAGCCTTCGATCCATCCGTTCGAGCGGATGGCTTTCAGCAAGTAGCGTCGTTCGCCGGTGCCGCGCTCGGGCGAACCGCCCATTTCGAGTTCGCCGTCGCTGCCCTTCGAGGCCAGCGCCTGCAACGCGCCCCACGCGCCCGCCTCGAAATAGTCGTTCCAATGGCGCGCCTTGTAGTCGCTCTTTTGCAGATCGAGCATCGCGCGCAACGCGGGATTGGCGCGCACGAAGTGACCGTCGGCATCGAGCGTGAAGAGGCCGATCGGCGTGACTTCGTAGGTGTTGCGCAATTCCATCTGCGCCTGACGGCGGAAATCGCGTTCGGCGCGCATCTGCTCGGCGATCGCGAAGGCCGCCATCATGCTCGACGACAGCGCGGCCATCACCGTATTGACGCCGCCGACGAGCACCTTCAGGCCGAAGGCCGCGCCGAGCACTTCGGAGAACGTCGAGAACAGCACGACGCCGAGCGACGCGACATACCAGAGCACGGTGCGCGAGCGCGCCATCCACACGAGCCGCGCGAGGAAAAACAGCAGCACGCAGATGCCGAACCCCGCGATGATCCAGAGCGTCGGAATGAAAAGCGCATACGGCAGTGCGAACGCGGCCGCCAGCAAGACAATGCCGACATACTGGATCACGCGCAGCAGCCAGCGATAGCCGACTACGCGCAACTCGCGCCGGAAAAGCTGCTGGAAGAGCGCGGCCGTCAGCAAGTAATAGGCGGCGAAGGTAAACTGTCGCAACGGCTGCATGAATTCCGACGGCAGCACGCGGCCGAGCCATTGCATGTCCCAGCCCATCGCGTTCGCGCAGAGCCGCAGATTGCCGACGAGCCACACGGCGAAAATCACATACGTCCATTCCTGATTGATGAGCGCCGTGACGAAGACGAACACCGCGAGCGTCAGCAAACCACCGGCGATCAGCCCCGAACTCTCCTGGAAATCGAGCGCCGAACTGCGCAGGCCCTGCCATTCCCACGCGTACGCATTGATCTGCGCAGGACCGGAAAAGGTGCCCCGGCACAGAACGTTCTCCGCCTGTCTGATACGGCCGACCTGTATGAAGAAGCCCGCCTTCACCGTGCGAATCTCGCCGCTCACGCTGTCGCGGTCCGCCTGGCCGAGCGGCGCGAGCGTGCTCGCGTTCCAGCAGGCAAGCGTTTGCGCATGGCGCGATGGCAATTCGACGACCGTCGATGATTCCGCGCTCATGCTAGGCGTTGTGAAGCTGAACCAGATTGGCTTTTCGGACAGACGCGTGCTGTAGCGCGAAACGGGCGCAGCGCCTTGCAGCGCGTCGAGCGCCTCGGCGGGTGTGGTGATGCCGCCGTTATCGGCGACGACACGCAGCGCGAGAGGGACCGCGCCGCGTGTTTCATATTGACGCGGCAGGAAGTAAAGCGTCGCGATCGTACCGAGCAAAATCAGGATCGGCACGGCATAAACGGCGACCGCGTACAGCGCGTCGTCGATCCACGAGCCCGTGCGTCTGAATCTCGATAAGGAAGCTGGAATAACCGACGCCATACCTGGAAAAACCCCCGTTTGCGCGCAGCGAGAAATGCGCCGGCGCAGACAGCGGCGGAGCGCGAAGGATCCCCGCGCACCACCGCTTTTGGCCTACCGGACCGCTCCTTGATCCGGTTATTCGCTTTTACCTTCCTGGATACGATCGTGCCTTTCTCACCTGCCGTAAGCCATCAGCGGAGCTTCAGGGCATCGTACCGGTTCCCAGTCAAAAGATAAATCTACAGAATGCAAATCGATGTCGGGATGATGCGTGTGCACCATGTAATTGAAGAGCGGATGACGGGCTTCTTCCCAGCGCTGGCGCGCAGCGGCGACGTCTTTCGCCAGCACCCGATGCGGCAGGCCGCCGACATGGGACATCGGCAGAAATTCGCCCGCGCCGAAAACATCCTTGAAGAGCATCGCCTCATACTCCCGATCCAGCGGCGTACGCGCCGTAATCACCATGTAATCGATCTCGTGCAATTCGCAGAACATCCAGAGCGCCTTGCACAATGCCACCTTGACCACCCGGCCCACCATCCCGCCCGCGACGCCGAGACGCGTCGCTTCGGCGAGGCGGCTCGTCGCCAGATGCTCGGGCAGACGCACCGACTGCTCGACGGCGAGCGGACCATAGGCATTGGTCTGAATGCGCATGGTGCCGAGCGGTGCGCCGTCCAGCTTGGATTCAGCCAGAAGCACGGCCGTCCCGCGATCGTGATCCGAGGACTCGATCGTCATCTTTTCGGCGAATTCGGGCAGATGCCGCCCATAGGCCGAACGTCTGATGCTCACGGCTTTTTGCAATCCGGCATCGTCACGGACGATACGGATAGTAAACGGCATACGCTCGCTTTTCTGAAGTGCGGGCACGACCGTGAGAGCTGGGCGAACCGCCGGTTCGGATTGGTTAGCGGCGGCGTTCTTGGCAAGGTTCAGACGTTCCATTTGTAAACCCCATTTTTTCTTGGCGATTGGAAAGATGCCGCGTGTTGAGGACGTTTATTGGAGGGTTCCCTACACGGGCAAAACGAGCCTCTCACGAAGTCGAAAAACGGGGTGCGCGCTTGCTACTGTTTCTCAGCAACTTTCAGGCTAAAGCTGTGGAAGAAAGCTTCTAATCGACGAAAAAGCCCATCGCCGGTAGCCGCCGCAAACCATATACGCATATGCCGTGAGCGAATATGCGAGCCCGATGAGGGTGAAAGAACGAGGGCGAGCAGCCACCAATCGACGCGAGAGGCAATCAGGAGAATAGCCTTCGCCGAACCGCCGCGGAGCATCGCGTAAACGCTGGAAAACACTTATAAAAAGGGGTTCGGTAACGTTTGCTTACATTTTTCTTCGCACAATGTGCGAAATCGGGAAAGCGCAGAGATTGGGATTCGGAAGCCCGAAATGTGAAACGAAAAGCGGGCGTTCTTTTGGAAGAACGCCCGCCCTATCACGACATAATCATGTCGACTGCGTGAATTCCGCTGAAGCGGATTAAAAATTCAGTCGTCTTCGTCGAGCCACGGGATGTCGACATCGGTTATGAAAGCCACCATCGCGAGCGGACGGCCTTCCTGTCGCCCGATATTGCCGTCGGCGCGTTGCCACTCGCAGCGAAAGATCGTCGCGGGGGTATCGGCAAGCAGCGTGATCGTGCGGATCTCGTCCGGATCGTTTTCTTCGACCGGTCCATCGAGCGACACCAGCAATTGCTGAGGCCACACGCCGTCGGCGGGATCGTAAATCTTGTCGCCATCGTGAATGACGACGTGCGCCTCGACGCCGATGGTCGCCGATGCTTCCACGATCATCTTGCCGAGCGCGCGCAGCACGGCGGTGGCGCGGCCCGAGTTGGCCTGGCGGATCGCGAGATCGCCGCGTGTCAGCGCCTGCTCGAGTTTGGGATTGGTTTTCTGTTGCGCCATATCTCTCTCTAGGGGTTCGTTGCAACTTTCGACGAGTGCGGCCCGGCTTAAGTTGCAGGCGGATCGTAGCACCGCACCAACAAAGATAGGACGCGCGGGCCCCGGCGGCAAACCGCCGACGCATGGACCGATTCGATGCTCAAGTTTGCGCACGACCGGCCGATATTGCGCTCATCCCCACCGAAACGCGTGACTGCCGTGCCGTTCATCGACCTGACTGCTCCCTCGTGCGTTCGTCTGCCGGCGCGCGCTTCCCGTACGCCCTCGCCGGGCGCCGCGCGGCGCCCGGCCTCCACGTCCGCCTGAACGTGCTGACCCGACAGACGGAGGTCGTCGACGGCATCGCGCTGCGCACGCATCTGCAACCGATCTACAGCCTGCCGCATCAACGGGAGGTGGGCTACGAGGCGCTGTTGCGCGGCGAGACGGGCGGCGGCGCGCTCGTCGGACCGTTCGATCTCTTCGGGCGCGCGATCGTGGCGGGCAAGCTGACCGAACTCGACCGCATGAGCCATCTCGCGCATCTGCGCAATGCGGCGGCCATGCTGCCCGCCGCGCAGTGGCTCTTCATCAACATCAACCCGGCGACCTTCACGAAACCGGGCTATGCCGCGCGGCTCGCTTCGGCCACGCGCGAAGCGGGTCTCGCGCCCGAGCGGCTCGTGATCGAAGTGCTGGAGTCGGGCGGCACGGACGTCGAGGACATCTCGCGCGCGACGCGCGCGTTTCGCGCGCAGGGCTTTCTTGTCGCGGTGGACGATTTCGGCGCGGGGCACTCCAACATCGACCGGCTGATCACGCTGCGGCCGGACATCGTGAAGCTCGATCGCAGTCTCGTGCGGGCCAGAAGCGCACACATGCGCGACGCGCTGATGCCGAAGCTCGTCGACCTTCTGCACGAGTCGGGGATGTTCGTGGTCGCCGAAGGCATCGAGACGGGCGAGGATCTGATGCTCGCCGCGCGCTCGAACGTGGATTTCGTGCAGGGCTATCTGTTCGGCATGCCGTCGGCGCAACTCGCCGAACGGGGCGCGGCCACGCCGCTTTTCGAAGACGTGTTCGATGCGCTCGCGCAGATGCGCCGCACCGAGCGCCTCGCGGGCGATCTGCTTCTGTTGCCCTATCGCGCGGGACTCACGCAGGCCGCACGGCGCTTCGCCTCCGGCGCGACGACCGAATCCGCCTGCGCCGATCTGCTCGCGCTGCCCTGCACGCTCAGTTGCTTCTTCCTCGATCAGAACGGACGCGAGTTCCTGCCCGGGCTAGCGGGCGCGGCCGCGATTGCACCGAGCGAGCGCTTCGCGCCGATCGCCGATCCGTCGACCGGACGCTGGGACAATCGCCCGTACTTCGTCGATGCGCACGCGAAACCGCAGCAGGTGGTGACGAGCGCGCCTTATCTCTCCGTGACGGGGACGTCGCTGTGCGTAACGCTTACGGTCGCGATGCAGCGCGCCGGCAAGCCGGTCGTGATCGGCGCGGACCTGGACTGGCGCAGGCTGAGCCAGGCGGCGCCCTCGGTCTTCTGAGCCTCAGGCGGCGGCGCTTTTCACTTGCGCGATCGAACTGGCAAGCGCCGCCGCGCCTGCGCGCAATGCCGCGAGATTGCCCGGCTCGAACGTCCAGTGCCCCGCCGCATTCACGACGGCCAGCTCCGCGCCGGGCCAGCGCGCGGCAAGGTCCACGGCCTGATCGGCCGGGCACACCATGTCGAAGCGTCCATGCACGATCCGGCAAGGCAGATGCGCGATGCGCACGACGAGCGGCAACAGCGGCGCCGGCGGCAGCTCGTTCGCCATGTAGTGACGCTCGAGGAGCGCCATTGAAATGGCGGCGGCGTTGGCTTCCGCGCTCGGGCGCTTCTCTTCCTCGGCGGGTTCCTTCTCCGGCTTGTTGACGACGGACAGCGTCGTCTCGTATTGCGTCCACGCGCGCGCGAGCCGTGTGCCGGCCTCGTCGAAGCGCGCGAGCGGCGCTTCGGTCATCTGCAGGATCTCGTGCGCGTTCGCGGGACGCTTGCCGCACGCGGCCTCGATCGCATCGAGAAACGCGCGATGCGCCTCGGGAAAGACGCGCCGCACGTCCCACAGGAACCAGTCGATGTCCTCGCGCCGCGCGAGAAAAACGCCGCGCAGCAGGAAGCCCGTGCAACGCTGCGGATGCGCAACGCCGTATGCGAGCCCGAGCGTCGTGCCCCACGAGCCGCCGAAAATCGCCCATTGCTCGATCTTCAACGCGACGCGCAGCTTTTCCATGTCGCCGACGAGCGCGTCGATGCCGTTCGCCTCGAGCCTGCCGAACGGCGTGGACTTGCCGCAGCCGCGCTGATCGAAGAACACGACGCGCCACTTGTCCGCTTCGAGCACCTCGGCCCACTTCACGTTCATCGCGCCGCCGGGGCCGCCGTGCACGACAAGCATCACGGGCGCCTCGCGCGGGCCCTGCGCGCGCCAGTAGATCGAATGACCGTCGCCCACGTCGAGCATGCCTTCGTCGAACTGCACCGGCGATTGATTGTCCATTGCGCTTTATCCTTGCTGAATGTGTTTCGTCGGGGTCCATTGTTGCATCGGTTCGATGACACCGGATGACGCGCGATGCCCGTCCGGCGCATTTCGCCCGATACGCTATGCTTGCGGATTCCCGCCGTTCGTCATTCCCGTCATCTCACGAATCCCGATGCGACGCACCTTCGTCAAGTGGCTCTTTGCAACCTATTTGCTCGGCAGCGGCATCGTCTGGTCGATTCTGATCCTGCCATTGTTTCCGTTCGTCGGCCGCAACGGGCGTTACTGGCTCGCGAAGCTCTGGTGCCGCGCGATGGTCGGGATGATGCGCGTCATCACCGGCGTCACGTGCTCGATCGAAGGACTGGAGCATCTGCCCGACGGGCCGTGCATCATCCTGTCGCGACACGAATCGACCTGGGAGACGCTCTCGTTCATGGCGCTCTTTCCCCGGCGCATCAGTTTCGTGTTCAAGCACGAACTCATGAATATTCCGTTCTTCGGCTGGGTGCTGCGCGGCCTCGACATGGTGAGCCTCGACCGCGGATCGATCCGCCAGGCGCACGCCGCCGTGACGCGCGAGTGCGCCGCGCGGCTGAAGAAAGGCGATTCGGTGGTGATCTTTCCGGAAGGCACGCGCGTCGCGCACGATGCGCCGCTCAAGCTCGCATCGGGCGGCGTGCGCCTCGCCTGCGCGACGAAGGTGCCGGTCGTGCCCGTCGTGCATGACGCGGGCAAGGTCTGGCCGGCGAAGGGCTGGCCGGATCGCGGCGGGCATATCCGCGTCATCGTCACGCCTTGTCTGCCGCTCGATTGCGAGATTCCACAGGAGTTGAACCGCCTCGCGCAGTCCCAGATGGATGAGGCGCTGGCGGAATTGCGTTGAACGACGCTCAATACAGAGGCCGCTTCTTCGCGGCGCACAGGCGATTGACAGCGGAAATCAGCGTCTCCATGTCGACGGGCTTGCGCAGATAGCCGTCGTAGCTGACGAAAGCCGGCGGATTCGGATGCCCCGAAATCATCAGAAAGGGAATGTGCGCGAGCGCCGCGTCGTTCTTCATTGTCTGGCAGAGCAGCGCGCCGCCGAGGCCGGGCATCATCCAGTCGGACACGACGATGTCCACCCGCTCTTCCCCGAGTATCGTCAACGCGCCGTTGCCGTCGAACGCGCATAAGACGGTGCAGTCCTCGCCTTGCATGCAGAGGGTCCAGGCTTCGATGGTGGCGGGGTCGTCGTCGACGAGCAGTACGGTCTTCATCTTGCGAACATGTTCGAGTGCGGCGTGTGTGTGCGATGGGGTGTCCACGGCGGAGGCGGCGAACAACCTCGGATGTGACCGCCGCCATCGGCGTTTGTTGCAGTCACTTCGTACTGCCGCTTTCGTCATAGTATTTCTTCCGCGCGAAATCTGCGCGGTAAATGCTGCCTCAGCAACTTGCGCGCCGCCCGGCGTCGCCGGTCATTTGCTCCCGGCGCGCGATCGGCCGGCTTCGCGCAACGCATCGACGAGCGTTTCTTCCACCGGCGTGCGCGCGGCGTCGTTGCGGCGAATCAGGCCGATGGGCTCGTCGGTGCCGGCGAAGGGCATCGGCAACGCGGCGAGCAGCCCGAGTGCGATGTCCTGCTCCACCGCGCCGGCGGGCACGAACCACACCGCGTCGTTGTTCATCGCGAGCGAGCGCCCGAGCGACACCGACAAGGTTTCGACGAGCGCCGTCAGCGCATGCGCGCCGAACGCCGTCAGCACGCTTTCAGCCGATTGACGAATCAACGTGCCGAACGGCGGCACGACGATCACGAAGCGCGCGAGCAAGGCGGGCGTGAGCGGCGTCTCGAGCGTCAGCGGATGCTCGCGGCGCACGACCACGGCGAGCGGCTCGCGATAGATCTGCTCGAAGGACAGCCCGTGCATCGCCTCCGGCTCCGACAGCCGCCCGACGACGAGATCGACGTCGCCCGCCTTGAGCTTCTCCAGGAGGAGCGCGTTGGAATCCGTCCAGACGGACAGCGACACCGCCGGCCACTGTTGCCGGAACGACATCAGCGCGGGCGAGAGCAGCACGGGCGCGACCGTCGGCAAGATGCCGATTGCAATGGACCCGGGCATGTCGCCGCGTTCGCGCAAGAGCATGTCGACGCCCTCCCGCAAGGACGCGACACACGCGCTCGCGTGCGGCGCGAAGAGCCGCCCCTCGCGCGTGGGCACCGCGCCGCGCCGCCCGCGCTCGAAGAGCCGTACGCCTAGAATGGATTCGAGTTCTCCGATTGTCTTGGAGACTGCGGGCTGCGTGATCGACAAGCTGTCGGCGGCGCGCTGCACGCTGCCGAGCTGCGTGACGGCAAGAAAACACTGCAGATGCCGGAACTTGACGCGGGTGTTGGTGAAGTCGGTATCCATGACGATCCGTTATGCAAGATGGCACGAAACATCATTTTCCATAACTTGCGTCGTTCTATAAAGTAGCCGTCAGAAACATCCTATTCAACTTCCACAAATACAGGAGACAGTCGACATGACCTCCCCCATCCTCACACCGCGCGATTGGGAATCCCATCCCGCGTATCTGTCGCCGGGCTACAAGTCGTCGATCCTGCGCAGCCCGGGCTTGCCGCTCATTGCGCTGAAGGAAAATCTGCGCAACCGACGTGTGCCGGTCTACGGTGCTGACGATCTGGGCGTGCTCGACAACGATCTCACCCGCAACGCCGCCAAGAACGGCGAACCGCTCGGCGAGCGCATCATCGTGACGGGGCGGGTGCTCGACGAGGGCGGCCGTCCGGTGCGCAACACGCTCGTGGAAGTGTGGCAGGCGAACGCCGCGGGCCGCTATGTCCACAAGGCCGACCAGCACGACGCGCCGCTCGACCCGAACTTCCTCGGCGCGGGCCGCTGCCTGACCGACGACGAAGGCCGCTATCGCTTCATGACGATCAAGCCGGGTGCGTATCCGTGGGGCAATCACCCGAACGCGTGGCGTCCGCAACACATCCACTTCTCGCTCTTCGGCGAATACTTCGGCTCGCGCCTCGTCACGCAGATGTACTTTCCCGGCGATCCGCTGCTCGACCTCGATCCGATCTACCAGGGCATTCCCGAGCATGCACGCGAGCGTCTCGTCTCTTCCTTCTCGATCGACACGACGCAGGAAAACTACGCGCTCGGCTACGAATTCAACATCGTGCTGCGCGGCCCGGATCAAACGCCGACGGAGTAACCGAACATGACCACGCTGAAACAGACCCCTTCGCAGACCGTCGGACCGTACTTCGCTTACGGCCTGGTTCCCGAGCAATACAACTTCGATCTGAAGAGCCTCTTCACCGCATCGGCGGCGGATCGTGAAGTGCCGGGCGAGCATATCGCCGTCGTCGGCAATGTCTTCGACGCCGAAGGCAAGCCCGTCAACGACGCGCTGATCGAAGTCGCCCAGGCCGATGCGAACGGCCGCTATGTGCAGAACGTGCAGGAAGCGCGCGAATCGGGCTTCCGCGGCTTTGCCCGCGTGGGCACGGGCACGGATCCGAAGCTGCGCTTCATCGTCGATACGGTGAAGCCGGGCGCGACCGCCGATGACTCCGCACCGCATCTCGACGTCATCGTGCTGATGCGCGGCATGCTGCTGCATGCGTACACGCGCATCTACTTCGAGGACGAAACCGAAGCCAATGCGAAGGACGCCGTGCTGCAGAGCGTGCCGGCCGAGCGCCGTCATACGCTGATCGCGAAGCGCGAGGCGGGCGCGTCGGGCAAGCCGGGTTCGTCGGGCACGATCTATCGTTTCGACATCCATCTGCGCGGCCCGAACGAGACCGTATTCTTCGATCTGTAAAGTTTCTCGCAGCAGTTGTTTGAAACGAAAGGCGTCCGGCACTGCGCTATAGTGTCGGACGCCTTTTGTCTTTTATCCGCTTTCTTCCATGTCCGACGCTCCCACGCCCAGCCCGCTCTACGTCAAGCTCCTCGGTGAAACCGCCCAGATCGGATGGTCCGAACTGGAGCGCTTCTTCGCGCAAGGCAAGCTCATCTGGGTGAAGGGCGATCTCGATCTCGTGAGCGTCGCAGAATCCCTCGCCGCCGACGACACGCAACAGGTCGCGCAATGGCTCGCCGCCGGGCTGATCGAGCGCATGCAGGCTGAGACGGCTGCGGATCTCGCCGCGCGCGATCCGCAATTGTGGGCCGTCGTCCTCTCGCCGTGGGTCTGCGTGCAGGAACGCGGCTGATTTCACGGCCTCGAAACGCGCTAGCTCCGGTCGACGACGTAATCCGTCCAGAGCACGACGAGAATCGTCATCAGCGCCGGGCCGATGAACAGCCCGATCAGCCCGAAGGTCTCCGCGCCGCCGAGAATGCCGAACAGCACGAGCAGAAACGGCAACCGCGCCGAACCGCCGATCAGCACGGGCCGCACGAAGTGCTCGGCGACAAACACCACGATCATCCCGAACACGGCGACGCATGCCGCCGCGATCATCGAGCCCTGCGCAAGCAGCCACAGCGCCGAACCGAGAAACACGATCGGCGCGCAAAACGGCAGCATCGCCGCGACGGCCGTCAGCATGCCGAGCAACGTGGCGTGCGGCACGCCCGTCACCGCATAGGCGATGCCGAGCAGCGCGCCCTCGCCCAGCCCGACGACGACGAGACCCACCACCGTGCTGCGCACCGACTCGCCCATGCGCCGCACGATCGCGGCGCCATCCGGGCCGAACGCGCGGCGCGAGCCCGCGAGCAGTTGCTCGCCGAGCTTCGAGCCCGCGAGAAACACGAAGAAAAGTGTCATCAGCATGAAGCCGAAGATGACGACGGCGTGGACCACGCGACCGCCGAAGTGCCGCGTCATCGCGACGACGTTCGCGCCGTGCAGGTTCTTCACGGCGGGCGAAGTTTCGAGCGGGGTGGAGAGATTCTCCTGCCACCAGCGCCCGATCTGCTGCGAACCCATCGGCAGATGTTCGATGAAAGCGGGCATCGGAATGCCGGTGCGCAATACCTCGTGAAACCAGTGGAGCATGTCGTGCGCTTCGTTCGCGGTCTGCGCCGCGACGATGAAGAACGGCACGACGAACAACAGGCCGATTGCCGCCGTCAGCACGACGGCGAGCAGGTTGTGATGCCGCCTGAACATCGGCCGGCGCTCGAGCCAGCCGAACGCGGGCCATAGTGCAATCGCGATCACGCTCGCCCACACGACCGCCGGAATGAAGGTGCGCGCCGTATAGAGCGCGACCAGCACGAGCACCGCATAGAACACCGCCGACGCGGCGCGCTGCATCTTGCGCGTGTGTTCCGATGCGCCCGATGTCGGATCGTTGCGCGGTTGGATCGCCATGAGTGAGTGGTTCCTCTTCGTGATGTGTCGATTGTCGGCAGAACATGAATCGCCCGCCAGCATTGTAATCACGCACGAATCATTCCACTCGATGCGCGCAGTGATGCACTTTATTTACAAAAGGCATGTTTCGCGCTCCCTATAATCAAAACTCGCCATCGACGCAGGAATCTTGCAAATGAAGGACATAGCCTCACGCGCAACGGCTGGCGCATGCTTGTCGCTCGCACTGCTCGCCGGATGTTCCAGCGGCCTCAACCGGTCGAAGGAAGATCAGTTGAACGCGCAAAACGGCATCATCATGTTGCCGGTCAAAGGGGGCGTGGAGATGCGGTTGCCCGAGGCACCGCTCTTCGATAGCGACGAATCGACGATCCGCGCGGGCTATTCGCCGCTGCTCGATCGCGCGGCTCAAGTATTGAAGCGCAGCATGCGCCCCATCTTGATCGAGGGCCATACCGACAACCAGGGCACGCTGGCCTATAACCGTGCGCTTTCCGATGCGCGCGCCCAGGCGGTCGCACAAGCGTTGATCGCGCGCGGCGTACCGGCCGAGCGCATCGCGACGAAAGGCATGGCGTGGCAGCGGCCGATCGCCAGCAACGACACGGCGCAAGGCCGCGCGCTGAACCGCCGTGTGGAGATTCTGGTGCGCGCCGAGAGCGAAGAGACGCTGCTCGGCACGCCCGCGAAGGTCAAGCGCTAGCCGCCTGCTCCACCTCCAGCACGAGCAACTGCGAGCCGTCGGCGACCTGATCGCCGACTTCGAACAGAATCTCGCCGATCTTGCCCGTGGCCGGAGCGACGATCGTATGCTCCATCTTCATCGCTTCCATTACCATCAGCGGCGCGCCCTTCGTCACCGTCGCGCCCGCCTCCACGAGCACCGCGATCACCTTGCCGGGCATCGGCGCCGTGAGACGGCCTTCGTGCTCGGCATCGCCCGCATGGGCCATCAGGTTCTGCCACTCGAACTGGAACGCCGCGCCTTCGTGGAAGACGTGGAAGACGTCGCCGTCGGTGAAGACGTGGCCCTTGATCAGCGCATCGTCGAGCCGGACCGCGAATGACGTCGCGCCGCTGTGCGACCAGTCGAAGCGCGCGCTTTCGTCATCGAACCGCAAATGCTTGTCGCCGTTCTTCGTGAACACGACCTTGAGCGTTTCGTCCGTATCGAGCGCACGCCAGTTCAAATCCTGGCTGTAGCCGCCCGCCATGCGCCAGTGCGACAGCGCATCCCACGGCGACTGGCCATGCGCCTCGCCGCCCTCGCGCGTGAGCAGCGCCGCGCACGCGAGCGCAAGCCCTTTCTTGCGCGAGACGTGAGTAGGCTCGAACAGCGCGTCGTGATGACGCTCGATCAGGCCCGTGTCGAGATCGCCCGCGCTGAACGGCTCGCTCTTCACGATGCGTTGCAGGAACTCCACGTTCGTCGAGAGCCCGACGATCTCGCACTCCGCCAGCGCGCGCGCCATGCGCGCGAGCGCATCGCGGCGGTCGCGGCCATGCACGATCAGCTTCGCGATCATCGGATCGTAGAACGGCGTGATCGCGTCGCCCTGACGCACGCCGCTGTCCACGCGCACGTCGCCGTCGATCGAGAACTCGACCGCGTGCGGCATGCGCACGTGCTTGAGCGTGCCCGTCGACGGCAGGAACCCGCGCGACGGATTTTCCGCGTAGATGCGCGCCTCGATCGCGTGGCCGTGCACCTTCAGCTCGTCCTGCTTCAGCGGCAAGGGCTCGCCCGCCGCCACGCGCAGTTGCCATTCGACGAGATCGAGCCCGGTCACCATCTCCGTCACCGGATGCTCGACCTGCAAGCGCGTGTTCATCTCCATGAAGTAGAACTGGCCGTCCTGCGTCAGGATGAATTCGACCGTGCCCGCGCCGACGTAATTCACCGCGCGCGCCGCCGCGACCGCGGCTTCGCCCATCGCGCGGCGGGTTTCGTCGTGAAGGCCCGGGGCGGGCGCTTCTTCGAGCACCTTTTGATGGCGACGCTGCACGGAACAGTCGCGATCGAAGAGATAAACCGCGTTGCCGTGCTTGTCGGCGAACACCTGGACTTCGACGTGACGCGGGCGCAACAGATACTTCTCGATCAGCACGCGATCGTTGCCGAAGCTCGACGCCGCCTCGCGCTTGCACGATGCGAGCGCCGCCGCGAAGTCCTCGCTCTTCTCGACGACACGCATGCCCTTGCCGCCGCCGCCCGCGCTCGCTTTCAGAAGCACCGGATAGCCGATGCGATCCGCTTCGCGCTGAAGCAGCGAAGGATCCTGATCGTCACCGTGATAGCCGGGCACGAGCGGCACGGAAGCGGACTGCATCAGCGTTTTCGCGGCCGCCTTGGAACCCATCGCGCGGATCGCTTCGACGGGCGGTCCGATAAAGACGAGACCCGCCTTCTCGCACGCATTGGCGAAGTCCTCGTTCTCCGACAGAAAGCCGTAGCCCGGATGAATCGCCTGCGCGCCGGTCTTCTTCGCTGCTTCGACGATGCGCTCGATGCGCAGATAACTCTCCGCCGCGGCCGATCCGCCGACATGCACCGCTTCATCGCAGACATCGACGTGCTTGGCTTTCGCGTCCGCGTCGGAATAGACGGCGACGCTGCCCACGTTCAGGCGCTTTGCCGTCGCCGCGACACGGCACGCGATCTCGCCGCGGTTCGCAATCAGTATTTTGTTGAACATGGCATTACATCCGTGGGTCACATGCGGAACACGCCGAAGCGCGTGTCTTCGATGGGTGCGTTCATCGTCGCCGCCAGGCCGAGGCCCAGCACGTCGCGCGTTTGCGCGGGATCGATCACGCCGTCGTCCCACAGACGCGCGCTCGCGTAGTACGGATGCCCCTGCGCCTCGTACTGATCGCGGATCGGCGCCTTGAACGCTTCTTCTTCCTCCTTCGACCACGTGCCGCCCTTCTTCTCGATGCCGTCGCGCCGCACGGTCGCCAGCACGGAGGCGGCCTGCTCGCCGCCCATCACCGAGATGCGCGCGTTCGGCCACATCCACAGGAAGCGTGGCGAATATGCGCGGCCGCACATGCCGTAGTTGCCCGCGCCGAACGAGCCGCCGATGATCACCGTGAACTTCGGCACCTTCGCCGTGGCCACGGCCGTCACCATCTTCGCGCCGTTGCGCGCGATGCCTTCGTTCTCGTACTTACGGCCGACCATGAAGCCCGTGATGTTCTGCAGGAACACGAGCGGAATCTTGCGTTGCGCGCACAGCTCGATGAAATGCGCGCCCTTCAGGGCGGATTCGCTGAAGAGAATGCCGTTGTTCGCGACGATGCCGACCGGATGGCCCCAGATATGCGCGAAGCCGCAAACGAGCGTGGTGCCGTAGCGCGCCTTGAACTCGTCGAACGCGGAATCGTCGACGATGCGCGCGATCACTTCGCGCACGTCGAAGGGCTTGCGCGTATCGACGGGGATCACGCCATAGACGCTTTGCGGGTCATAGCGCGGCGGCAGCGGTTCTTTCAACGCGAGCGTCGGCGTCTTCACGCGATTCAGATTGCCGACGATGCTGCGCGCGATGCCGAGCGCATGCGCGTCGTTCTGCGCAAGATGATCGGCGACGCCCGAGAGACGCGTATGCACGTCGCCGCCGCCCAGATCTTCGGCGCTGACTTCTTCGCCCGTTGCGGCTTTGACGAGCGGCGGGCCGCCCAGAAAGATCGTGCCTTGATTCTTGACGATGATCGATTCATCGCTCATCGCGGGCACATACGCGCCGCCCGCGGTGCACGAGCCCATCACCACGGCGATCTGCGCGATGCCTTGCGCCGACATGTTCGCCTGGTTGTAGAAGATGCGGCCGAAGTGATCGCGGTCGGGGAAGACGTCGTCCTGATTCGGCAGGTTCGCGCCGCCCGAATCGACGAGATACACGCACGGCAAACGGTTCTGCTCCGCGATTTCCTGCGCGCGCAAATGCTTCTTGACGGTCACGGGATAGTACGTGCCGCCCTTCACGGTCGCGTCGTTGCACACGACGACGCACTCCTGCCCCGCAATGCGCCCGATGCCCGTGATGATGCCCGCGCCCGGGGCGTCGTCGTTGTACATGCCGTATGCCGCGAGTTGCGACAGTTCGAGAAACGGCGTGCCCGGATCGAGCAGTTGCGCGATGCGATCGCGCGGCAGCAGCTTGTTGCGCGACACGTGCCGATCGCGCGCGGCCTGTCCGCCGCCTTCCGCGATCTTCGCGACCTTCTCCTTGAGGTCTGCGACGAGCGCCTCGAGCGCCGCCGCATTCGTGCGGAACTCCTCGCCGCGCGGATTCAGTTTCGATTCGATGATCGTCATGTCGCGCGCCTCAGGCCGTCTCGGCGAACAGTTCGCGGCCGATCAGCATGCGGCGGATCTCGCTCGTACCCGCGCCGATTTCATAGAGCTTCGCATCGCGCCACAGCCGACCGACCGGGTACTCGTTAATGTAGCCATTGCCGCCGAGAACCTGAATGGCTTCGCCGGCCATCCACGTGGCCTTTTCGGCGGTGTAGAGGATGACGCCCGCGCAGTCCTTGCGCACCTGGCGGACGTGGTCCGAGCCGAGCGTATCGAGCTGGCGGCCGACAGCGTAGAGATACGCGCGGCAGGCCTGCAGCGTGGAGTACATGTCCGCGACCTTGCCCTGAATGAGCTGGAATTCGCCGATCGCCTGGCCGAACTGCTTGCGATCGTGGATATACGGTACGACCGCGTCCATGCACGCGAGCATGATGCCGGTCGGACCGCCCGCGAGCACGGCGCGCTCGTAGTCGAGGCCGCTCATCAGCACCTTCGTGCCGCCATTCAGTTGACCGAGGATGTTTTCTTTCGGCACTTCGACGTTCTCGAACACGAGCTCGCCGGTATGCGAGCCACGCATGCCGAGCTTGTCGAGCTTCTGCGCGACGGAAAAACCCTTCATGCCCTTCTCGACGATGAACGCCGTGATGCCGCGCGGACCGGCTTCGATGTCCGTCTTCGCGTACACGACGAGCGTGTCGCAGTCCGGGCCATTGGTGATCCACATCTTCGTGCCGTTGAGCACGTAGTGATCGCCTTTTTCGTCGGCGCGCAGCTTCATGCTGACGACGTCCGAGCCCGCGTTCGGCTCGCTCATCGCAAGCGCGCCGATATGCTCGCCCGACACCAGCTTCGGCAGATACTTCTGCTTTTGCGCTTCCGTGCCGTTGCGATGAATCTGGTTCACGCACAGATTCGAATGCGCGCCGTACGACAATCCGACCGACGCCGACGCCCGCGAAATCTCCTCCATCGCGACCATATGCGCGGTGTAGCCCATGTTCGCGCCGCCGTATTCCTCGGAGACGGTCATGCCGAGCACGCCGAGGTCCCCGAACTTTTTCCAGAGATCCATAGGAAACTGGTCGCTATGGTCGATTTCGCCCGCGCGCGGCGCGATTTCCTTCGCCGCGAAATTGGCGAGCGAGTCGCGCAGCATGTCGATGTCTTCGCCCAACGCGAAATTCAGTCCGGGTACGTTGCTCATGAGTCGTCTCCTCCAGATGCGATGTTTTCGGCGCGCCCTGAATTTGAGTTTCACTCACACAGGGCAGCAAACCACGGAATGAGGCAATTTCACGCTCAAATCGGCTAGCCGTCAATAGGTTTTTGAGCTACGCTCACATTTATTTCGCACGCTCATTTTTCCGGGCCCACGCCAATGTCGACGCAAACTACCGCCACCGGCCGCCGCGCGCCCGCCGGCGTCAAATCGCAGCAGCGCGTGAAGGACATCCTCCAGGCGGGTCGCGACGTGTTCGCCGAGAAAGGCTACGACGCCGCGACGAGCGCCGAGATCGCGCAACGCGCGGGCATCTCGGAAGCGACCGTGTTCAGCTACTTCAGCGGCAAGCGCGAACTATGCGCGCGCGTGATCGCCGATTGGTACGACGAAATCATCAACGCTTTCGAGACCGGCCTGCCGCGCGACGGCTCGGTGCGCCAGCAGTTTGCGTTCATCGTCAGGACGCACATGCGCTTGATGCTCATGAACGGAACAGGGCTGTGCGCGCTCGTGCTGTCCGAAGGCCGCAGCAAGCAGCACGATCTGTCGGACACGCTGACGGAATTGCAGCGCCGCTATACCGCGCCGCTGATGGACGTGCTCGCACGCGGCCAGGCGCTCGGCCATGTACGCAGCGACCTGCCGTTGCGCCTTTTGCGCTCGCTCGTATTCGGCCCGATGGAGCACGTGCTGTGGGATGCGACGCTTGCCAAGCGCCGTCTGAGTCAGACTCAGATCGAGACGACGGCGAACGAACTGGTGGAAGTATTGTGGACGGCGCTACAGCCGCCGAATGCGCAACTGGCGGCGCTCGCGCAGTTCCGGCAAGACGTGGAGGAAGCGTCGCGGCGCTTTGAAACGAGCGCCGCGCGAGAGAAGCCTACTTCCTGATGAAGCGTAACGCGAAGCGCGCGAGCTTCGGCACGGTGGTCGGGCGCAAAAGCCGCGCGTCGTAGCCCCCCATCCGGCGATCGTTTTCAGCGAGACACAGTTCGATCAACGAGCGAACCGATACGTCACCCGCCACCGAATCGCCGACATTCGCAGGAAAGTTCACGTCCTGCGCCGCACCGCTCTTGTCGAAGCCGCGCGCGAGCGAGATGCGGTCGCGGATCAGCGAGAACCAGACGCTCGCGGTCTTCGCCAGGAACCACGGCTTGCGATACCAGGGCAGGCTGCGCCGATACCACGCGACCCAGTTCGCGAAGAACAGAATGTGCCGCGCTTCTTCCTGAATGACCGGCTCGAAAGTTTCGACGAGCGCTTCGGGGAAATATCCCGATTGCCGCGCCGCCTCGAAAAGCCCGAACGCGAAGAAACTGTCGATGCACTCGCTGTAGCCCGTGAGCATCCATGCACGCAGCGCATCGGCGGGCGCGGGATACGGCGGCTCCGGCGCAAGGGCGATGCCGTACGCCTCGACCAGCTTCGAGAGCACGAGCTTGTGCCGCGCTTCTTCGCCGCCGTTCATGCGCAAGGCTTCCCGCAGTTGGGGGTCCGCGACGGTGCCCGCGTAGGTCGCGACGCGAATCGACGCGCGCCCCTCGGTCTGAACGGCGATATCCCAGATCGGCAGCGAAGTCACACGCTTCAGCGCGGCGGGATCGAGCTTCGGCCAGTCGATGACAGCGGGCTTGTACGGATTGTGTGTCGTCAGCAGCATCTCGCAGAACATGCGCTTGTGCAGGTCCGAACCGATCGGAATGGTCCCCATCGACCGGTACGTCCAGTTGCGCATCGCATGATCTGCTTCGAGTGTGTTGAGCGTATCGGACATATTCGAATATTGGCCGCCGATTGGGTACGTTCTGCGGATTTTGGCATACGGGAGGCTGACTCACAGCATCGCGCGCTTTTTGCGCCTAGCGCGAGATTTTCTCCAGCGCGAGATCGCGCGTTGGCGGCCCCATGAAGCCAATCGCCGCCATCACGATCAGCATCGCCGGCGCAATGAACACGAAGACTCCGGTCGTCCCTGATCTTTCCCGCCCGTTCGATACCGCTTCTTCCCGATCATGGGCACGGCGCTCGTCTCGCTGCGATGCTGCTGCTCTCGACGCTCGACCTCGACACGCCGCTCGCCGTCATGAACATCTACATGGCGCTGCTCGGCCTCGGGCTCGGCATGGTGATGCAGGTGCTCGTGCTCGCGGTGCAGAACGTCGTCGAGTTCCGGCTGACGGGCGTGGCGACCTCCAGCGCGACACTGTTCCGCTCGATCGGCGGCTCGGTCGGCGTGGCGGCATTCGGCGCGATCTTTTCAAACAGCTTGCGGTCTCGCCTCGAAACGCTGATTCCGCCGGGCACCGAGCTGCCGCAATCGCTCGGACCGCAGGCGGTCGCGCATCTGCCGGCCGCGTTGCATGACGATTACCTGCACGCGTTCGCGGGCTCGATGCACACGGTCTATCTCGTCGCCGCGTGCATTGCGCTCATCGCTTTCGCGCTATCGTGGTTCCTGAAGGACCATCCGCTCAGGAAGCGCTGATGGAAAAGGAACGCGAAGAAAAGCTCTAAAGCCCTGCTATCCGGGCTTTTACTAGCTCCCGAACTATTTTGGCTTGGTAACCTTCTGCCGATTCTGAGCGGACACGATCCGCGGAATGCCATGCTCCGGCGCTCATCGACGCGCCGGACGCCCGGATACGAGACCTTCCGGGCTGAACTGACCACCTTCTGGAGTTAAAACAGTGAAGAAACTGCTCGCGGCACTGACGATGTCCCTTCTCGCCGCCACGTCGCTCACCGCCGTCACGCCGGCGCTTGCGAAGGACTATTCGACGATTCGTTTCGGCGTCGACGCAAGCTACCCTCCGTTCGAATCGAAGGGTGCCGACGGCAAGCTGGTCGGTTTCGACATCGATCTCGGCAACGAGATTTGCGCGCGCCTGAAAGCGAAGTGCGTGTGGGTCGAGAACGATTTCGACGGCATGATCCCCGCGCTCAAGGCGAAGAAGTTCGACGGCGTGCTCTCGTCGATGTCGATGACGCCGCAACGCGCCGAACAGATCGCCTTCTCGAGCAAGCTCTTCAACACGCCGACGCGCCTCGTCGCGAAAAAGGGCAGCAACATTCTGCCGACGGCTGAAAGCCTGAAGGGCAAGAACGTGGGCGTCGAACAAGGCACGATCCAGGAAACCTACGCCAAGACCTACTGGGCGCCGAAGGGCGTGACGGTCACGCCGTATCAGAACCAGGACCAGGTCTACGCCGACCTGATTTCGGGCCGTCTCGACGCCGCGCTGCAGGACGCCGTGCAGGCCGAAATCGGCTTCCTGAAGACGCCGCGCGGCGCAGGCTATGACTTCGCCGGCAAGAACATCGACGATCCGAAGACGCTCGGCAACGGCGCGGGCATCGGTCTGCGCAAGGAAGACACCGACCTGAAGGCGAAGATCGACAAGGCGATCGCCGACATCATCAAGGACGGCACCTACAAGAAGCTCGAGAAGAAGTACTTCGACTTCGACGTGTACGGCGGCTAAGCCTCACGCTCACGCCGACCGGCTGAGAAACGGGCTCCGCGCTCAAGGGCGCGGAGCCCGTTTTCCTTTTGGAGGCCCGCCGCGCCGATTTCGGCTAAGATCGAACGTCCGGTAGGACGCCGACGGACGGAGACACCGCGGCGCCCGGCAATTCCCAGAGGCAAGACCCGCGCATTCGCGTGCGCGCGACCAACATGCAAACCAGAACTCATCCCCTGATTTCGCCGACGCTCGGCACTTCCCGCACCATCACGAGTTTTCACTACGGCCCCGGTGGCGGCCAGAAGATCTATATCCAGTCCTCGCTGCACGCGGACGAACTGCCCGGCATGCTCGTCGCGTGGCGTCTGCGGCGCCTGCTCGCCGAATTCGAGGCAGCGGGGAAGCTGCGCGGCGAAGTGGTCATCGTGCCGGTGCCGAATCCGATCGGCCTCTCGCAGCATCTGCACGGCACGCTGATGGGCCGCTTCGAGACCAACAGCGGTCACAACTTCAATCGGAATTTCTACGATCTCGCCGCGCTGATCGCGCCGCGGATCGAAGCGCGCCTCGGGAAGGACGCCGGCGCCAACAAGCTCGCGGTGCGCGCCGCGATGAAGGAAGCGCTCGACGAACAGACGCCGCACACCGAGCTCGAATCGCAACGCCTTGCGCTGCAGAAGCTCTCCTTCGACGCCGATGTCGTGCTCGATCTGCACTGCGATCTCGACGCCGCGCTGCATCTCTACACGAACCCGGACATCTGGAACGAAGTCGAGCCGCTCGCCCGCTATCTCGATGCGAAGGCTTCGCTGCTCGCGCTGAATTCGGTCGGCAATCCGTTCGATGAAATCCACAGCTTCTGCTGGTCGGATCTGCGCCAGCGTTACGGCGAGCGTTTCCCGATCGAGAACGGCGGCATCTCGGTGACGGTCGAGCTGCGCAGCCAGCACGATGTCTCCTACGAGCTCGCCGAAAAGGACGCGCGGGCGATCGTCAACTATCTGATCCATCGCGGCGTGATCGATGCGCCCGTGCCGGAGCAGCCGCCGCTCGTGCATCCGGCGACGCCGCTCGCAGGCGCCGAGCCGATCGTCGCGCCGGCGTCCGGCGTACTCGTGTTCCGTGCGGAAGTGGGCGCGTTCATCGAAGCGGGCGCGCCGATCGCCGATATCGTCGATCCGCTCACCGACACCGTCACCACGCTCAAATGCACGACCTCGGGCGTGATGTACGCGCGGCACATCACGCGTTTCGCGACCGCGGGGCTCGAAGTGGCGCGCATCGCGGGCGCGAAGGCTTATCGGACGGGCTCGCTGTTGTCGGCGTAAGCGCTGCTTGCGTCAGAACGGCGCAAGACAGCATTGCGCGGCCACGATCTTCCACCCGCCGCCGATGTCTCCCCACGTTCGCGTGTAGCGCAAGCTGCCCGCGAACGGGGCGCCCGCGAAGGTCCCTGAAAGCGCCACACGCGTCACCGTGACGGCAAAGGCACCGTACACGCGCACGCTCTGTTCTTCGACATCCAGCTTCTCGATACGCTGCATGCCGTAGCGATGCCCATTCAGGTCGTCGGCCTTGGTCCACACCTTGCCGGTCGCATCGACGAAACTCAGGTCGTCGGCCAATAGCGCATCGAGCGCGTCCACGTCCGACGCCACCATCGCCTTCTTCAGGCGCTCCTCCAGTTCGCGGATTCCTTGCTCGTCCATGATTTCGCTCGCGGTGACGGAACCGTGAGCATCGCATCGGACCTGCCGGATGCACAAGCGGCGATGTTTCACCAGCCGTGTTGCACACACGACACACCGCAAGCGGGTTGCAAGCAGTGTCACATTTCTTTCTTCAGCGATCGCTACATTTGCGCCCGTCGCCGCCACGCGCCGTCAGAGCGCGACGCACCGCAGACACCGTCAACAACCACACCGCGAACCAACTCACGGAGCTTGTTTTGAAGAAGAACCTCCTGGCGACCGCCGCGCTCGCCGCATTTGCCGCCCTCGCCGCCACCTCCGCCCACGCGCAAAGCAGCGTGACCCTCTACGGCATCATCGACGCCGGCATCAGCTATGTGAACAACAGCTCCGCGAGCCCGACGCGCGCCGGCGATTCCCTCGTCAAGTACGACGACGGCGTCGCGCAAGGCAGCCGTTGGGGCCTGCGAGGCGCCGAGGATCTCGGCGGCGGCCTGAAGGCCATCTTCACGCTGGAGAATGGCTTCAACAGCGGCACGGGCACGCTCGGTCAGGGCGGCGCGGAATTCGGCCGTCAGGCCTACGTCGGTCTCGCGCAGAACAACGTGGGCTCGCTGACCTTCGGTCGTCAGTACAGCTTCAGCACCGACTACCTCGGCTCGAACTATGCGATCGGCGGCCAGACCGTCGCGGGTAACTACGCGTACCACATGAACGACTTCGACCAGCTGACGTCGAGCCGCATCAACAATGCGGTCAAGTTCTCGAGCGCGAACTTCTACGGCTTCACGTTCGGCGCGATGTACGGCTTCTCGAACACGGCCGGCGCCTTCGCGGGCACGCCCAACACGACGGTCGGGACCACGACGACCCAGGGCTCGTCGCGCGCTTACAGCTTCGGCCTGAACTACAAGGCCGGCCCGCTCGGCATCGGTGCGGCGTACACGGACATTCGTTATCCGACGGCTGCGACGCCGGCATTCAGCTCCACGATCGCCAACATCAACACGACCGGGACGACCAACAACGCGAAGGATCTGCGCACGTTCGGCATCGGCGCTAACTACGCGTTCGGCGCGGCGACGGTTTTCGGCCTGTGGACGAACACGCGCTTCGAGCCGATCGTCGGTTCGAGCTCGCGCCTGAACGCGTTCGACATCGGCGGCAAGTACGCATTCACGTCCGCGATGACGGCCGGTCTCGGCTATACCTACATGGACCTGTACGACAATTTCAAGGGCCACTGGCACCAGATCGACGCGAGCTTCGATTACGCGTTGAGCAAGCGTACCGACGTGTACGCGCTCGCGGTCTATCAAAAGGCGTCGGGGTCGAACAACGGCGTCGAGAATCAGGCGTCGATCGGTTCGTCGTCGTCGAGCTACTTCGGCACGTCGGGACTGGGCGAAAACAACCAGCTCGCGTTCCGCGTCGGCATCCGCCACAAGTTCTAAGCCTCGGCCGCTCGGCCGACATGAATCGGGCCGCGTCGAGCGGCCCGTTTTTTTGCTTCGCGCGATTACTTGCCTTTCTTGCCTGGCCTTGTGATCGTCCATGGCGATGGCCGCGAGCAAGGTCGCCGTCACCGCGCCGAGGCTGAAGCCGCGAAAGCTCTTCTCCCCCGTGGTTCGTTCGGGGCCCTTCCTGGGTCGAAGATCGTCCGGTACGCTGCGACGAACGACGCGCACTTACCTTAATTCGCAATCTTGACTACGCGGAATTTTTATCGATCCATGCTTTCACGATCCCAAAAAGCAAACAGCGGCCGAAGCCGCTGTTCTCACATCGGGACGCAGACTGCCAGGCGTCTTATTCCGCCGTTTCGAGCAACGGATAATCCGTATAGCCCTCGGCACCGGCCGCATAGAACGTCGACGTATCCCAGTCGTTGAGCGCTGCGTCGAGTTCGAAGCGGCGCACGAGATCCGCATTCGCGATGAAGGGCTTGCCCCACGCGACCGCGTCCGCATCGCCGCGAGCGATGATCGCTTCGGCGCTTGCCTTCGAGAAGCCTTCGTTGGCGATATAGACGCCGCCGAACGCCTTCTTCAATTGCGGCCCGAGGCTGTCCGCTGCTTCATGCTCGCGCGCCGCGATGAACGCGATCTTGCGGCGGCCGAGCTCACGCGCGACATGACCGAACGTCGCGGCGCGATCGCTGTCGCCCATCGTGTGGGAATCCGCACGCGGCGCGAGATGCACGCCGACACGATCCGCACCCCACACATCGATACATTGATCGACGACCTCGAGAAGCAGACGAGCGCGATTCTCGATCGAACCGCCGTAAGCGTCGGCACGCTTGTTGGTGCTGTCCTGCAGGAACTGGTCGAGCAGATAGCCGTTCGCGCCATGCACTTCGACGCCGTCGAAGCCCGCGCGCTTCGCGTTCTCCGCACCCTTGCGGAATGCCGCGACGACACCGGCGATTTCATCGAGTTCGAGCGCGCGCGGCGTCACGTACGGACGCTGCGGACGCACGAGACTCACATGCCCGCCGGCCGCGATCGCGCTGGGCGCCACCGGCAGCTCGCCATTCAGGAAGACCGGATCCGAGATACGGCCTACGTGCCACAACTGCAGGAAGATCTTGCCGCCCGCGTCATGTACGGCCTTCGTCACGAGCTTCCAGCCTTCGACTTGTTCGTCGGACCAGATGCCCGGCGTGTCCGCATAGCCGACGCCTTGCGGCGTGACGGAGGTCGCCTCGCTGAGAATGAGACCCGCCGCTGCGCGGTCCGCGTAGTACTGCGCCATCAGCGCGTTGGGCACGCGCTCGACGCCCGCGCGCTGACGCGTGAGCGGCGCCATGATGATGCGGTTCTTGAGCGTGAGTGCGCCGAGCTTGAGCGGATCGAAGAGTGTCGACATGAATTGGTGTCCTAATGAAGTTGAAAGAAGACTTTCACCGTGCGGTAAGCAAAACTCAGAGATTCCGAATGGAATCGCGGAACGCCTGGATGACCGCTTCGTCGCGCTTGAAGAACACCCACTGTCCAACGCGCTTCGTGGTAACGAGTCCGGCTTTTTGCAAGGTCGCGAGATGCGCGGAAACAGTGGACTGCGACATGCCGCAGCGCCCATCGATCTGGCCCGCGCAGACGCCATGCGACAACGGCAGTTCCTGATCAGGGAAATGCTGCTGGGGCTCCTTCAGCCATTCGAGAATCTCGCGGCGAAGGGGGTTGGCGAGGGCCTTGTGAATTGCGTCGATGTCCATTTCGTTGCTCGTGCGTCTGACGATTGGAACGCACAGGTTGTTCGAATCGTCTTGCGGCGAAGTATATATCGTAAATTCACGATATGCAAATCGTGACATGACGAGCGTCGTGCAGAATATTGTCAGAAGTCGCTCCGCGCGTTGTCAGTAACTGCCGCCGCCCGGCACGGTCTGGTACGCTCCCGGGTTTCACCGGCCGTAAGAAACTACGAAACCTTATGGATACTCCTTTCAACGAACGTGGCGTCACGCTCTCGCGCGCCGGCCTGTCGGCGTCGGGTCAGATGATTCCGCTGCGCGATTTGCGCGCCGCGCGCGTCGTGATGATTCCGCGCCAGAAGCCGCTGCCCGTCATCATTGCGCTGCTCGGCCTCGTCGCGCTCGGGGCGGGAATCATCACCGGCTCGGGTGCGGCGCTCGTGCTGGGCGTGATGACCACCGTGGTGGGTTATCTCACGTGGATCACGCAGGACGTGATCTATCAGTTGATAGTCGCGACGCCCGACGGCGAGCGCGAAGTGCTCATCACGAAGGATCAGGAATTCGCGGACAAGGTGGCGGCGCTCGTCGGCGAGGCAGTCGCGAAACACGCGGCAAGCGCGGCGGCCAAGCCGCAAGCGTGATCTTGATACGGCGTTTATACGGCGGCGCACCACTTTAGCCCGGCCTTTAGGCGCGCGACGCTACAGTGCAAGCGTTGCCACTACGAGCCGTCATCGGACGGCTTACATCGATGGACCTCCGCACATCCGATTCAGCCGGCCTTCCCCATACGCTCAGCGGCGGCTCGCCACGCCGCCGCGAAACGCGTCGTTGCGTCGCCTTCGATCTGACCGTTCCGGGACTCGACTCGTCAGCCGCGCGTGAAGTCCTCGCGTATGCATTCGGCGCGCGTGCGCAGGCGTATGTCGTCGAGACGAGCCGTCTTCACGACTGCACGACGCTCCATGTCGAGACCGACAGCGAAGACATCAACGACGTCATCGGCACGCTCACCGCACATTTCCCTCACGCAACGCTCGGCCGCGTGTCGGGCGACACGCGGCACTGAGCGCATCGTCAGGTCACCTGCAGCGGCTCGACGTGCCAGATGTCGCGCGCATATTCCGCGATCGTGCGATCCGACGAGAAGATGCCCATGCCCGCCACATTCTCGATCGCGCTTTTCGTCCAGGCTTCCTTGTCGCGGAACTTCAGATCGACTTCGGTTTGCGTCTTGTCGAAGCTGTCGAAATCGGCGAGCACCATGTAGTGATCGCCCCAATCCACGAGCGTGTGGAAGATGTCGTAGAAACGATGCGGCTCTTCCGGCGAAAAATGCCCGAGGCGGATCTGGTCGAGCGCGAGCTTCAGTTCCGGGTTCTCCTCGTAGATCTGCCGCGGCCGATACCCCGCTGCGCGCAGCGATTCGATCTCATCGGTCGTGTTGCCGAAGATGAAGATGTTCTCGCGCCCGACCGCGTCGCAGATTTCGATGTTCGCGCCATCGAGCGTGCCGATGGTCAGCGCGCCGTTCAACGCGAGCTTCATGTTACCGGTACCCGATGCCTCGGTGCCCGCCATCGAAATCTGTTCGGACAGATCGGCCGCCGGAATGATGAGCTCGGCCACGCTCACCCCGTAGTTCGGAATGAAGCCGACCTTGAGCCGGTCGCCCACGAGGGGGTCCGCGTTGATTCGCTTCGAGACATCGTTGATGAGCTTGATGATGTTCTTCGCCATCTTGTATGCGGATGCCGCCTTGCCCGCGAACATCACGACGCGCGGCGTCCAGTCCTTCTCCGGATTCTCGCGGATGCGGTTGTAGCGCACGATCACGTACAGGATGTTGAGCAGTTGCCGCTTGTACTCGTGAATGCGCTTCACCTGCAAGTCGAACAACGCTTCCGGATTGATGATCGCGTTGGCGTCGCGCTTCGCGCGTTCCACCAGGCGGAGCTTGCTGGCGAACTTCGCGTCGTGGAAGGCCTTGCAGAACTCCGGATCGTCACGCCATTCGCGCAGACGGCCGAGCTCGAAGAGATCGGTGCGCCAGCGCGGCCCCAGCCGCTTGTCGATCAGCGAAGACAGCGACGGACTCGCCTGCGCAAGCCAGCGTCGCGGCGTGACGCCGTTCGTTACGTTGGTAAAGCGCTCGGGATACATGCGCGCAAAGTCGGAGAAGATGTTCTGCACCATCAGTTGCGAGTGCAGCTTCGACACCCCATTCACCTTGTGGCTCGCGACGATCGCGAGATGCGCCATGCGCACGCGCCGCTGACCATACTCGTCGACGAGCGAGATGCGCCGAATCAGATCGACATCGCGTCCGAACTTCTCGGTGACCTGCTTCAGGAACTGCGCGTTGATCTCGAAGATGATCTCCAGATGCCGCGGCAGCAAACGCGCGAGCATCTCGACGTCCCACGTTTCGAGCGCCTCGGGCATCAGCGTGTGGTTCGTGTAAGAGAACATTTGCTGAATGAGCTTCCACGCCTTGTCCCACGGCAGATGATGCCTGTCCACGAGAAGACGCATCAGTTCGGGAATCGCGAGGACCGGGTGCGTGTCGTTCAGATGCACCGCGACCTTTTCCGCGAGCCGCCCGAAGTGCGTGTGCGTGCGCTGATAGCGGCGAATCAGATCCTGCATCGTCGCGGAGACGAAGAAGTACTCCTGACGCAGGCGCAGCTCGCGGCCAGCCTGCGTCGAGTCATCCGGATACAGCAGCCGCGAGACGTGCTCCGACGTGTTCTTCGCCTCCACCGCGCGGCGATAGTCGCCCTGATTGAACGCCGACAGGTCGAACTCATCGGTCGCGCGGGCGGACCACAGGCGCAGCGTATTCGTTGCGGTGGTCGCGAAGCCCGGGATGACCGTATCGTAGGCCATCGCATTCACGTGCTCGGTGTCGATCCAGTCGGTGCGATCGTCGTGCTGCACCGTGCGGCCGCCGAAATGCACGGTGTACACGACTTCGGGCCGCGGAAACTCCCACGGATTGCCCGCGCGCAGCCAGTAATCGGGCATCTCGACCTGATTGCCGTCGACGATCGTCTGGCGGAACATGCCGTATTCGTAACGGATGCCGTAGCCGAAGCCCGGCACGCCGACGGTCGCCATCGAATCGAGAAAGCAGGCCGCGAGACGGCCGAGGCCGCCGTTGCCGAGCGCGGCGTCCGGCTCCAGGTCCTCGAGCGCCGCGAGATCGACGCCGAGCCCGGCCAGCGCATCGCGCACCTCGTCGTAGATGCCGAGCGCGAGCAGCGCATTGCTGAAAGTTCTGCCGATGAGAAACTCCATCGACAGGTAGTAGACGCGTTTCACGTCCTGTTCGTACTGCAGCCGCGTGGTGCGCATCCAGCGTGCGACGAGACGATCGCGCACCGCCAGTTCGGCGGCATGGAGCCAGTCGCGCGGCTGCGCGGTGACCGCATCTTTGCCTACGCCGTACATCAGGCGGTTCGAGATGGAGCGCCTGAGCGCATCGACAGTGCTGTTGAGCTGGTCGAATTCCAGGTCGACGGATGTCATCGGAACCTCCGGTATTTGCGACATATGCAACGACCGCGAAAGCATGACGAGAGTTCACGCCGAGTGCCCCATATTGGCGCGCTGATCCGGTCGAGCGGGTGCGGACGTGCCTGAATGTGCAGGTTACGCCAGTTTTGTTTTTTTTGGTATGACGAGGCGGAAACGGAGGCGAGGCCCGCGAATTGCTTGCAACAACGGCGAACCTGACATGACAAGGCGATTTATTTCGGATTCCAGATGTTTTTTTTGAGCGATCAGCGGCGCGGTGCGCGAGCGGCGATCAGCAGAAGCGCCGCGAGCGATACGGCCAGCAGAATCAGCGAGAGCGCCGACGCAGGCAGATAGTAACCGCGATTGACCTGACCCACGACGACGATCGGCACGGTCGCGAATCCCGGCGGATAGACGGTGAGCGTCGCGCCCAGCTCACCGAGCGAGAGCGCGAAGCCGAGCGCGAGGCTCGCGCGGATCGCGGGCACGAGTTGCGGCAATACCACGCGCACGAGCACCATTCGCGGCGGTGCGCCGAGACTTGCGGCGGCCTCGCGCAAGATCGTGAGCTCGGGACGCAGCGCGGCGGCCGCGCAGCGATAGCAGAACGGCAGCACGAGCGCGAGCTGCACCAGTACGACGATGGCGGCCGATCCGGACAAATCGAGCGGACGCTTGTGATACGCGATCAACACCGCGAGCCCGAGCACGACGCTCGGCACGCCGCTGCCCATCATCGCGACGGCATCGACGAGCGCGCCGAGGCCGCGCCGGTCGCGCCCTTCCAGCGCGAGCGCGAGCCACAAACCGAGCGCCGTGCCGATGAACGCGACGCCCACGCCGACTCCGAGACTCGTGCTCAACGCATCGAGATCGCTCGATGAAAGCCGCGCGAACCAGCGTGTGCTGACGCCATCCGGCAAGATCGTTCCCGACCAGTGCGACGCGACGCTCGACAAGGCAACGACGACCACCGGCAACACGAACAGCCAGAAGCACAGCAGCGCGACGAAGCCCGTGATCGCGAGGCGCAGGCACGCGCCGGGCGTGAATCGCGATGAACCCGAAAGCTGCATGTCAGCGGACTCCTGCGCGCCGGTTGACGCGCCTGTATAGCGCATAGAGCGATAGCGACATCAGCAGCATCACGACCGAGCCCGCGGCCGCGGTGGGAAGATCGAGATCGACGGTTGCCGCGCTGTAGATCGCGATCGGCAAGGTGATCAGATGCGCGCTGCCGAGCACGAGCAGAATGCCGAATTCGTTCAGCGTGAGAAGGAAGCAGAGAATCGTGCCGGCGGCGATGCCCGGCCACGCGAGCGGCAACACGACCTTCGTCGCGACCATCCAGCCACCGGCGCCGAGGCTCCTCGCCGCCTCGACGAGCCGCATGTCGAGCGTCGCATACGATGCAAGCGTCGGGCGCACGACGAACGGCGCATAGAACACGACTTCCGCGAGAATCACGCCGCCGATGCCGAAGAGGAAATCGAGCGGCGTCGCATCGAGCGAAAAGAGCCGCTGCAAGCCGATGCTGACGGACCCTTGCGAACCGTAAAGAAAGATCAGCGTGAACGCGACCAGAAACGACGGAAACGCGACGAACAACTCGAGAAAGCGCGTAAGCAAACGCGCGCCCGCGAACGGTCTGAAGAACAACATCGACGCGATCGCGACGCCGAGCAAAGAAGCGATGCTCGCGCTCGCGAAGAGAATGCCGAGCGTCGTGCCGATCATGCCGCGCGTTTCCGTATTGCCGAAGAACGCGGTGTACGCGTGCAGCGTGAAACCATGCGTGCCGGTCACGCTGAGCATCACGAGTCGCGCGAGCGGATAGACGACGAGCGGCCCGAGCACGAACACGAGTATGAAGAGCAGATGCCATTGCCCTTTGCGCTCGCGGCGTTTCGCGTGCGCGGCATGCGCGGCGAATTGCGCGCAGAGATCTGCGTCCGTGATGCCGCCTTCGTCGCGCACGGCGCTGTCAGGAACGAACAAGGACGACATCGTCAGCCTCGAAGCGAAGGGACACGCGCGTGCCTTTCTCGGGCATGCGTGCATGGCCGCGTTGCGTCGTCACGAGCACGGGTTCGCCCGGCGACGCATCGAGCGCGACCGTAATGGAAAGCGCCGCGCCATACCATTCGACGGACGCGATGGTGCCATGCAACGGACCTTCGCCCAGCGTGACGATCGTGAAGCGCTCGGGACGAATGCACGCGAGGCGCTCGCGCTCGTCGTGCCGCGCATCGCCGACGGGATACACCACGCGCGGCGGCAGCAGATTCGCCGCGCCGAGATAGCGCGCGACGAACGCATCGTTGGGCGCGTCGTATAGTTCGCGCGGCGCGCCGAGTTGCGCGATGCGGCCATCGCGCATCAGGAGCGTGCGATCGGAGAGCACGAGGGCATCGTCCTGATCGTGCGTCACGCAGACGATCGTCAGATTCGGCAAGCGCTCATGCAAGGCCTTCAGTTCGCTGCGCACCGAGGCGCGTAAGTTTGCATCGAGCGCGGAAAGCGGTTCGTCGAGCAGCAGCACATCCGGTTCGATGACGAGCGCGCGCGCCAGCGCAACGCGCTGCTGCATGCCGCCGGAAAGCTGCGCGGGCATGATGTGGCCGGCATCGGAAAGCTGCACGAGCTTGAGTGCATCGGCGACGCGCCTTGCGACCTCGCCCGTCTTCAGCTTGCGTGCGCGCAGCCCGAACGCGACGTTGTCGAACACGGACAGATGTGGAAAGAGCGCATAGCTCTGGAACAGCAGCCCGAGATTGCGCTGATGCGGCGGCGCGTGCGTGAGATCGCGACCCGCGATGGCGAGCGTGCCCGCCAGTGCATCGGCCTTGACGAAGCCCGCGATGAAGCGCAGCAGCGTGGTCTTGCCGCAGCCGCTTCGGCCGAGCACGGTGAGGAATTCGCCGCGACCGATGCGCAGCGAGAGATCGTCGAGCACGGTGCGGGTACCGAAGCGCACCGTCAGACGATCGATGTGCACACCCGGCGTCGCGTGAACGCCGGACACTTCTTTGGGCAGAGCGCTCACTTTACGACTTCGGCTTGACGACTTCGGTCTGCTTGCCCGTATTGCCGATGACCTCGGTCTTCCAGCGCTCGGTCCAGCCGGCCTTCTTCCGCATGACTTCGTTCCAGTCGACGGAAATCAGCTTCACGCCCGAGATCGCCTGCCTGACGGCCTCGCCGTTCTTGCCGGCGAGCGGCACGTCGGTGCGGCCCGGAATGCCGTAAATATCGGGCACTCTCGACTGGACGTCCGACGACATCAGATAGTCGATCAGCTTCTTGCCCGCCGCCTGATTCGGACCGCTCTTGATGAGGCCGATCGCATACGGCAACTGGAAGGTGGTCGGCGCTTCGCCGGCCTTGTGCGACAGGAAGAGCGGCTTGATCGAGAGGCCGCCGTTCGCGGCGTCGTCGAGGTCCATCTGCAGATCGCCGTTGGCGAACGCGATCTCGTTACGCGAGAGCAGCACGTCGAGATAGCCCGTGCCTTTCGTATGGAACTTCGCGCTCTGCTCGAGCGATTTGAGGTAGTCGAACGCCTTGTCCTCGCCCATCAGCGCGGAGGTCAGGATGATGACGGCCATGCCGTCGCCTGCCGTCGCCGGATTGGAATATGCGATCTTGCCCGAGTAGCTCGGATGCAGCAGATCGGCGAAGGTCTTCGGTGCGGCCTTCGTGACTTCCGGATTGATCGCGAACGAAAAGTAGTTGTTGACGAACGTGGCCCATGCGCCGTCCTGCGCCTTGGCGATGGCGGGCACGTTCTTGTAGTTCACGCTCTGATAGGGCTGCAGCAGGCCGCCTTGCTGCGCCTGCTGGATGAACGGCGGCAGCGTGACGAGCACGTCGGCCTTGGGCGAATCCTTCTCGACGGTCGCGCGATTGACCACTTCGCCGCTGCCCGCCGTGACGATGTTGACCTTCACGCCTTCCTTCTTTTCGAATGCGGGAAGCACGTCCTTGTAGAGATTCTCGAGACCATCGGCGGTGTACAGGACGACGGCGTCGGTGGCGTGGGCGGGCATCGCGGCAAACAGGGTGATGGCGGCGAACGCCGGCAGCACGTGGCGCGCGAAGCGGAAATCGCGGGTCATTTATGGTGTCTCTTGTCGGGGTGGTGGATGGGCGGTGGCGACCTTCAACCGCCAAGCATTGCAGAGGTCTGTGACATCGATGTGAACCGGGTTTGGTTGTTTTGCCCGCCCAAAGCAATGCATTCTTTCCGCAGGGTAAGCAATCCACGAGTACCTGTCCGCTAGACTATCTGGCTTCGCACGAAGCTCCGGACAAGGCACGAAGATGTACAAAAAAGGCGTAGTGATCGAAATCCAGTTCCCTCCCGATCGCTTGAACGACGCTGCGGGCGATCCGTACTGGATCGATCTCACCCTCGACGAAGCAAAGCGGTTGCATGCGCAACTATCGCGCCGCTTCGAGGGCGATGCACGCGCGAATCAGCCGCTCGACACCTTCGCAATCGAATGACGCGCCCGCACCGGCGAGTGCACGGTTGAACAAGACGACTGCGGGCATCCGCACCGATACTGCGGCATCTCATCTTGCCGCATGCCTCACATGGTTTCGATCCTCGCCGCTCCCGTCTTCGTGTTTCTCTGGTCGACCGGCTTCATCGTCGCACGGGCGATCACGCCTTACGTCGATCCGAATCTGTATCTGCTCGCGCGCTTCGCCGGCACGACGCTGTTGTTTCTCGTGATCGCCGTCATCACGCGGGCGCCCTGGCCGAAGGGCCGCGACATCGGCCGGCACCTCGTCGCTGGCGCGCTCCTGCAAGGGGTCTATCTCGGCGCGGGCTACTGGGCCGTCGCAGAGGGGCTGGGCGCGGGCGTCATGGCGCTGCTCGGCGCGCTGCAACCGCTCCTGACGGCCGCCGTCGCCGCGCGGCTCTTCGGTGAACGGCTCTCGCCACGCGCATGGGGCGGCCTCGCGCTGGGCCTCGCGGGCGTCGCGCTCGTACTCGCGCCGAAGATCGCGGCGAGCGGCGCGCACGTCCAACATGCAGCAAGCGGGCATGCCTCGCAGTGGATCATCGTGTCGATCGCGCTGCTCTCCGTCGTCGCCATCACCGCGGGCACGCTGTACCAGAAGACCTCCCTCGCACGCGCCGATATCCGCAGCGCCAGCGCGCTGCAGAACGCCGGCGCGGCGATCGTCGCGCTGGTGCTGGTCATGGCGCTCGGGGAGCATCGCTTCATTCCGTCGATGACGACGTGGCTCTCGCTCGCATGGGGCATCGCGATGCTCTCGGGCGTCGCGACGACGCTGCTCGTATGGATGGTCCGGCGCGGCGACGCATCGCGCGCGACCGCCCTGCTCTTTCTCGCGCCGCCACTCGCCGCACTCGAAAGCTTTCTCGCGTTCGGCGAGACGCTCGACGCCGTGCAACTCGCGGGCTTTGGCGTCGCGCTTGCGGGCGTGCTGCTCGCGCGCGCGAGATAGCCGCCTCGGGGTCTTTCTCGCGCGGTTCTATCCGCGCTTGCTCGCGCGCTCGAAACAGGCGCGCGGCTCAATCGACCGTGTTCGCGCCCGCCGGAATGTGCTCGCGCACCGCCTTCCCCGGGCCCGGCGACCACGCCGGCCGCGTTTTCCTTCCCGTATCGACGACAACGAGATAGTGGCCCGCCCAAGGCGTCGTCTTGCGCGTGGCCTTCAGGACCCACATGGACTCGCCTTCGGATGCGCGTGCCTCGTATTGCGCGTCGAGAATGCCGTAATGATCGATGAACGTGTTGAGCGTCGACGGAATGCGCACACACCCCTTCGAATGCCGCATGCCGAGCAGCGGCTCCAGTTTCTCCGGATCGGTGGCGTGCATCTGGAAGCGCATCGGCGACTTGCCGCCCTTGCCCCAGCCGCGCTCGCCCTCGGCCCAGCCGAAATCGTAGATGCGCATGTCGCGCGCGCCGTAGCCGCGGATCTTGAACTCGTTCAGCGTGCCCTCGGCCCGGAAGTCCATGTTGCCTGGCACGTGCTGGAAGACGCCGAGCGGCGTGACGAAGTGATCGTACGTGCCGGGACGGCCCGTCGATACCGGCGACGCGCCGATCATCGACCACGCATCGCCCGCCTTCGCGCGGAAGTAGATGAAGATCGCCTGCACGTTCGCACTGCGATCGACCAGCACGACGAACTCGTTGGCGAGATCGCCGTGGCCGTCATCGTCGAGCGCATGTTGGAGCAAACGGCCATACGCCTGCTGATCCGCGACGGGCACAGTGAGACGCCGGTCGACTTCCTTCGCGAAGTTCTGCCGCATCGCGTATGCGCCCGCCGGCGGTATCCCGGTACGCTGCGCAAGATTGGGTTCGGGCGGCTCCGGGGGCAGCGGCACTTCGGGCGCCTGTGCTTCGGATGCCGCGCTCGCGGCGCTTGCCGCCGATGCCGCCGACGCCGCGCTCGCGGCTGATGCGGCGGCAGCCTCGGAAGCCGCGGAAGCTGTGGGGGCCGGTTGCGCCGGCATCGGCACGGGCATGGCCGGCAGCCCGCGTTCAGGCGCGCTCGCGCCATGCGGGATGCTCGCGCTTTGCGGCATCGGCGGCACGGGCACCGCGGGCGCGACGGGCCGCGCCGTCACACGGCCCTGCCCGACCGTCCCCGATGCGCCCGACGCAGCCTGAGGCTGCGCATGAACCGCTGTCGCCATCGAAAGGAGCGCGCCCGCCGCCGCGCTCATGAAGATCCTTGCGCCGAGCGGCGTCTTGTTCTTTCCTGCCTGATGCATCGATATGAATGATCCGCTTTGCGTTCTGCCGACGAGCGGCGCCTGCGTCAAATCTCGCGCAGACAAAAAAGCCGGTGCGCACGAGGCACCGGCTTCGCCGCTACATAACGTTCGTCAGGGGAAATTCAGCAAAGTTCATTCCGGGCGCCGCGCGCCGTACGGCGCAGCGCAGGCGCTCAATGCAGGCGGATGGACGCATCACCCGATGGCGATGCGCGCGCGCGCAAGGGCTCGTCGAGCAAGCGCTGATGACACAGCTTCTGCGCGATCGCCTCGCCGATGTAAGGCACATCGATCGCGAGCCTGGCGGTCGCGTAGGCGTGAGCGGTGCCTGCGCCGTGGACTTCGATATCGCTCGCATAGCCGCCGAGCTCATGCTCCAGAAAGCGTCGCACGTCGCGCGCGGCGCAGCGTTGCGGAAGATTCCAGACGATCAGGTTCATCGCCTTCACCTCCTTGCGCGCACGCGCACGGGCTGCCGGCGCTGCTTCACGATCATGTGCGCCGCAAGCGTGCCGATGACCAGAAAGGACACTACGTAACGATCATGGCAAGCTCCAGACGAATTTCGAGATAGCTCCATACTAATCCCGTAGACCATTCGCGTGCTGCGACATCGCGTCCTTTTTCAATAAATGTTCTAAATCGGACGGATGCCCCGGATCAATCGTCAGAAGCCGTTGCACGTCATGCTCGAAAGATTCGGATAGCGATTGGGCCAGTCGCCCGCCATCGCGCTCTGCGCACTCTTTAGCGTGATGTCGCCGGTGCAGACGCAGCGCTTCAGATAGACGGCGAGCCGTTCCTTGCGCCGCTGGCCCGCACGCCCTTCCCAGCGGCGCAGATCGAGATTCGCGGGAGAATTGGGCGAGCCGCCGAGCAGCACCGGCATGCGGTGATCGAGCGCATATTCCGACGCGAACGACGCATCGATGCTCCGCTGCTTCAAAAGCCGCTCCTTCTGGTGCATCTGAATCTCGAACGACGGCAGCACGCGGTCCACATAGCCCGGCACGCAGATCGTATCGACGATGGTCGCCTGCGTGACGCGCGCATCGAGCCATTCGGCGCGCTGGGCGCGCGGCGTGCCCGGCATCAACGCGAACATCGCGCAGCAAAACGCCAGCGCCGCACGCGCGCGCCGGCTCCTGCGGCCCGCGCCCGGCTTCGTTTTCTCGGTGAACCGCGTATCCCTTCGACTCATGCCTCTTTGCGCATCCATCGCGGCCACGGATAGCCGCGCGTTTTTTGAGATGATTGAGGTTCAATTAAAACACACGAAACGCACGCTGCACGCGAAGCGTTCGTCACGAGCCTCGAAGCGCGTCATGTCGATGAGCCGGATGCGGACGACGCACAGGCGAGCGGATCGGCGAGCGCCGCATCGAGCGCCCCGGCCGCCGTGACGAATGCCGCGAACGATGCGGCGACAGGCGCATCGTCGTCGCCGTTGCGATCTTCGGCGACCGCGCGTTCGCAATCGCGCTGCAACGCGACGCACGCGCGAATGAACGGCGCCGCCTTGATCACCGCGGCTGCACCCTTCATGCGATGCGCGATATCGCGCAGGCGGGCGTGGTCGCAGGCGTCGAATGCGGCGTGCGCATCGGCGAGGTCCTGTGCGTTGGCGGCTCTCAGCGTGTCGATGAGCGTGCCGGCCTGATCGCCGAAGCCTGCCAGCGCGGCGTGGTCGAACACCGGCGTGTCCGGATCGGGCGCGGCCGTTGGCACTTTCGGCGACGCCGTCGATTCTCGGCCGCGGCGCGTCACCGCAAGTAACGCCTCGCGCAGATCGTCGAGGGCGAGCGGCTTCACGAGGCAGGCGTTCATGCCCGATGCGATCGCGCGCATGGCCGCGTCGGGCTGCGCATTCGCGGTCAGGCCGACGATCGGCACGGCGCGCGGCCTCGACGGGTCTTTGGCTTCGTCGTCCCGGATCGTTCGCGTGAGTTCCTCGCCGCTCATTCGGGGCATCGAGCAATCGGTGACGATCACGTCGAGCGCGCGTGGCTCGGCGCGCCAGCGTGCGAGCGCGCCCTGGCCGTCGACTGCCAGTTGCGCGACACCGCCAAGCAGCCTGATCTGCCGGTCGAGCACGATGCGGTTGGCCGGATGATCGTCGACGACGAGCACGCGCAGGCCCGCGAGCGATGCCTCCATGGCATGCGCCTGTACCGGTCCCGTCTCGACGACGGATGGGACAACGGATGCAACGGCTTGCGCCTGCGGCAAATCGAGCCGCACCGTGAAGCGCGTGCCGCGTCCGGGTGCGCTCGAGAATTCGATCGTGCCGCCCATCATCGTGACGAGCCGCTTGCTGATGGTGAGTCCGAGCCCGGTGCCGCCGACGCTGCGCGCGTGGCCATCGTGCGCCTGCACGAACGGCGTGAACAGCATCGCCTGTTTCTCGGGCGCGATGCCGATGCCCGTGTCGGATACCGCGAGCGTCACCGCGCGCCTGTCGTCGCGGGGCGGGGCGACGCCGTATTCGAGCGTGACCGCGCCGGCATCGGTGAACTTGATCGCGTTCGAGAGCAGGTTGCCGACGATCTGCCGCAGACGCTGGCCATCGGCGAGGACCCAGGCGGGGCCGCCATCGGACAGGCACTTCACGGCGAGCCCGACGCCCTTCGCGCGCGCGACGGGCTCATAGATCGCCGCGACGCCCGCGACCCACGCCTCGATCTCGAGCGGCGCAGGCGCGAGCACGAGGCGTGCGGCCTCCATCTTCGCCACGTCCAGCAAATCGTCGATCAGGCCGAGCAGATCGTGTGCGGCCCGGTGCGCGATCGACAGCGCGCGCTCGGTCGCGGCGCGCTCACCGGGTGCGCGCAGCTCCATTTCGAGCAGCCCGAGCACGGCGTTCATCGGCGTGCGGATTTCGTGGCTCATCGCCGCGAGGAAGGTGGACTTCGCGCGGTTCGCCGTCTCGGCTTCTTCCTTCGCGGCGCGCATTGCATTCTCGGCGGCAATCCGGCGGCCGACCTGCACGCGCAGCGTCAGCGCCCAGCCAGCGAGCACCAGCACGAGCGCGGCGCCCAGCAGCGCGCCGAGCGCGACTTGCGGGCGGCGGCGTTCCCACAGCAGCTCGGGATGTTCGGAGAGGGCCCAGCGTGCGCGGATCGACTCCAGTTGCGGAAGCGGCAAGCTGGCGAGCGCACGATTGATGATGCCGAGCAGGATCGGCTCGTTGGCCGCAACGCTCAGCCTGTACGGGACCGGCTGCGTCGACAGCACACCGCTCACGACGAGCGAACCGCGGTACGGATTGCCCACCCGATAGTTTGCGAAGGTCAGATCGGTGACAGTTGCGTCGGCTTCCCCTCGCGCGACGGCGTGAAGCTGCTCTTCAAGCCGCGCCGTGTAGATGAAACGCGCGTCCGGAGCCTGCTGCCGCACGAGTGTTTGCAGCGGCGCATAGGCCGCGAGCGCGACCCGCTTGCCCGCGAGCGCGGCTGCGTCACGCCGCCGCGGCTGACCCGCCGCCGTCACGATCGCGAAGATGCCCTCGCCGGTCGGCGCCGAGGATACCGTCCCGGCCATGGGCGCATCGCCTATGCCGTAAGGCACGATGGCGGATGTGCCGCTTTTCATGTCGGCCGTCAACTGATCGATCGAATCGCGCATGCGGGCTTCGAAGCGCAGCCCCGTGACGCGTCCGATCGCATTGAGCAGATCGACCGCGACGCCCGCTGGCTGGCCTTGCGAGTCGCGAAACGAGAGGGGCGCGCCTTGCGCGAGCATCGAGAAGTGAACGACGGGATGCGCCTTCACCCACGCGGCTTCCTCTTCGGACAGCTCGATGGGTCTGCGCTGCGCGATCAAGTCCGCGCTCGGATTCCACCGTGCATACTCGAGCAGCAGAAATGCCGGCGGCAGCGCTGCGAGCGCGTCATCGATCCGGTGCCGCAATGAAACGGCTCCGGGCCGGTCCGCCGCGAATGCGAAACGGTAACCGTCTTCGTCGGCAGCGGCGAAGTGGGTGACGGCCACGTTTGGCAACTTGAAATGCCTGAGGACGTAGGCGGCGGCGGTCATGTCGCCGACGAACGCGTCGGCATCGCCGAACGATACGGCCAGCAGCGCGCCGATCAGGTCGGGATAAGCGGCGGGCGTCATCGACGGATACGCGGCCCGCAAGCGCGCCGGCGAGGTTTGCGTGTCGACGTACGCGATCCGATGCGTCGGCGGGCGCGTCTCGATCGGTTCGATGAAGAGCTGCTTGCGCGGCAGATACGGGCGGCTGTAGGCGAGCGCCGCGCCGCTGTCCTCGCCCGTCGCGCCGGTCGCCATGTCGATCTCGCCGCGCTTGAGCGCTGCAATCATTGCGGCGCGGCTCGAATAGAGACGCCATTGCGTATCGGCCTTTAGCGCGCCCGCGACGGCGTTCACGTAGTCGACCGAGATGCCGCGCGGATCGCCCGCACGCGGATACGCCATGTCGAGCGGCGGCACGACGCCTGGTGCCACGCCGACGACGATGCGCTCTTTCGCGGCCGCCGTCGCGGACGCCGCGCATAGCACGCCTGTCATCAGGATGACAAAGAGGATCGCCACGCACGAGCGCCGTCGCGCGCGTGCGGCCCGCGCAACGTCGCTACCTGGCCCTGCATGATCGAACAAGCCGCACCTCCGCAATAATCGGTGCGGTTAGTTTCTCAAAAAGGCCGCGGTGCGTATATCACCGGCCAGTGGCATGGTCGCCCGTACCGTTGCAACCGGCGAAACGCGACGCGCGGGCTTGTTTTGCGAACCTTGCGTCAGGCCGGGACCGATTCAGCCTTTTGCGCGCGCGACCACACGCGATGCATGCTCATCGCTTCGATGAACCGCTTCAGTACCTGTTTCACATCGCTGCCGACGACGACGCCTTCCTCGCCGTTTGGCAGATGAGCGGCTGCGAGCAGATCCTCTCCGTCGCCGAGCGCGCCGATCGCTTTGAGATGCTTGAACGCTTCGAGCACGAAATGACGCGCGTCGCCGGATTCGGACAGCGTCTTCGCGCTCTCCTTGCCGCCCGCGACGATCACGCCGTCGAACATGATCGACGGCATGCCGAGAATGGTCGCGTCGGCCTCGATGCCTGGCGCCGGCGAGCCGAGCGTCGGCGAGATGACTTTCGCGTGCGCGCCTTCGGCCTTGAGCGCGTCCTGCACGGCCTTGATGCTCGCGGCGTCGGCGCCCCGTGCGGCGAGAATCGCGACCTTGCGCGTCTTGACCGAAGGCTTCGCCTTCGCGATGATCGACAAGGCCGGCGACTCCTTCACCGACGACTTGCCGAGCTCGTCGGCGTCGGCGCTCTTCTTCGGCGCGGGTAGCCCGAGATTGGCGGCAACGCGCGCGGCGAGCGTCTCGTCGATATTCGCGAGGATGCCGAGCTGGCGCTCGCGAATGGGCTTGCGCTCGACCTTCGAAAGCTCGAAAGAATAAGCGCCGACGATGTGATCCTTTTCGGGATCGGTCATGCTGTTCCAGAAGAGCGTCGCCTGCGAGTAGTGATCCCGGAACGACGGGCTGCGCACGCGGATCTTCGACCCTTCGACGCGTTCCGTATAAGTCTCGAAGCCGCCGCCCGCCGCGGCCGGCGCGGTTTCCTTCGGCCATCCGCCGTCGATCGAATTCGGCTCGTAGGAGGCCTGCCCCTTGTCGATCGTCTGGCGATGCATCGCGTCGCGCTGACCGTTATGCAGCGGCGCGAGCGGGCGGTTGATCGGAATCTCGTGGAAATTGGGACCGCCGAGTCTGCTGATCTGCGTGTCGGTGTACGAGAAGAGACGCCCTTGCAGCAGCGGATCGTTCGTGAAGTCGATGCCCGGCACGATATGCCCCGGGCAGAAGGCGACCTGCTCCGTCTCGGCGAAGAAGTTGTCCGGATTGCGATTCAACGTGAGCTTGCCGATCATCTTCAGCGGCACGAGTTCCTCGGGGATGATCTTGGTGGGATCGAGCAGATCGAAGTCGAACTTGTGCTCGTCCTCTTCCTCGACGATCTGCACGCCGAGTTCCCACTCGGGATAGTCGCCGTTGTCGATCGCTTCCCATAGATCCCGCCGATGGAAGTCCGAGTCCTTGCCCGCGAGCTTCTGTGCTTCGTCCCACAGCAGCGACGCCGAGCCGATCGTCGGGCGCCAGTGGAACTTCACGAACCGTCCTTTTCCTTGCGCGTTGATGAACCGGAAGGTGTGGATGCCGAAGCCTTCCATCGTGCGCAGACTGCGGGGAATCGCGCGGTCGGACATCGTCCAGAGCACCATGTGCGCGGACTCGGGGACGAGTGAAACGAAATCCCAGAAGGTGTCGTGCGCGGATGCGCCTTGCGGCATTTCGTTATGCGGCTCGGGTTTGACGGCGTGGACGAAGTCGGGGAACTTGATCGCGTCCTGGATGAAGAACACTGGCATGTTGTTGCCGACGAGATCGAAGTTGCCCTCTTCCGTATAGAACTTGACGGCGAAGCCGCGCACGTCGCGCACGGTATCGGCCGAGCCGCGCGAGCCTTGCACGGTTGAGAAACGCACATAGACAGGCGTTTCCTTCAATGGGTCTTGCAGGAACGCGGCCTTGGTGAGTTCGGCCTGCGATTCATACACTTTGAATACGCCATGCGCGGCGGATCCACGGGCATGGACGATGCGTTCTGGAATGCGCTCGTGATCGAAGTGCGTGATTTTTTCACGCATGATGAAGTCTTCGAGCAGCGAGGGGCCGCGCTCGCCGGCGCGCAGCGTGTTCTGGTTATCGGCGACCTTGACGCCCTGGTTCGTCGTCAGGGCCTGGTTCGTGGCGTCGGTGCGGAAGGTTTCGAGGGCTTCGACTTTTTTGTTGGTGTTGCTTTGCGACGGGGTGCGGGCGACGCCGCTCGGGGGCGGCTGTTTGTTTGTTGCCATTTGGGGGACTCCGGGTTTGCGGGTGAGGTTTTGCGCTCAACCGGTCGCAATTGGTGTTCCTGCTTTTAGGTGGTGGGTCCCGGTTTGTTATTGGTCTATTAGCGTTGCCCCTATGCGGGGCGGCAGTCACTTTCTTTGCTGCTGCAAAGAAAGTAACCAAAGAAAGCAGCTCGAGACGCCCGCGGTCACACGCAGTTTGGCCACGCTTGCCATGTGATCGTGGGCTGCCTAAGTGTCGCCCTCAAAGGTCTGACCGGGCTTGGCTCGCGCACGGTCTGTCGCCTCGCACCGCTTGACTCACTGGCTCAGCGCCAAATGGCTCCGGCCCGCTTCGCGGCCGATGGGTTCATCGGGTTTGCGCGTGCTTCGTCGCTAACGCTTCCATCTCATTGCATGTGCGATAGGTTGGTTTCCCTTGTAGACCCAGCGGCAGCGCGCAGCGCTGTGCCGAAGCTATTTGGTGCTGAACCAGCACGCTCAGGGTACTAGCTTGTCAGACCGTGCGCGAGCCAAGCCGATTAGCCTTGTGAGGGCGACACTTAGGCAGCCCACGATCGCCTGGCAAGCATGGCCAAACTGCGTGTGACCGCGGGCCTAACAAGCTGCTTTCTTTGGTTACTTTCTTTGCAGCAGCAAAGAAAGTGACTGCCGCCCCGCATAGGGGCAACGCTAATAGACCAATAACAAAACGGGATCCGGCGAAAGCAAAAAAAACCCCCGCCGCCCGCGGCAAAAAACAAACCTTTCAACCCACCGGCGATAATGCCCCCAGCTTATCCGCAGTAACTTTCTGCAACGCAATGATCCGCCCCATCGCCGCATGATTGGCGGTCGCGTCGTCATACATCCTGGCAAGATCCGCCTTGAGCTGCGTCCTCGATCCGCCGTCGAGATAAACCATATGCCCCGACGGATAAAACGTCGCCGATAGATTCTGCCGCACGGTCTTGTCGATCAGCGGCATCTGCTGCAAATCGATGATCGTCTGATAGAACGGCGTCACGAAGTCATACATCCCATTCGCGGCAAGCACCTTCAAATCGACATTCAACGCCATCACCGCGGCGAGATCGCCCGCCGTATAGAGAATGATGTTGCCCTTCGAATCCACGCCCTTCTGCGCGCCCGTCGGGTCCGTGTGCTTGAAGTTCCAGTTGAGGAAAGCCTGATCGTTCAGATCGGTGAACGACGACGTCGACGTGAACTTCAAATGCTCGTTCAGATAGCTGTTCCACATCGTCGTATAGACGCCGCTTACCGCCGTCATCGTCGGGTCGTTGCCGCCGGAATTCGGGTCGATCTTGCCCGCGATGCCCGTCGAAATCGCCGTCACGCGCCCGTCGTAGGCACCGAGCGATTCGCCCTTCGCCTTTAGCAGCGTCGTCAAAAACAGCGAGTTGCCGCGGCTGTCGTACGCCGCGATATCGAGACTCCACGCGAGCAGCGTCGCCTTGTCGATGCCCGTGTATTCGGACAGCTTCTCGACCACTTCGTCGTCGGTTTGCGGGAACTTGCGCAGCGCGTTCAGATAATCCGTGCGCGAAAACTCCGCCACCTCTTCCGCAAAATTCAGAAGATTGGTCGGCGTCGGATGCACGCCGAGTTTCTTGTGATACCACGCGTCCGCCGCCGCGGTCGGCAGTGCGCCCACCGGATTGCCCGCCTGCCGGTAATCGAGAATCGACGACTGCAGCGTGACGCCGTTCAGATCGATGCCGTCCTCATGCAGCTTGTACGCGAGCACGCAACTGCGCGCCGTGCCGTACGACTCGCCAAATAGAAACTTCGGCGAATTCCAGCGGTTGTTCTTCGTCAGATAGCGCTTGATGAACTGCGCGATCGACGCCGCATCCTCGTCGACGCCCCAGAAATCGCGGTTCTTGTTCGGCGCGATCGCGGCGGAATAGCCCGTGCCGACAGGATTGATGAAGATCAGGTCGCTTCGATCGAGCAGGCTGTCCGGGTTGTCCTCCATCTGATACGGCGCGGGCGGCGTGAAGCCCGGCATCGCCGTCTTGATGCGGCGCGGCGCGAACGAGCCGAGCAGCACGAATACCGCCGACGAGCCCGGCCCGCCGTTATAGAAGAACGTGAGCGGACGCGCTTCCTCCTTCGCGCCGTCCTTCGTGAACGCGACATAGAACATCTTCGCGGTCGGCTTCGAGCTGCTCGGATCGACCGTCACGAGATGGCCGACCGTCGCGGTATAGGCGATCTTCGCGCCGCCGATCGTCACGCTGTGATGGGTGATCGCCGCATTCTCGTCGGCTTCGGTCGCGGCGATCGCGTCGTCGGGGCCGTTGCCGTATGCAACAGGGTCGAAGTACGGCTGGTCCTTCTTCGCCGTCGTGGTCTTCTTCGGCGCTTTCTTCGCGGCGGCCGCCGTGGCCGGTTCTTCCGCGCTGGAAGGTTTGTCGCTCGCTGCCAGTGGATCGGAGTTCATCGTCGTCGCTCCAGAATCGTCGTCGTGGTTGTTGTTCACTGTCTTACGCCTTGCTGCATCTCGTTTCAACTCTTTGCGGGCTCGAGCGCGGCCGCGATCTTCGCGCCGTCGGGGCTGCCCATGCCGGTGCACGCGTCCCAGCCGGCCGCCGCCGAGAAGCTGCCATTGTTGCCTTGCGTGATATCGCGGAACGCTGCCTTCGCCTTGTAGAGCTTCGGATTGACGAAGCCCGAAGGCGACGCGTTGATCGCGTTGATCCGCGCGATCAACGCAGCCCACAGCGGCGCGACCGCGCTCGTGCCGCCGACGACCGTATCCTCGCCGTCGATCAGCACCTCGTAGCCGGTTTGCGGCGACGCATCGCCCGCCACGTCCGGCACGCCGCGCTTCGCGAGCGTCGTCGCCTTGCCGTTGCGCGTGACCGACAAGCCCGCCTGCCACGCCGGCAATGCGAAAACGCCCGAGACGCCGCCGCCGCCCGCGCCGCCCTGGTCGCCGTCGTTCCACACGACTTCCTTCGCGATGCCCGAACCGGATGCCGCGAGGCTCGTGCCGCCGCAGCCGAGCACATACGGGCTCGACGCGGGGAAGTCGACGTGATCCGTGCCGTCGCCGGCGCCATCGGACGAGCCGCCGTCGCCCGAGGCGGCGCAGACCGTCACGCCGAGCGCCGCCGCGCTCTGCAGCACGTCATTGAACGCGCCGATCGACTGCGAGGACCAGTTCGACTCCGGGCCGCCCCAACTGATCGATATCACGGACGGCTTGTTGGTCGAGTCGTGCAGCGCGCGATTGACGGCATCGACGAAACCCGCGTCGCTGTTCGGCGCGAAGTACACGGCGATGCGCGCGCCCGGCGCGATGGCGCCCGCGATCTCGATATCGAGCGTCACTTCGCCATCGGGTCCGTTGGGGTTGCCCGTGGGCGCGTTCTTCGCGTTGTCGACGCCGACCGCGACGACTTTCGGCGCCTTCACGCCGAGCTTCGAGAAATACGCGGAGAGATCGGCGTCGCGATAACCGCCGCCCAGCTCGATGATCGCGATGCACTGGCCGGCGCCGTCGCCATCGGGGAAATCGTAGAGGCGCGCCAGATCGACCGGCGTGAAAGACGCGGGCGCCGCGCCGCGCGCGGGCTTGAACGGCGGACGGAAACGGAAATGCGGACGCGCCTGCGGCTTGCTGTCGAGGCCGAGGACGGCGGTGACGACATCGTGCATGTCCTCGGGCACCTTGACTGGCCCCGAGCGGCCGCGATATTCGCCGATGTTGTGATGTTGAAAGCGTTCGAGCTTGACGTCGAAAGCATTCTGAAACTGCTCGATGCTGCCCTTCAGCACCACGCTGCGCGTCTCGGTTTCGGCGCGCACGACTGTCAGGCCGTATTGCCTGGCGAAGGCCTTGACCTTCTCGACGTCCTGGTCGGATGCCGTGAAACGTTTGTCGAATTCCTCGCGCGAGACGGCTTGCGCTGGCGCCTCGCCGGCATCGATGCGCGACATCATCTGCTTGAATCCGGCTTCGTCCTTGCGTCGCAGCATCACGATCACTTCGATCTGCTGGGAAGGATCGCAGTCGCCGATGCATGTCGCGCCTTCGGGATGAATCTTGTCGCTGCCGCTGACCGGTTGCTTCATCATGGTATCGATGCTCCTCGCTGGCCATGAAGTTCAAAGGTTCTCGATCCTGCCGCTGCCGCGCTTCCGGCGCTTTCGACAGCGTGCACAGCGCACGCCGCCTATCGTCTTATTTTCCGGGCGCGAATGCAATTGCTCGGACCGTTGACGAGAGCATGCAGTTCCGGCGGGACAAAAGCTGTCCCGGTCTTCAACGGTGTGTCTCTATTGGATTACTGGCGCAAGGGCCAAGTCCGAGGCGTTCCATGAGACGGCGCGCATCGAACGGCGCGCGTACTTTCTGGTCGTTGTCGAAGTAGCAGAAGACGTCGCGTGCGGCGCGCGGGCGCGGTTTCGCCGAGGAAATCACACGCGCGTCGTCGATCTGTCCGCCCGCCGCCCAAGATGCGATGCGGCGCGCCCATTCATCGAGTGCCTCGTCTTTATAACTGCCGCCGTAAAGCGTTTCGCTGCCGTGCAGCCGCAGATACATGAAATCAGCCGTCAGGTCTTCCGCATACGGCCAGCCGGCGACGGAATCCGAGACGACGAGCGCCATGCGATGTTTGCGCAGGAGCCGCACGAACTCATCGGTGCAGAAGCTCGGATGACGAATCTCGATCGCGTGCCGCAATGCGCGCTTTTTCCCTGGCTCGAACCAAGGATTCTTCACACGCGTGTCATGGCCTTGAGCGAGACGCGCGGCGGCGACGGTGTCTGTCGGCAGCAGTTCGAGAAATCGCGCGAAGGCGTCCGGGCGGAATGCGAAGTTCGGCGGAAACTGCCAGAGAAATGGCCCGAGCTTGTCGCCGAGCGCGAGCACGCCGGAGGCGAAGAAGTTCGAGATCGCCGGGATGGCGGTTTCGTCGCGGAAACGCAGCATGTGCGTGAGGTAGCGCGGCCCCTTTACGCTGAAGACGAAGCCGGCGGGCGTCGCGTCATGCCAGGCGCGATAGCTCGCCACGCTTTGCAGCGAATAATGCGATCCGTTGATCTCGACTGTCTGTACCGCGCGCGACGCGAACTCGAGCTCGCGCGCCTGCGCGAGCTTCTTCGGATAGAAGACGCCGCGCCAGCCCGCATAGCGCCAGCCCGAAATGCCGATACGGATGCGTCCCGGCATTTCGCCTCCTAGTGCGCGCGCTCTTCGTCGTACTCCGGACGGACGCCCTGGGGCAGCCACGGCTCGCGATGCTTGCACCACAGCTCGTAGTCCGGTTCGAAGAGCCCGGTTTCGTCGAACGCGCCGAGAGGCAGGTCCACTTCATCGCGCGTCGTGTATTCCATGTAAGCGACCGAGCCGCACACCGGGCAAAAATGCCGGCGGCCGTCCTCGGAACTGCGCCACGTCGAGAGGCTGCCGCTCATCATCACGTCGCCGCGCGCATAAATCGCATAAGCTCCAAAGGCGGAGCCGTGCACCTGCCGGCACGTCATGCAATGGCACATCCCGACGCGCTTCGGCCCGCCCGCCGCGCGAAAGCGGAACGCGCCGCATGCGCACCCGCCTTCATGAACCGTAGCCGCCCGCTCATCATCCTTTTGAACGTTCATCGATATCTCCCGTAAATCCGACGGTTTGTTACGATAACCCTCCACGATCGGAGATGGCATTCATGAGCACATCGAGCACGACCGGCACCACGAGTACCTTGTCCCTGCTGAAGCTGCTTCCCGGCGCCGGAGCGGAATTCGGTCCCGCCGCGTCAGACCTCGTCGCCCACGTGCTGTCGCATGACCGTTTCGATGCGGCCGCGAACGTGAGCGCGCCGCGCGAAACCTTCCGCGGCGTCACCGTCGACGACGCCATGAACGACGAGTACGTGTTTCCGCTCGGGCGCACCGGCCAGTCGATCGTGCTGACGGGCTACCGGATCGCAGCGGGTTTCATCGCCGAACGCGCCGCTGACGAATGGCTCGAACTCGCGCACAGGGAACGTCTCGCAAAAGGCTTGCCCGCCACGCCGCAGGGCAGCGAGCCGCACCTCGCGCCCGATCCCGCCGAAGCCGATCAACTCCTCGAGCGCGCCTACGATTGCGCGCAGCGCATCCTCGATCCGGTCGCGGGCGGGCAGGTGCTCTCGCTCTTCGAGACGCACTATCGCGGCGGGCGGGAATTCCTGCGCCTCACGTGGGAAGGGTTGCCGGAAGATCTCGTGCCCGAGTCGCGCCGCCCGCTCGCGGCGCTTGCAGCCGCGGTGCAAAACGGCGAGCGGCGCGAGAAACGCGACTACGATCCCTACGGCCTCGACGGTGTCGATGATTACGATGTCGACCGGCCTCTCGCGTACCGGGAGAAGATCGGGCCGTTTCTCTTCACGATGACCTATCGCCACGAGTATCCCCAGGTCGATGACGAGCGGCTCGGCACCGCGTTCGCCGTGTTTCACGAAGCGGGCAGCGACATCGTCGCGGCGGCGGTGCGCCTGCAGCTCGTCAAGGTGCCGCCGCTCACGAGCAGCGCCGATCTCGTCTATACGCTCGACACGTACTCGGGCGAGATGCTCTCGCTCGCGCTCGCCGCCACCGAGGCGCTCGGCCCCGAGAAGCTGTGCGAGGTGTTCAATGCGCATCGCGTGATTTACATCAGCCTGTGGGAAGTGCGCAAGCCGTGGCGCGGCGAGGGACTAGGCGTCGCACTGCTGCATCAGGCGCTGGAGCGGCTTCCCCTCGATGTCGATGGCCGGCCCAACGCGCTGTGCGTCGCGCCCGAGCCGTATCAGACCGAGATGCGCCACTTCGAAAAACTCCCCGGCGTCCTGCGCGAGGAGCTGAAGACGCCGGCGAAACGGCTCGTTGCGCATCTGAACAGTTGGCTCGAACGCTCGAAGCTGCCGATCGCCACACATTTCTTCGTGCCGATGGCCAAGCACGCGGGCATCGGCTCGGCGGGCGAGAACGCGCGGCTCATCGACAAGATCATGGAGAGCGAGGCTTAAGCGGCATGCTCGTTATCGTCGACATGCAGGCGCGGCTGCTGCCGCATCTGGATGGCGCCGGGCGGGTGACGGCGCGCGTCGGCACGCTGCTGCGCGCGGCGAATCTGCTGGACGTGCCGGTGGTCGTCACGGAACAGAATCCGCACGGGCTCGGCGGGACGGTGGACGCGCTGCTCGCAGATATTGGGCTGGCAAAGGTGATCGAAAAGCACACCTTCGATGCGACGCTCGCGCCCGCCTTCGTCGATGCACTGCCGCCCGCGCCCGCGACAATGTGGGTCGCCGGCGCGGAGGCGCATGTGTGCGTGCTGCTCACGGTGCTCGGGCTGCTGCGCCTCGGCTATCGCGTGGAATACGTGGCGGATGCGGTCGCGTCCCGCCGCGCGGAAGATCGCGCCGTCGCGCTCGAACGGGCGAGGCAGGACGGCGCGCGGCTCACGACCGTCGAAACGGCGATCTTCGGCTGGCTCGGCAGTTTCAGGCATCCGCGCTTCAGGGACGCGCTCGCGCTCATCAAATGATGCGCGGATCGGTGCTTAATTGCCATCGCGCCACCGGCCCAGCGCATCCGCGACGCGCGCGATCACATCGTCCCATTGGCCGGGTTTGGTCTGCCTGAACAGACGCGCTTTCGGGTACCAGACCGATTCTTCGCCGTCGATCAGCCAGCGCCAGCACGGGTTCGAAGGCAGTAGCATCCACACCGGCTTGCCCAGCGCGCCCGCGAGATGCGCGACCGACGTATCCACGGCGATGACGAGATCGAGCGAGGCGATGATCGCGGCCGTATCGGCGAAGTCCTGGACATCGTCCATCAGGTCGAGCGGCCGAAAATGCGGCGGCAGGGTGTCGAGTTGCGCGCGCGCGACCGGCGCCTTCTGCAGATTGACGAAGCGCACGCCGGACACGCCGAGCAATGGAACGCATGCTTGCGCACTGATCCAGCGGCGGGCGTCGAACACGGACGGCCGCGGCTCGGCCATCGCCGCGAAGCCTATCTTCGGCACCTGCGCGGGCAGCCGGCTGCGCCAGTGTGCGATGCGCTCTTCGTCCGCGGCGATATAGGGGGTGACGTTGGGAACGGTGTCGTACGTGGTTCCGAGCAGCGCCGGCAGGCTCATCAGCAAACACCAGTAGTCATGGTGCGCGAGGCTGTCGATGGCGTCGCCGCCGATGCAGATGTCGACGCCATCGATCGAGCTGAGCAGCGCGGGCGCTAACGGCGATGCGAACGAGAGCGTCGTTAGCCCTTGCGACTTCAGCATCGGCAGATAGCGGCAAAACTGGAAAGTGTCGCCGAATCCCTGTTCATGGAGCACGAGTATCGACTTGCCGGCCAGCGGCTCGCCTTGCCACCGCGGAAAAGGGAAGCTCGGCGGGAACATGGGCCGCTGCCGCTCACTAGTGTCGTAGCGGGATTCCATCAACGGCCAGCCTTCCGCATACGCTCCAACGCGCAGCAGCGCTCCGCCCAGATTGAGCCGGGCTTCCCCCGAATCCGGATCGAGTTCCACGGCGCGCCGAAACGTCGCCAGCATTTCGTCCGCGCGCGCGGGGTCCTCCTTGAGCAGGTTGCCGAGCGCGATGTACGCCGGCAGGTAATCCGGCTGGACCTCGATCGCGCGACGGTATGCCGCTTCAGCCTCGTCGATACGCTCAAACCCGGCAAGGGCCGTGGTTCGATAAATCACCTGGCCCAGGTTGTAATGAGCGCCGCTCAACTCGGGCAATTGATCGGCCAGACGGCGATAGACGTCCTCCAGACCCGCGTCTCGTCCATCCGTTTCAAGTATTTCCGCCAGTCCCTGATATGCACTCGCCAGACGCGGATTCAATTCGATGGCCGCGCGATACGTGCGCTCGGCTTCCTCGCGGCGCTGCAAGGCGGCGAGTGCGCTACCCAAGCCAAAATGCGCGTCGGCCCAGTTCGGGCGGTTGTAGATCGCAAGTCCAAAACATTCCCTCGCTTCTTCGGGGCGCGCCTGCTTCATCAGTAGCTTGCCCAGGCTGTAATGCGCCGACGCGAAGTCCGGCCGCAATTCGAGCGCCCGTCGCAGCGACTGCTCCGCGTCCGCGATCCGCTCCTGCAGCGCCAGCACATTGCCGAGGTTGTAATGCGCTTCGGCGAAATCAGGCTTCAGATCGAGCGAGCGCCGGAACATCGCTTCCGCTTCAGGAAACCGTTTCAGTTGCTCGTAGAGGTTGCCGAGATTGTTGTGGACGCCCGGGTGCTGCGGATGGTCGGCGACCGCGCGCTGCCAGTACGCCTCGGCCAGATCCACGCGATTCATCGCATAAGCGCATCCGGCCGCGAGATTGAGCGCCTCGACATCGGCGTGAGGGCGATCGAGCAGCGGCGACAAAACGGCCAGTGCCTCGCCGTACTGATTCGCCGAATAGTGCTGCATCGCGCGATGATAAGGATCGAGCATGACGGACCTCAGGGATTGAAAGGTGCTTGCGCGCCGCGATATCGCATGTCGGCGATCGCGGCGACGAAAATCATGCAATTTTGAACCGCGCGCGCGCGTGCAGACGTCACAAAGCGTTGCTTACGCCGGATCGTTTAGCGAAACGATCGTCCCGTTTTCGAGCATGGGCGCGCATGAGCGCCGGAATCCGATCCGAGACGCCGCCGCATGGCATCGGACTTGCTGCACCTCACCGGTTGCGGGACGACGAACGTTCGGTTCCCTTACAGTCGACGAGCGATCGCGACCCCGCGCCTCATACGCCTCCCGTGAACTCGAACATCGGCGCTCCGCCCGATCCGTCGCAATCGGTCGCGAGCCAACAAGCCTATAAAGATTCGAGCCGGCGCGGCGTCCTTCCGAACGAGCGAGGAGAACCGATCCCCATGTCCCCAGCCGATACCCATCCCCACGACGCCAGCGACACGGCGCAGAAGCCGTCGCGCCGGCGTTTCCTTCAGTCGGCCGCGGCGGCGGCGGCCGTGAGCGCCGCGCCGCTCGCGCATGCGCAACAGCAAGCCGCGGCGACGCCAGCCGCCGCACCGCCGCCCGCCGCCCTGCCGATGATGCCCGTGAAGCTCACCATCAACGGCCATCCGTATGAATTGCAAGTGGAAGCGCGCACGACGCTGCTCGACGCGCTGCGCGAATACGCGAACCTCACGGGCACGAAAAAAGGCTGCGACCGCGGACAGTGCGGCGCGTGCACGGTGATCGTAGCGGGCCGGCGCATCAACTCGTGCCTTACGCTCGCGGTGATGCACGACGGCGAATCCGTCACGACCATCGAAGGCCTCGCGCCCGATGGCGACACGCTCGCGCCCATTCAGCAGGCGTTCATCGAGAAGGACGCCTTTCAGTGCGGCTACTGCACGCCGGGGCAACTATGCTCGGCGACGGCGCTCATCGACGAATACCGCAAAGGCGACGCGAGCGCCGTCACCGCCGACGTGCGCTTTCGCCCGGCGCAACTCTCCGACGATGAAATCCGCGAGCGCATGAGCGGCAACATCTGCCGCTGCGGCGCGTATCCGAACATCGTCGCGGCGGTGAAAGCCGTCGCGTCGGGCAACGCCTAAGGGAGACGCACATGGACGCGATCTCCTATCAGCGCGCCGCGGACATCGGTTCCGCGCTCTCGGCGGCGGGCCAGCCGGGCACCATGTTCATCGGCGGCGGCACGAATCTGCTCGATCTCATGAAAGGCGGCGTGATGCGGCCGGTGAGACTCGTCGATATCACGCACATCGACGCGCTCGACGGCATCACCGCGCTGCCCGACGGCGGCCTGCGGCTCGGCGCGCTCGTGCGCAACAGCGACGCCGCAAACCACGCCTGGGTGCGCGAGCGCTACCCGCTCTTGTCGCAGGCGCTGCTCTCGGGGGCGTCGGCGCAATTGCGCAACATGGCGACCGTCGGCGGCAATCTGATGCAGCGCACGCGCTGCTCGTACTTCTACGATCCGGGCTTTCCCCAGTGCAACAAGCGCGCGCCCGGCAGCGGGTGCGCGGCCATCGATGGCATGAATCGCATGCACGCGATTCTCGGGGCGAGCCGTCAATGCATCGCGACGAATCCGTCCGACATGAGCGTCGCGCTCGCCGCGCTCGATGCCGTCGTGCGCGTCACCGGCCCGAACGGCGAGCGGACGATTCCGTTCGCGGAATTTCATCGCCTGCCGGGCGACAGGCCCGATCTCGACACCACCTTGCAGGCGGGCGAGCTGATCACGTCCGTCGATCTGCCGCCGCCGCTCTTCGCGGATCACTCGAAATATCTGAAGGTGCGCGACCGCGCGAGCTATGCGTTCGCGCTCGTGTCCGTCGCGGCGGCGTTGCAGATGGACGGCAACACCGTGAAAAGCGCGCGCATCGCGCTCGGCGGCGTCGCGCACAAGCCGTGGCGCGCGAACGCGACCGAACAGGCGCTCGCGGGCAAATCGCTCGACAAATCGACGCTGCAAACCGCCGCCGCACTCGCCGTGCAAGGCGCGGCGCCGCAGCGCGACAACGCGTTCAAGATCGCGCTCGCGCAGCGTGCGATCGTGCGCGCGCTTCAACAGGCAGGAGGTGTCGCATGACGTTCATCGGACAACCGCTCGATCGCACCGACGGCGTGCTCAAGGTCACCGGCCAGGCGCGTTATTCGGCCGACAACAGCGACGCGAAGCTCGCGCATGCGGTGCTCGTGACGAGCACCGTCGCGAGCGGCCGCATCGCTTCGATCGACACGAGCCGCGCGCAATCGATGCCCGGCGTGCTGCTCGTGATGACGTATCAGAACGCGATGCGTCTGCCCAACGGCGGCGTTCCCGACGCGCAGCCGCCCGCCGTGCGCAAGTTGACGCTCCTGCAAACCAACCAGGTGCGTTACAGCAACGAGCCGGTGGCGGTCGTCGTCGCCGATTCGCTGGAGCACGCGCAAGGCGCCGCGCGTTACGTGGACGTGCGCTACGAGGCCGCGATGCCCAATGCCGATTTCGCACGCGCGAAGGCCTCCGCGTATCAGCCGGAAAAGATGATGGGCCGAGCGATCACGACGAAGCGCGGCGACGTCGACGCCGGCTTGCGGCAAGGCCCGACGCGCCTCGACGCCGTCTACACGACGCCTTACGAGCATCACAACCCGATGGAGCCGCACGCGACGGTCGCACGCTGGGACGGCCCGAAACTCACGCTCTACGACGCGACGCAAGGCGTGTCCGGCGCGAAAAGCGCGGTGGCGAAGTTCTTCGGTATCTCCGAGGACGACGTGCGCGTGATCTGTCCGTTCGTCGGCGGCGGCTTCGGCTGCAAGGGTTCGGTGTGGTCGCACGTCGTGCTGGCCGCGATGGCGTCCAAGCAGACGGGCCGGCCCGTCAAGCTCGTGCTCGAGCGTCCGCAGATGTTCGGCATAGTCGGCAACCGTCCGTACACGGAGCAGCGCATCCAGATCAGCGCGCGCGACGACGGCACCATGACCGGCATGCGTCACGACGTCATTTCGACCACATCGACATTCGAGGACTGGACCGAGAGCTCGGCCATCGTCACGCGCATGCTCTACGCGGTGCCGAACCAGTCGACGTCGCACAAGCTCGTGAAGCTCGACATCGGCACGCCGACCTTCATGCGCGCGCCCGGCGAGACGAGCGGCTCGTTCGCGCTCGAAACGGCGATGGACGAGATGGCGTATCAGTTGAAGATGGACCCGCTCGCGTTGCGCCTGAAGAACTACGCGAACATGGAGCCGCAGGAGAAGAAACCCTGGTCGAGCAAGGCGCTGATGGAGTGCTACACGCGCGGCGCTGAGAAGTTCGGCTGGGCGCGGCGCAGCGCGGCGCCGCGCTCGATGCGCGAAGGCAACACGCTCATCGGCTGGGGTGTGGCGACAGCGACATATCCGGCGAACCGCAGCGAGGCATCGGCGGTTGCGCGCATCCTGCCCGACGGCACCGCGATGGTCGCCTCCGGCACACAGGATCTCGGCACCGGCACTTACACGATCATGACGCAGGTCGCCGCCGACGCGCTCGGCTTTCCGCTCGATTACGTGCGCTTCGCGCTCGGCGATTCGTCGCTGCCGAAGGCGCCAGTGTCGGGCGGCTCGCAATCGGCGGCGAGCGTGTCGCCGGCGGTGCGCGCGGCGTCCATAGAGGCGCGCGATCAGCTCATCTCGATGGCGTTGGCGGATCGCGGATCGCCCGTCGCCGGTCTCGCGCGCGAGGACGTGACGGTGTCCAACGGCTGGGTCGTGAGCCTCTCGAATCCGGACAAGCGCGATCCGGCGGCGGCCGTGATCGCGCGCAACGGCGGCCGCGCGATCGAAGCCGTCGCGACGACGCGCCCAGGCGATGAGAAAAAACAGTACTCGTTCCACTCGTTCGGCGCGGTGTTCGCCGAAGTGCATGTCGATGCCGATCTCGGGATCGTTCGCGTGCCGCGCATCGTCGGGGTGTACGACGTCGGCACGCTCTTCAACGAGAAGACCGCGCACAGTCAGTTGATGGGCGGCATCGTGTGGGGCGTCGGCTCGGCGCTTCTCGAGAAAAGCGAGCTGGATGCGCGCTACGGGCGCTACACCAACGCGAATCTCGCGGAGTACCACGTGCCGGTGAACGCGGATATCGGCACGCTGGATATTTCGTTCGTCGGCCAGCCCGATCCGCATATCAATCCGCACGGCGCGCGGGGCATCGGCGAAATCGGGATAACGGGCGTGGCGGGCGCGCTCGGCAACGCGGTGTATCACGCGACGGGCGTGCGCGTGCGCGACCTGCCGATCACACTCGACAAGATATTGCCGCCGACGACGGCCTGACGTGAAACGATGCACGCGGCGGTCATCACGACCGCCGCGTGCTTTTTTTATGCTTGCGACGATCTTCGATGCGCCGCACAATTCCTCTTCGATCCCCACACGAGCAGCCGCGATGACCTATTCGTCGAACGCGACCGGCATCCTGCTGGCAGCGGGTTTCGGCACCCGCTTCGACCCGTCCGGCCGCCACAACAAGCTGCTCGCCACCCTGCCCGACGGCACGCCCGTCGTGTTTCAATCGGCGCGCAGGCTGCTCGCGGTCGCCGCCGAAGTGATCGCGGTAGTGCGGCCCGGCGCGGAAAAGCTCGCCGATGTTTTGAACGAAGCGGGTTGCAATGTCATTTTCAGCATCGATGCCGAGCGCGGCATGGGCGCGGCGCTCGCCGCGGCCGTGCGCGCGACATCGGAATCCGATGGCTGGCTCGTCGCGCTGGGCGACATGCCGTGGATAGAAGCCGCGACGTATGAAGCGGTCGCGCGGGCGCTCGACGCCGGCGCCGGACTCGTCGCGCCGTTTTATCAGGGCACGCGGGGGCATCCGGTGGGATTCGGCATGGCGCATCGCGAGGCGCTCGCCGCGCTCGACGGCGATGCGGGCGCGCGCGGCATCCTTTCGACTCACGCGCCGTTCATCGTCGAGATTGATGATCCGAATGTGCTGCGCGATGTGGATGTGCCGAGCGATCTCGGCCAGGTCTAAAGGCGGTTCGTCCGCGCCAGGTTGATTCGGATCATTAAATAAATGTGCGCGGAGCGGCGAGCGTGGCCGGCCGCGCTCACGCCGCAATCGCCACCGAATCCGCCGAATCGGCGCCGTCCGTCCCGATCGGCAAATAACGCCTGCCGACTTCCAGCAGCGTCGCACCGAATCCTTTCTTCGCCCGAAAATCCGTCCGCGCACTCGTCACCACGCGCGGCGACGCGCTCCATTCGATCTTCGCGCCGATCGCCACCAGCGCCTCGACGAGCGCCACATCCTCGCTCGACTCGAGCGGCGCAAACCCGCCCGCCTGCATGTACGCCTTCGCCGACACGCCCAGGTTCGCGCCATGAATATGCCGATGCCCGTCCGCGTCGGTGTACGTGCGTCCGAAGTGCTCGCGCACCGCGCCGATATGCGGCGACCAGTCGTGCACGCCGATCACGCCGCACACCGCATCCGCGCAGCAGTCGAGCTGGCGCACGAGCCAGTCTTCGGCAACGGTCGTATCGGCGTCGGTGAAGGCGAGCCAGCGCGCGCCCAGCGCGAGCGCCCGCTCGGCGCCATGCGCGCGCGCCACGCCGACGTTGCGCGCCTCGATGCACCACACGTGCGCACCCAGCGCCCGCGCGATGTCGGCGGTTTCGTCGGCGCAACTGTCGGCGACGACGATCACGCACGCCGCCTCGCCGAGCAACTGATGATGATCCGCAGCGCGCCGCGCGGCCGCTACGCACGCGCCGATATGCGCGGCTTCGTTGTGAGCGGGAATGACGATGGCAAGCATTTCGGCTCCGTGTGTAAGTGTGTCCGCAGGCAATCGAACGCCGCGATGGATGAATTTCAGCAATGAGCGTTCCCATGTTTCAGCGCCCGCCACATCGGCGGTCAAAGGGCACGATCGTCGCGAAATAGTTGCCGGAAAGCGCCGCACATCGCTAGAATCACTGTATGGATATACAGTACTTTTCTGATTCCGCTCGCCGATGAAATGCGTCACCATCGACCCGTCGTTTGCTGCCTGGCGTTCCGAGGCGCGCGCGCTCCTCATGGAGGGCGCGCATCCCGCGGACGTGCAGTGGCGCGAAACCGATGCCTCGGCCACGGTGTTCGGCTCCATCGATCCGCCCGCGCCCGGCTCGGTCGATCCGAACGCGAAGAAGCCCGTGAAGGTCGCGCGCGAATTCCTCGCCATGCTCGAAACGGCGGCGTGCTACCGCGCGCCGGACCGCTGGCCGTTTCTCTACAAGGCGTTGTGGCGCTGGACGCAGGGTGATCGCGCGATCGCATCGTCGGATGACGGGGACGGGCATCGGTTGCGCCGGATGATCGAATCGGTCGAGGCCGAGGAGCGTGAGATGCGCAGCAAGCTGCGCTTCCGTCATCGCGATTCCTCGCTCGGGCCGCCCGAGTTCATCAGCTGGTTCGAACCGGTGCACGACCTGCTTGAGCACGCCGCGATGCACTTCGCCACCCGCATGGGCAGCGCCACGTGGATGATCGCCACGCCGCACGGCGCCGCTTTCTGGGACGGCGCGCTGTTGCGCGTGGACCGCACGAGCGAGCCGGAGGAAAAGCCGATGGACTTCGGCGACACCGCCATGAGCGGCGAGGCGGTGAGCGGCGACGCCATCGAGGCGCTCTGGCTCGCGTACTACGAAAGCACGTTCGCGCCTGCGCAGGCGAACGCCGCCGAAATGGCGTCGCATATGCCGGTGCGCTATTGGAAAAGCCCGCCGAACGCGCGCACCGATCCCGCGCTGATCTCCCGCGCCGATCCTTATTCGCGGCGCGACCGCCATCCGCGCAACGTGCCGCCCGAGATGGAAGTGACCATCAACACGGATCTGGAGCCGATCAAGGGCACGCTGCTGACGGAGCCGCCGTCGCTCGACGCGTGCAAGCGCTGCGCGCTCTGGCGCAACGCGACGCAGGCCGTGCCGGGCGTCGGTCCCGCCGATGCGCGCGTGATGCTGGTCGGCGAACAGCCGGGCGATCAGGAAGATCGCGAAGGCAAGCCGTTCGTCGGTGCGGCGGGCGCGCTGCTCGACGAAGTCCTCGCCGAGGCCGCGCTTCCCCGCGCGTCGCTCTATCTGACGAACGCGGTGAAGCACTTCAAATGGGAAGCGCACGGCGAGGAACGCGCGCATCTCGCGCCCGCGCAGCGTGAACGCGAAGCCTGCCGCTACTGGCTCGAGGAAGAACTGAAGCGCATCGCGCCGAAAGTCGTCGTCGCGCTCGGGGCGACGGCGTTAAAGGCGCTCACGGGGCATCGCACGGCGTTGTCCGAGTATCTTGGCAAGACCATCGAGCACAAGGGTCACATCATCGTGCCGACCTATCACCCCTCGTATCTGATGCGCCTGACCGACGACAAAGTGCGCGCGGAAGTTTTCGGGACGATCGTCGAAGCGCTCGTCTTCGCGCAGCAGATCGCGGACGGCACCGCAACCATCCGCACGCCGGTCGGGGACCGGACGCGCTAGATGCAACAGGACGAAACAGGCGCAACAAGACGAAAGCGCCGTCAACGTTCCTGTAAGCCGCGCGTTATACCGGTGTCGCGCCGCTTTGGCGCTCACCGATGGTCCCGACGACAACCTCCATGGCCGCTCTCCCGCTCGAAGAACTCCGCCGTCAAGAATCTAACGTCGCCCTCGTGCCGAAATCGGCCGGGCAACTGCAGACCGAACGCGAGCGCATCATCGCGCGCCTGCAAATCCTGCTGAACGTGACCATCGCCGTGGCGCTCGCGGGCGTGGCGCTCATCGCATGGCTGCCGTTCTCGCCGGTGCCGCACGAATTTCGCTTCGGCGCGCAGGAAGTGCTCGGCGTCGCGGTGTTCGCGTCGTGTCTGTTCATCCTGCACGAGCGCGCCGAACTGGAACTCGGCCTGTACGACTACGAACCCGTCGAGCAGACGACGCAAGGCGAATTGCGCGCGCTGCTGCATCGCGTACCGGAAGGCATGTCCTATCAGGACGCGCTCGCCGCCGACAAGCGCACGTTCGTGACCGGCGAAGTCGAGCGCATCCGCCGCCGCGCCGAAGCGTTCACGCCGAAGACGCTGCCCGCCGACGACGGCAACGCGGAAACCTGAGCACCCCGCGCCGCGCCAAGTCAACGAAAGCAGCACGAAAGCCGCCGCCTCGCCATCCCGAGGCGGCGGTTTTTTTACATCGACGCTGAACGTCGCTCGCCTTGACGAGTGCCGCCGCGCCTCCTTCAATACGTGACAGATGCCGCAACCGACGGTCAAACTGTCACGCTTCAGGACGCAAGCTGTGTCCATCGCGTGGCGCTTGCAGGCTATCCGCGCGACAGGCGCCCCGGGCATGACGGGTGCTTGCCAAATGCGCGGCCGCCGCGATTTTGCGGACATCGAACGAGGCCACGCCACTTGCAGGAGCCAGGATGCGAGCCAATCCCCTTTACACGTTGCGCGACGACCTCGCGAGCGCGCTCGTTCCCGACGCGCCGAGCGTGATCCCATGCGCGGACGCAGTGCCGCCCGCAGCCGATCACGACGACCCCGGCGCCTACGACGAACTCGCCGCGTTCCACGGCATCGAGCGCGAGCGCCTCGTGCTGATTCATCCGGGCAGCCACCACGCCGCGCCCGCGTGGCCCGCGCAGCGTTATGCCGATGTCGCCGACCAGCTCGCCGCCGATGGCTGGCAGATCGCGATCGTCGGCGACGCGCCCGATCCCGAGCGCACCGCCGGCGTGCTCGGCGCGATGCAGACGGCCGCGCTCTTTCTCGCGGGCGCGGTCGCGCCGGCCGCGCTGCCGCGTCTGATCGCCAATGCGCGCCTGCTCGTGTCCGACGACGCCGCCGCGTCCTCGCCCGTCGCCGCGGCCCGCGCGCTGGGCACGGCGCATATCGTCCTCGACGAGCATCCGCGCGACACGAACAGCGACGCGATCGTCGCCCGCGCACGCGCCGCGCTGTCGAACACCGGCGACGCGCATCCGGGAGCGCCGTTCACGCTGCACATGCCGGCGGCGCACGAGTCCGTGTAGCGCCGGTCCACCTTGCGGGGAACATCATGAAATTCGACATGCAGACCAGTCCCGTTCCGGATCCCATCGCGGACCCGAACCGCGATCCGGAAGCCGATCCGCTTACGCCGCCTTCGCCGGGTCATCGTCCGGAAGAGCCGCAGCATCCCGACGCGCCGCCCGACAAGGACCCGATCCGCCGTCTCTGAGCCGACGCTTTCCCTACGGGAATTCCCGCCCTACAACCGCCGCCCTTGCCTGCCGTAAAGCGGGCATGCGGCGGCGCGCGCCGTCGCACCAGACAACGCAAAGAGGCGACGGCGCAACATGAACAGAATGACGTTGAACAAGAAGCTCGGCTCGCTGATCGCCGTGCTGTGGATCGGCCTGATCGCGATTGGGATCATCGGGGCGTGGCAGAACCGGACGTCGATGATCGACGACCGCAAGGAGCAGCTAAAGACCCTCGTCAACGAGGCGCACGCCGTGACGGCGCACTTCGCCGCGCTCGCCGCGAACAAGACGCTCACCGAAGAGGAAGCGAAGAAGCGCGCGCTCGAAGTGGTCGGCGCGATCCGCTACGGCACGGACGGCTATCTGTCCATCAACGATTCGCATCCGACGATGGTGATGCACCCGATCAAGCCCGCCATGAACGGCAAGGATCTTTCGTCCTATGCCGATCCGGCGGGCAATCGCCTGTTCGTCGATATCGTGAAGGCAGGCGATCAGCCGGGCGGCGGCTTCGTCAGCTATCTGTGGCCCAAGCCCGGCAGCGACAAGCCGGTCGGCAGGCTCTCCTACTCGCAGCGCTTCGCTGCGTGGGACTGGTATCTCGTCACCGGCATGTACATGGACGACGTGCAGAGCGCGTTCTGGGCGAGCGCGCTGCGCTGGCTCGGGATCACGGCGTTGCTCGGCGGCATCGCGACGGTCGCGATGCTGATCGTCCTGCGCAGCATCAAACGCAATCTGGGCGGCGAGCTGGAGCTCGCGGTCGACGCCGCGCATCGCATTGCGCGCGGCGATCTGACGAGCACGGTCGATGTTCATCCGAACGACACGACGAGTCTCCTGCACGCGCTCGACACCATGCAGCGCGGTCTCGTCGAGACCGTCTCGCGCGTGCGCAACGGCACGGAGAACATCAACGTGGGCGCATCGGAGATCGCGGCGGGCAATACCGATCTGTCGCAGCGCACCGAGGAGCAGGCCGCGTCGCTCGTGCAGACCGCGTCGAGCATGGACCAGATGACCGCCAACGTGAAGAACAACGCCGAAAGCGCGGCGCAGGCGGCGCGGCTCGCGGAGCAGGCGGCGGATGTGGCGACGCGCGGCAGCGGCGTCGTCGACGACGTGATCGACACGATGACGCGCATTACCGCGAGTTCGCAGCAGATCGGCGACATCATCGGCGTGATCGACGGCATCGCGTTCCAGACGAACATCCTCGCGCTCAATGCGGCCGTCGAAGCGGCGCGCGCGGGCGAACAGGGACGCGGCTTCGCGGTCGTGGCGGCCGAAGTGCGCAGTCTCGCGCAGCGCTCGGCGACGGCGGCCAAGGAGATCAAGGCGCTCATCGAGACATCGACGCAGACGGTGCAGCAAGGCGCGTCGCTCGTGACGAACGCGGGCGCGACGATGACCGAGATCGTGCAATCGGTGCGCCGCGTGAACGAGATTCTCGACGAGATCAGCCACGCGTCGCACGAGCAGAGCGCGGGCATCGAGCAGGTGAACCGTGCGGTCGTCGAGATGGATCAGGTGACGCAGCAGAACGCCGCGCTCGTCGAAGAGGCCGCCGCCGCCGCGCATTCTCTGAAAGATCAGGTGGATGTGCTGCGCGAGGCGATCGGAAGTTTCAGGTTGCCGGCGTAAGGCTTTCGGTCACGCGAGAAATCGTTCGACGAGCCGCGCCCAATACGCCGCGCCGACCGGCAGGTTCTTGTCGTTGAAGTCGTAGTGCGGGTTGTGGACCATGCAGCCGTCCTCGCCCGCACCGTTGCCGAGGCGCAGGAACGAGCCGGGCCGCTGCTGCAACATGAACGCGAAATCCTCGCTGCCCATCAGCAAATCCGCGTGCGCGACGACGTTTTGCTCGCCGACCAGTTCGCGCGCCACCTGAATCGCGAACTCCGTCTCCGCGTCCGAATTGACGACGACCGGATAGCCTTCCAGATACTTCACCGTCGCGGTCGCGCCGTAGCTCGCGGCCTGCGATTCCACCAGTTCCTTGATGCGGCGCTTGAGCAGTTCGCGCACGTGCGGATCGAACGAGCGCACCGAGAGTTCGAGCGTCGCGCGACTGGGGATGACGTTGTTCACCGTTCCGGCGTGCATCGAGCCGACAGTGACGACGGCAGGCTGCGCCGGATCGACGTTGCGCGCGACGATCGTCTGCAGCGCCATCACGATGCCGGACGCCACGACGACCGGATCGACGCTCAGATGCGGGCGCGCCGCGTGCCCGCCGACGCCGTCGATCACGATCGACACCTGATCGCCCGCCGCCATGAACGGCCCCTTGCGGAACAGGAACGTGCCGGGCTGCGCGCCGGGATGGTTGTGCACGCCGAACACGGCGTCGCAATGAAAGCGTTCGAAGAGCCCTTCTTCGATCATTTTCTGCGCGCCGCTCGGCACGCCGTGCTCTTCCGCCGGCTGAAAATACAGATGCACCGTGCCGCTGAAGCGGCGCGTACGCGCGAGATGGCGAGCGGCGCCGAGCAGCATCGTCGTATGGCCGTCGTGGCCGCAGGCGTGCATCTTGCCGTGCGTCTCGCTCGCGTAGGGCTTGCCCGTCTGCTCGATGATCGGCAGCGCGTCCATGTCGGCGCGCAGGCCGATGCTCTTCGTGCCGTCGCCCGCTTTCAACGTGCCGACGACGCCCGTGCCGCCGACACCGCGCGTCACCTGCCAGCCCCACGCTTCGAGCCGGTCCGCGACGAGCGCCGCGGTGCGCGTCTCCTCGTAGGACAGCTCCGGATGACGGTGGATGTCATGGCGAATCTCGCGCAGCGAAGGCGCGTCGTCGGAGAGATCGGCGATGACGGTGAAGTGTTGGTCGGACGAAGTCGTCATGGAGAAGCCCTTGCTGAGATGAGTCGTGCGGCGCGGCGTGCCGGCCGCGTGATGCGGATACATGGAAAACGGCGCACATGATCCTCCACATGCGGCGCGGTTTCCAGTTCTTCGGGGATTTTTTTTGGTTGAACGAAAGCGAACCGTGAAGTTTCGCCCGGCTTCACTGCACAAAGCGGTCGATCACCCCGGCAAGCTTCCCGAAAGCCGGCGCGATTTCATCGTCCGGCACACACGCATAACCGATCAGCAAACCGGATTCCGCGTCGCGCCGACGCGCGTAGTACCCCGACAACGGCCGCACGACGATGTCCTCGGCGAGCGCCGCGGCGGCGAGCGCGCGATCATCGATCTCCTTCGGCAGCTTCAATACGAGATGCAGCCCGGCATCGCCGCCGGCGATGGCGAGCGTGTTGCCGTAGCGCCCGGCGATCGTCGCGAGCATCGCGTCGCGGCGCTGGCCATAGAGCGCGCGCATCCGCCGGATATGCGAGGTGAAATGTCCCTGCTCGATGAACTCCGCGAGCACCGCCTGCTGCAACAGCTGCCCCTCGCGATACAGCTCGGCGCTCGCGGTCGCGAAGCTGTCCGCGAGCGCTTCCGGCACCACGACATAGCCGATGCGAAGCCCCGGAAACAGCGTCTTGCCGAAGCTGCCGACGTAGATCACCTGCCCCGCCGGATCCATGCCCTGCAGCGACGCGAGCGGCCGGCTGCCGTACCGGAACTCGCTGTCGTAATCGTCCTCGATGATCCAGCAGCGGTGCTGGCGCGCGTATTCGAGCAGCATGCGGCGGCGCGCGAGGCTCATCACCATGCCGAGCGGATATTGATGCGACGGCGTGACGAGCATCAGCTTCGGCGGCGACGCGATATCGGCGGGCGTCGGCGCGATGCCTTCGGCATCGACGGGAATCGCCTTCAGATCGAGGCCGGACACCTGCAACACGCTGCGCACGCCCCAGTAGCACGGATCCTCGGTCCAGATCGTGTCGCCCGAATCCGCGAGCAGGCGCGCGGCGAGGTCGATCGACTGATGGATGCCCGTCGTCACGACGATCTGCTCGGGCGTGCAGCGCACCGAGCGCGAGGTGCGCAGATAGTGAGCGAGCGCGTGGCGCAGCCCCGCGTGGCCGCCGCCGGGCGCATAAGTGAGCAGATCGGGCAGCGGCTTGCGCCAGTATTTCGCGTGCAGCCGGTTCCACACGCGTGACGGAAAGCGCGACACGTCCGGCACGCCCGGCATGAACGCCCCGCCCTGGCGCTTCGACACGCCCGCGCCCGAAATCAGCCGTGCGCCGCGCGTGGAAAGCGTCGATCGGGTATCGGCCGAAGCGGCGGCCGCGGGCGGCGCATCGTCGAAAAGGATCTCGTCGGGCGCGCTGTCCGCGACGAACGTGCCGCGCCCCGTCGCCGACGAGACGTAGCCTTCGAGCGCGAGTTGCTCGTAGACCTGCGTCACGGTATTGCGCCCGACGCCCAACTCCGCCGCGAGCAGCCTCGACGACGGCACTTTCGCGCCCGCCGCGAGCTCGCGCGTCAGGATCGCCTGCTGCAGGAGCCGATGCAATTGCCGGTAGATGGGCTGGCCACTCGTGCGGTCGATGCGCTGCGCCAGCCAGTCGGAGAGCACGCTCGCGCGGAGGGACATCGAATTGGCTCCTATAGATTTATTGAAATGGCTCTGAACTTGAGGGCCAAATCTTACTATAGTCGTCGTTAAGTTCAGTCGGCCGATGCGGCCAACCATCGACATGCGCTCTCGCGCGAAGGAGATTTCCCTGTGAGCACCAACCTCAAGAACGCCGACCTGCACGCCCGCAAGAATGCCGCGACTCCGCGCGGCGTGGGCGTGATGTGCGACTTCTACGCGGCGCGCGCCGAGAACGCGGAATTGTGGGACGTCGAGGGCCGCCGTTTCATCGACTTTGCGGCGGGCATCGCGGTATGCAACACGGGGCATCGCCATCCGAAGATCGTCGAGGCGATCCGCGCGCAACTCGACTGCTTCACGCACACCGCGTATCAGATCGTGCCGTACGAGTCGTATGTGTCGCTCGCCGAGAAAATCAGCGCCCGGGCGCCGGGCTCGCACGCGAAGAAGACGGCGTTTTTCACGACCGGCGCGGAAGCCGTCGAGAACGCGGTGAAGATCGCGCGGGCGGCGACGGGCCGTCCCGGCGTCATCGCCTTTACGGGCGGCTTCCACGGCCGCACGCTGATGGGCATGGCGCTCACCGGCAAGGTCGCGCCGTACAAGATCGGCTTCGGGCCGTTCCCGTCGGACGTCTATCACGCGCCGTTCCCGAATGCGCTGCACGGCGTGTCCGTCGCGGATTCGCTGCGCGCGATCGAGCATCTGTTCAAGGCGGATATCGAGCCGACGCGCGTCGCCGCGATCATCTTCGAGCCGGTGCAGGGTGAAGGCGGTTTCAATGAGGCGCCCTCGGACTTCGTGCGCGGCCTGCGCAAGATCTGCGACGAGCACGGCATCCTGCTGATCGCCGATGAAGTGCAGACCGGCTTCGCGCGCACCGGCAAGCTTTTCGCGATGGAGCACCACGGCGTCGTGCCGGATCTGATGACGATCGCGAAGTCGCTCGCGGGCGGCATGCCGCTGTCGGGCGTCGTCGGGCGCGCCGAGATCATGGATGCGGCCGCGCCCGGCGGTCTCGGCGGCACGTATGCGGGCAATCCGCTGGCGGTGGCGGCGGCGCACGCGGTGCTCGACATCATCGACGATGAAAAGCTCTGCGAGCGCGCGACGGTGCTGGGCGACAAGCTCAAGGCAAAGCTCGAAGCGCTCAAGGGCGATGTGCCGCAAATCGCCGATGTGCGCGGGCCCGGCGCGATGATCGCCGTCGAGTTTTGCAAGCCTGGTTCGCATGACGCGGATGCGGCCTTCGCCAAGCTCGTGCAAACGCGTGCACTGGAGCGCGGTTTGCTGCTGCTCGTGTGTGGCGTCTATTCGAACGTTGTTCGGTTCCTGTTTCCGCTCACCATTCAGGAACAGGTCTTCGATGAAGCTATCGGGATTCTTGAAGAGGTGCTCGTCGAGACGGTTGGTGTTGCCGTTTGATTTCTGATTCTTGATGCGCGAGGCGCGGCTCTTGGTGCCTCGCGTAATGTTTTCGTTTGTTTGCTTGGGATTTCGTGGAATCCGGCAACAACAACAAAAAAAGCCCCAAGAGCCAAACCAGGGACTCACAAAGACATGAACTTGAAAGACCAACTGAAGGATCCGACGCTGCTGCGTCACGCTGCCTACATCGACGGTGAATGGCAGCAAGCCGACGACGGCGAGACCTTCGACGTCATCAACCCGGCGAATGGTGAATCGCTCGGCGCCGTACCGAAGATGGGCGCGAACGAAACGCGCCGCGCCATCGATGCTGCCAACGCCGCATGGCCCGCATGGCGCAAGAAAACCGCAAAAGAACGCGCAATCATCCTGCGCCGCTGGTTCGACCTGATGACCGCCAACGCCGATGATCTCGCGCTGATCCTCACGACCGAGCAAGGCAAGCCGCTCGCCGAGGCAAAGGGCGAGATCGGCTATGCGGCGTCGTTCATCGAATGGTTCGCGGAAGAAGGCAAGCGCGTTGCCGGCGATACCCTCGCGACGCCCGCCGCCGACAAACGCATTGTCGTGACGAAGGAGCCGATCGGCGTGTGCGCCGCGATCACGCCGTGGAATTTCCCCGCCGCGATGATCACGCGCAAGGTTGGCCCGGCGATCGCGGCCGGCTGTCCGATCGTCGTGAAGCCCGCCGAAGCGACACCTTTCTCCGCTTTCGCGATGGCCGTGCTCGCCGAGCGCGCTGGCTTGCCGAAGGGCGTGCTCAACATCCTCACCGGCGACCCGAAGGCGATCGGCGGCGAAATGACGAGCAACCCGATCGTGCGCAAGCTGTCGTTCACCGGCTCGACCGCCGTGGGGCGTCTGCTGATGGCGCAAAGCGCGCCGACAGTCAAGAAGGTGACGCTGGAACTCGGCGGCAACGCACCGTTCATCGTGTTCGACGACGCCGATCTCGACGCCGCCGTGGAAGGCGCGGTTGCATCGAAGTATCGCAACAGCGGCCAGACCTGCGTGTGCACGAACCGCTTCTACGTGCACGAGCGCGTCTACGATGCGTTCGCGCAAAAGCTGGCGGCGGCTGTCGGCAAACTCAAGGTCGGGCTCGGAACCGAAAGCGGCGTGGCGCTCGGTCCGCTCATCAACGAAGCGGCGGTGAAAAAGGTCGAATCGCACATTGAAGATGCAGTGGCGAAAGGCGCGTCGATCGCGTCGGGCGGCAAGCGTCACGCGCTCGGTCACGGATTTTTCGAGCCGACCGTGCTGACCGGCGTCACGCCCGACATGAAAGTCGCGAAAGAGGAAACGTTCGGTCCGCTTGCACCGATCTTCAAATTCTCGTCCGACGATGAAGTCGTGCGCCTCGCCAACGACACCGAGTTCGGTCTCGCGGCGTACTTCTATAGCCGCGACATCGGCCGCATCTGGCGCGTGGCCGAAGCGCTCGAATATGGCATGGTGGGCATCAACACCGGGCTGATTTCGAACGAAGTGGCGCCGTTCGGGGGCGTCAAGCAGTCCGGACTCGGACGCGAAGGCTCGCATTACGGCATCGACGATTACGTCGTCATCAAGTATCTCTGCATGGCAGTCTGATCGCGCGTTTCGCCTCGTGTGATACAAAAAGCCTCGACACATGCGTGCCGAGGCTTTTTGTTTGCGCCGATTCCCGGCGAGTTACTTCGCCGAGGCGACAGGCGTGACCTGCACCGCCGTCGCCGAGACGAACACGGCGTGGATCATGTCGCCCTTCTTGAGTTTCTGCGCCGCGAAGTCCGGCGTGAGATCGAATGTCTCCGTGCGCCACGGGCCGCGCAACGTGATCCTGCGCTTCTTGCTGTCGACGTTCTCGACCGTCGCGAGGACTTCGACCTGACGTGCCGCGTCGAAGCCCGTCACACCGTTCTCGCCCGACGTCGGCTGGTACGCCGTCGTATCGACACGCGCGCGCTCGCCCTTACCCTTCACCTTTTCGGCGCTCACGAGCAACGCGTTCTTGTAGAGCACATCGACCTTGTCGCCGACGTGCAGCTTGTCGAAGTTCGTGACTTCCTTGGTCACCAGCACGGTTGCGTCCCCGCGCGGACCGCGGACCATCAGCGTGCGGTTGGCGGCGTCGATACCGATGATCGTCGCCTCGACGCGTATCGGCTCGGCCACGCTGACGACCTTCTGGGCGGACGTTGCGAGCGGCTCGTTCTGAGCCATGGCAGCGCCCGTCGACGTGATGATTGCCGACGCGCAGAGAATCGATATCGCAAACAGTTTCACGTTCATAGCATGCATCCCTCTTTTAGATTTGTAGTGCAGATTATTCAACTTTATTGACCACTGCCTTAGCGACGGGGCCGCGTTATATATACCGCGCGACACAGTGCGAATCCAACTCATCACACGATATGTTACGAGTCGACCTGCGCCTGACTGGAACTGTCAAAGGCAAGCATGGCGTCGAACCGGTAAAATCGGTCCCTATCCCGCACGGGCGCACGCCCGTCCGCCTGCCGCTTCTTCGATCCCTCCAGGGGTGTTATGCGACGCTCGGCATTCTTTCTCCGCTTCATCGGCATCGGTGTTCTGTTTCATGTCTATGTCGGCATGCGGCTCATCCCGGACGCGCCCGTTGGCCTGCCGCTCAAGGTGCTGGCGGCGGTCCTGCTCGCGGCATCAGTCATCGTCATTCCTCTCGGCATGGCGGCCCGGCAGATCGAGCCGCAGTCGCTCGCGGATCGCCTGGCCTGGCTTGGGCTGACCGCACTGGGGTTTTTCTCGTCGCTGCTTTTATTGACCTTCGCGCGCGACGTGATTCTGTTCTTCGTGCATCTCGTCGACTGGATGCGCGGCGCGCCCGTCGGCTCGCCGGCGTTGGTCGCCTATAGCGCGCTCGCCGTGCCGCTCCTGGCCGTGCTCTTCTCGGCGATCGGCTTCTACAACGCGCGGCGGCGCGCGCCGGTCGTGAGTGTGGACGTGCCCATCGACGATCTGCCGGCCGCGCTCGACGGCTTCACGATCGCGCAGATCAGCGACATTCACGTCGGGCCGACGATCAAGCGTCACTATGTCGAACGCATCGTGGCGGCCGTCAACGGGCTCAAACCGGATCTGATCGCCGTCACGGGCGATGTCGTCGATGGCACCGTGCCGAATCTCGCCGAACACACGCGCCCGCTCGCGGGCCTCAGCGCGCGGCATGGCACGTTTCTCGTGACCGGGAATCACGAGTATTACTCGGGCGCTGACAAGTGGATCGCCGAATTCCGGCGCCTGGGTCTGACCGTGCTGCTCAATCAGCATGTCGTGCTGAATCACGACGGCGCGCAGGCCGTGCTCGCGGGCGTCACGGATTTCAGCGCAGGCAGTTTCGATCCCGCGCATCGCAGCGACCCCGCGAAGGCGATCAGCGGCGCCCCCGCCGATGCCGCCGTGCGCGTGCTGCTCGCGCACCAGCCGCGCAGCGCCGTGGCGGCGGCCGAAGCGGGCTTCACGCTGCAGCTATCGGGACACACGCATGGCGGCCAGTTCCTGCCGTGGAATTTCTTCGTGCGACTGCAGCAACCCTTTGTTGCGGGGCTTGTGAAGTTCAACGGGCTTTGGGTTTATACGAGTCGGGGTACCGGGTATTGGGGACCGCCGAAGCGGCTGGGAGCGCCGTCGGAGATCACGCTTGTTCGGCTTGTGGCTTCGGCGGGTGGGTGATGGGATTGGATAAAACGGTTCTTCGCGCAATGCCGGGGAACGGCGCCTGGCGCCCCAACTCAGCCACGCTACACGTCGCATCGTCAGGGTCTCTTCACGCCGACTAAAGCCTACCCACAACCGCTCTCCGAAAACCCACGAAGAACAAAAAAAAAGACGCGCGACGCTACCGCGCCGCGCGTCCAGCGCTTGGGGAAAGCGCCGCGCCCGAACAGGGGGATGAACGGACGCGCTCGAACCGGCAGGCGGGGCCCCGCCGGCGAGTGACTACAAAGTAAGGGAACACAAAGGCCAAGGCCACAAGACCTTTCCTAAACGCCGGAGCATCGCATCGATATCACCGGTACGAATATTCATCTTGCCTTAGCCGACATCGCCGCTGGCGTCGACGCATAGACGCATTTGTGCGGAGCCGTGCCTTCCCTCGGCCAGTCGGAGCGCGCATCGAAAAACCACTCCGCCCGCTCGCGTCCTTTGCGGATCAACGCATGAATCAGCGCCGGATTGCGATCGAGCTTCGATGCATAGTCGAGCGGCCCGGGATAATCCCTTGCGTCGAGCTGCATCTGCACGACGCGAACTTTGATCGGCTTGTAGCGCTTCTCCAATGATTTGTCGGCTTTCAGCAGTTCGTTTACGCGCGTCGTGAAGTAAAGCTCCTGCCCGAGCGCGAGATTGCCGGAAAGTTCGTTGCGCCGGTCGATGATCTCGTTCGTCGATTCGGGCAACTCGCGACGATATTGCGGATTGATCTGCACGACCCAGATTTCGTCGGGCCGCGTGTCGAGCCCGAGATCGGTGAATTCGCGCACTGGCGGATTGCTGCTGAAGAGGCCGTCCCAGCACATGCGCCCGTCGGCTGCGACGGCGCGATACAGCGGCGGCACCGCGGCCGATGCGACCAGCTGATCCTGATCGAGCCTGTCGCCGGGAAAGATGACGCGATCGCCCGTACGCACATCGGTCGCGCCGACAAGAAGCGTCGGCTGCGCGCGTTGCTTCGGCTCCGTCGGCAGCGACGCGAACGGAAGATGCTTGTCGAGCAGTTCGCGCAGACGCTCCTCGGCGACCGGTGGATAGAGATACGGGCTGATTTCCGCGTTGACGGGCAGGCGCGCATACCAGGTGCCGACCGCATTGGCGACGATGTCCGGCCCCTCGCGCGCCTCCAGATCCTTCCAGAAGCCGGCGAGGCGCCGCCTGGCATCGGGAGGGCCGCCGAGCAGCAGGCCCGCCCACGCGAGCGCGCCGCACATCGCGCCGCCCGACGTTCCCGACAGCGCCACGAGTTCGAAGCGGTTGAGGAACTCGCCGCTCAGCAGCCGGTCAAGGATGCCCGCGGCGAACGCCGCATGGCTGCCGCCGCCCTGACATGCGATCGCTACTTTCGGAATGGCCGCCATCACCGCACCTCGCTTGCGTCCGTCGACATCGGACGTACGCTACAGGATAGGCGACGCGCGCCGCTATGCCAGCGCCGCGAGCACCTGCTGCGTCGAACGAATGCGACCGATGCGCGGGAAGATATAGCGGCAGGTCGATTCGTGCGTATCGGCGTGCAGGTCGCTCATCGCGTCTTCGACGAATACCTGCTGATAGCCGCGCTCGTGCGCGCCGCGTGCAGTCGAATCCACGCCGATGGCCGTCGCGATGCCGCCCAGCACGATCGTGTCGATCCCGCGGCGGCGCAAATGCGAGTCGAGATCCGTGTTGTAGAACGCGCCCCATTGCCGCTTGGTGACGACGATATCGGACGCCTGCACGCCCAGTTCCGCGCTGAGCTCGCTCCAGCCCGCCGGCTCCGGCGCTTCCTGCGCCTGTCCCGCATCGGTGATCGGACGCAGGCCGCCCGGCCCGTTCGGAAACGCCACCTTGACCAGCACGACCGGCGCGCCGAGCGTGCGAAAGCGATCGGCGAGCGCGCGCGCATTGGCAAGTACGCTCGCGGCGTCGTGAGGCTGCACGGGCAAGGCGGCGATGCCCGCCTGCAGATCGATCAGCACGAGCGCGGTCTTCGAGGGGTCGAGCTTGAGTTCAGGAGCGTTCATGGTCGCGAGGAAGGTGGATGAATGCGTGGCCTCAGGCTTCGTCGTTCCGGAATTCGAGCGCCGCGCCGTTGATGCAGTAGCGCAGGCCCGTGGGCTTCGGTCCGTCGTCGAAGACATGGCCGAGATGTCCGCCGCAGCGCCGGCAATGCACCTCGTTGCGCATGTGACCGGTCGCGTCCGCGTGCATCGCGACGGCGCCATCGACAGGTTTCCAGAAGCTCGGCCAGCCGGTGCCGCTGTCGAACTTCGTCGCCGACGAAAACAGTGCGAGCCCGCATCCCGCGCACGCATACGTGCCGTCACGACGCTCCTTGAGCAGCGGGCTCGCGAACGGTGGCTCGGTGCCGCCGCGCCTGAGCACGCGGAATTGCTCCGACGATAGACGGCGGCGCCACTCCGCGCTGCTGTAGTCGATATCGTACGATCGGGCGGGCGCCGAAGTGCCCGCGCCGCCGGAGAATGCAGCGGCCATCACGCCGAGAAGATTGCGCTTCGTGCGTCCCATGATTTTCATCCGATGACCGCCCTCATGCCTGCATTCGCCGGCCGGCGCCGCGCTACGATTTGAGCCGGTATCCCGTCCTGAAGATCCACGCAACGATCGCGATAAATACCGCAAGAAACACCAGCGTCATGCCGAGACTCACGCCGACCTGGACATCGGCGAGCCCGTAAAAGCTCCAGCGAAAGCCGCTGATCAGATAGACGACCGGATTGAACAGCGCAACGGCCTTCCAGAACGGCGGCAGGATGTTGATCGAATAGAAGCTGCCGCCGAGAAACGTGAGCGGCGTGACGATCAGAAGCGGAATGATCTGCAATTTCTCGAAGCCGTCCGCCCAGATGCCGATGATGAACCCAAGCAGGCTGAACGTCACGGATGTGAGCAGCAGGAACACGATCATCCAGACAGGATGATCGATCCTGAGCGGCACGAATAATCGTGCGGTAAGAAGAATGATCAGGCCGAGGATGACGGATTTGGTCGCGGCCGCGCCCACGTAGCTGAGGACGAGCTCGAAGTGCGACACCGGCGCGGACAGCAATTCGTAGATCGTGCCCGTGAACTTCGGGAAATAGATGCCGAAGGACGCATTGGCGATGCTTTGCGTGAGCAGCGACAGCATCACGAGCCCGGGCACGATGAACGCGCCGTAGCTGATGCCGTCCACTTCCGGAATGCGCGAGCCGATGGCCGCTCCGAATACGACGAAATAAAGCGATGTCGAAATGACGGGCGACACGATGCTCTGCATCAGCGTACGCCCGGCGCGCGCCATTTCGAAACGGTAGATCGCGCGAACGGCGTATAGATTCATTTGGCTTCCCTGACGAGACTCACGAAGATGTCTTCGAGCGAGCTTTGCGTCGTTTGCAGATCCTTGAAACGCACGCCGGCTTCGTCGACGTGGCGCAACAGCGCGATGATGCGCCCCGGCTCGTCATGCGCGTCGTACGTGTAAGTGAGCTCGCTGCCGTCCGCCGAGCGCGTGAGACCGTAAGGCTCGAGCGGCGCGGGAATATGCGCGAGCGGCTGCTCGAGCTGCAGCGTGAGCTTCTTCTGCCCGAGCTTGCGCATGAGCTCGCGCTTCTCCTCGACGAGCACGATCTCGCCGCGATTGATGACGCCGATGCGGTCCGCCATCTCCTCCGCTTCCTCGATGTAATGCGTCGTGAGGATGATGGTCACGCCGTTGCGCTGCAGTTCGCGCACGAGGTCCCACATGTCGCGCCGCAGCTCGACATCGACGCCGGCCGTGGGCTCATCGAGAAAGAGAATCTCGGGTTCGTGCGCAAGCGCCTTCGCGATCAGCACGCGCCGCTTCATGCCGCCCGAGAGCGTCATGATCTTGTTGTCTTTCTTCGCCCATAGCGAGAGAGACTTCAGCACCTTCTCGACATACGCAGGATTTTTCGGCCGGCCGAAGAGGCCACGGCTGAACGACACGGTCGCCCAGACGGTCTCGAACGCGTCGGTCGTGAGTTCCTGCGGTACGAGGCCGATCATCGCGCGGGCGGCGCGATAGTCCGTGACGATATCGTGGCCCGCGACGGTGACCTTTCCCTCGCTCGGATTGACGATGCCGCAGACGGTGCTGATGAGCGTCGTCTTGCCCGCCCCGTTCGGGCCGAGCAGTGCAAAAATTTCGCCGCGGCGGATCTCCAGATTCACGTCCCGGAGCGCGCGGAAGCCCGACCCGTAGGTCTTGGACAAGTTGGAAACAGTGATGATGGTTGGCATGGCGTGGACGATATCAGATACCGCGCGATCCGGCTTGGACGAAAGGGGTCGTCCGTTCGGCCGATGTTCGCCGGGCCCGGCACTGCCTACAATGCACTGCTGAATACCGGGAGCCGACATCATGCTGTTCGAACAGATCCAGACCACCTGCCTCAACGACGCGGACCTGCCGTGGGTGCCGTTCACACCGTATAGCGAGCGCGTGCTCGTCAAGTATTTCAAGCTGGATCCGATCCGCGGCGAGGTCATCGCGCTCATGAAGGCGCCGGCGAAAGGCCAGATGCCCCGGCATCGGCATACGGGAACCGTGATCGTCTATACGGTCGAGGGGCGCTGGAAGTACCGCGAGCACGACTGGATCGCGGGGCCGGGGAGCATCGTGTACGAGACAGCGGGGTCGAGTCATACGCCGGAAGCGCTTGCGGGGGATTCGGGCAGCGCGGACATCGTCACGCTCAACATCATCCAGGGCGAACTGCTCTTCGTGAACGACAGCGGCCACGTCCTCGCCGCTGAAAACTGGAAGAGCGGCTGGGAACGTTACGCCGCCTTCTGTCATGCAAACGGCATCGCCCCTAAAGATCTGACGGCTTTCGGGTAACGCCGCAGCCTTTTCCACTGGTTAGAATCGACGCCTGGATGCGCATCGCGCGCTTTCGACCCTTTCCGGTTTGCCGGCCGCTTCCGGCCGGCGCAGATCAAGGAGAAGCAAAAGCATGAAGATTCAGACCGTCGGTATCGTCGGCGCGGGAACCATGGGCAACGGCATCGCGCAGGTCGCGGCCGTCGCGGGCTTCGAGGTCGTGCTGATCGACGTCACCGACGCCGCACTCGCCAAGGGCGTCGCCGCGCTCACGGGCAGCCTCGAGCGGCTCGTGTCGAAGGACAAGCTGGAAGCATCCGCGCGCGATGCAGCGTTAAAGCGCATCGAGACATCGACCGATTACGCGCGCCTCGCCAACGCCGACATCGTGATCGAAGCCGCGACGGAGAACGCCGAGCTCAAGAATCGCATCCTGAAGCAGATCGAAGGGGCTGCACGCGCCGATGCGATCATCGCGTCGAACACGTCGTCGATTTCGATCACCGCGCTCGCCGCGACGCTCGCCGCGCCCGAGCGCTTCATCGGCATGCACTTCTTCAATCCGGTGCCGCTGCTGCAACTCGTCGAAGTGATTCGCGGCGTGCAGACGAGCGATGAAACCGCTGCCGCCGTGCGCGAACTCACCGAAAAACTCGACAAATCGCCGATCGGCGTGCGCAACTCTCCGGGCTTCGTCGTCAACCGCATTCTCGTGCCGATGATCAACGAAGCGTTCTTCGTGCTCTACGAAGGCGTCGCGAGCGCGGAGGAAATCGACGCGGGCATGAAGCTCGGCGCGAATCATCCGATCGGCCCGCTTGCGCTCGCGGATCTGATCGGCCTCGACGTATGCCTCTCGGTGATGGACGTGTTCCTCAAGGACTTCGGCGATTCGAAGTACCGCGCGTGCCCGCTGCTGCGCGAACTCGTCTCGGCGGGGCGTCTCGGCCGCAAGACGAAGCGCGGCGTGTATCAGTACGATTGAGCTGCGTCGAAATCGAGCGCCGGTCCGGCGGGCACGATGCCCGTCGGATTGATCGTCCGATGACTCTCGTAGTAATGCCGCTTGATGTGCTCGAAGTTCACCGTGGCCGCGACGCCCGGCATCCGGTAGATCTCGCGCGCGAACCGCGAGAGATTCGGATAATCCGCGATGCGCCGCAGATTGCACTTGAAGTGGCCGACGTACACCGCGTCGAAGCGCACGAGCGTCGTGAAAAGGCGGATATCTGCTTCGGTGAAACGCTCGCCCGTAAGGTAGCGACGCGTGCTCAGGCGTTCTTCGAGAAAATCGAGCGTCTCGAAAAGCGGCATCACCGCTTCCTCGTACGCGGCTTGCGTCGTCGCGAAGCCCGCCTTGTAGACGCCGTTGTTCACCGTGTCGTAGATGCGGGCGTTGAGCGCGTCGATGTCGTCCTGAAGCTTGCGCGGATAGTAGTCGCCGGGTTTCGCGCCGATGCCGTCGAACGCCGAATTCAGCATCCGGATGATCTCCGACGATTCGTTGCTGACGATCGTCCCGCGCGCCTTGTCCCACAGGATCGGCACGGTCACGCGGCCGCTGTAATGCGGATCGGCCGCCGTGTAGACCTGATGCAGATAGCGCGCGCCGTTGATCGTGTCCGGCACGACGCCCGGACCGTCGTCGAAGGTCCAGCCGTGTTCCAGCATCAGCCAGTTCACGACCGATACGTCGATCATGGCTTCCAGCCCCTTCAGGGCGCGCACGATGAGCGTGCGATGCGCCCACGGGCACGCGAGGCTGACATACAGGTGATAGCGACCGGCTTCAGCCTCGAAACCGCCCTCGCCGCTCGGCCCCGGCGCGCCATCGGCCGTCACCCAGTTGCGAAAGGCAGCGTCCTTGCGCACGAAGCGCCCGCCCGTCGACGCCGTTTCGTACCATTTGTCCTGCCATTTTCCGTCGACGAGAAGTCCCATTTCCGTTCTCCTTGAGCGCCGCTGCGCAAGACGCGCGCCGCGGCATCGCTGCATCTCAGTTCGATGAAGGCGCGTCGATGAAGCGCACGAGTTGCGCGATCGTCGCGTCCGGCGCTTCTTCCATCAGCCAGTGGCCCGCGCCCGGTACGACCACGCCCTGCACGTTGGTCGCGACGAGCTTCGCCTGATCGATCAGGAACGTGCCCGACGCGCGTTCGCCCGTGAGCACGAGCATCGGCATCTGCAGGGGCGTTCGGGCAAAGGCGGCGAAATCGTTCGCGTCCTGCGGGAACGCGTGAAAATACTCGAAGCCCGCGCGCATGCGGCCATTGCGCGCGTACTGGGCCGAATAGTAACGGCGATCCGCCTCGCTCACCGAACGCGCGGGATCGGCGGCGAAGTCGTTCCAGAAGTGCTCGAAGAAGATGCGCTCGCGGCCGCGCACGAGCTTTTCCGGCGTGTCGCCGTAGAAGTTGAAGTGCCATTTGTCGCGCAAGAGCCAGACTTTCTGCCAGTCGCCGACGCCGGGCAGGAACGCGTCCATCAGCACGATGCTGTCCACTTCGTCGGGATATTGCGCCGCGTACGCATACGCGACCATCAGCCCGATGTCGTGCCCGACGAGCTTGACCTTGCGAAACCCGAGCGCCTGGACCATCGCGTGAATGTCTTGCGCGAGCGTTTTCTTGTCGTAGCCGGAAGCCGGCATCGCCGAGCCCCCCGCGCCCGGGAGATCGGGCGCAATCACGACGCGCTCGCCCGCGAGACGCGTCACGAGCGGCTGCCACATGCGGCTCGTCTCCGTGTAGCCGTGCAGCAGCACGACGGGCGTCGCGTCGCCGTGGCCGGCTTGCAGATAGTGAATCCCGACGCCGTTCGCATCGATCGTGCGGGACTGGATCGCGCTCGCGGCGGCGGCCGCCTGAGGCGCACGCGGCGCGTTTGCGGCATGCGCGACCGGCTGCAGGGCGGCGGCGGCGAGAAGCACGCCGGCGGCGCGGCGCATAGTGTGCAGGAAGGCGTTCATCGTTCAGCTCCATCGAAAGTTGGGTTATCCCGATGACGCTCATGTTGATCCGCCGCACCGCTTTTGCCGTACGATCCGGACGATGAACTCGTTCGATGGAGTCGAACATGTTGTCAGAGGAAGAACTCTCGCTGCTCGACGCGATCCGCGAAACCGGCAGCCTTTCGCGCGCGGCGGCGCGTCTCGGCAAGGCGCCGTCCACGGTGTCGCATGCCGCGCGGCAACTGGAAACGCGCTTCGACGCGCTGCTCTTCGACCGGCGCCGCTATCGTCTGGAACTGACGCCCGCCGGCCATCTTCTCGCCGATGAAGCATCGCGTCTCATGCTCGACGTATCGCGCCTCGCGCAGCGCGTGAAGCAGATCGCGAGCGGCTGGGAAGACCGGCTGTGGATCGTCTGCGACGAGATTCTCGAATTCGAAACGCTGCTGCCGGTCGTGCAGGCGTTCGATGCGCTCGATTCCGGCGTCGCGCTGCGCATCACCCATGAAGTGCTGGGCGGCACTTGGGAAGCCTTGCGCGACGGCCGCGCGGATCTGATCATCGGCGCGACCAACGAGCCGCCGGCGATCCCCGGCCTGCGCTGGTTCGAGCTCGGCGTGATGCAATGGGCGTTCGCAGTGTCGCCGCGCCATCCGCTTGCGACGGTGCGCGGGCCGCTCAAGCGCGATCAGATCGCGGCGCATCGGGCGGTCGTCGTCGCGGATTCGTCGCGCTCGGCGGGGCGCGCATACGGGGTGCTCGGCGGCCAGGCCGCGTTCGCCGTGCCGACGATGCGCGCGAAAATTCTCGCGCAGCGGCAAGGGCTCGGCACGGGCTGGGTGCCACGGCATCGCGTGAAAACGCTGCTTGCGCGCGGCGAACTCGTCGAGAAGGAAACCGCCGATCCGCGCGAGCCGAACGTCCTGTACGTCGCATGGCGCGGCGATCACGAAGGGCGCGCGCTGCAATGGTGGACGCAGCAATTGCGGCAGCCGCGCCTCGCTGAGCGTCTCGTCGAAGGGATCGACGCGTTCGCGTAAGACCCGGTTATAACTGCGTTCGATGTCTCGTCGCAACCTGAATCGACGGGACACGTCATGAGAAAAACACACTCGCCGCTGGGCGCGGCGCTTTCGGCCGCCGTGCTCGCGCCGGTCGTCGCGATTCCGCTCGCCGCCCTGCACATCAGCCCTGCCGACGCGCAGGCCATCGTCATCGCGCCCGCCGCGCCGCCGCGCGTCGAACCGCCTCCGCGCGCGGGCTACGCATGTGACCCGGGGCGCTGGCATCGCGGCCTCTGTCTGGGCGACGGGCCACTGGCGGCCGGTCCACGGGGGCTATCGCTGGATGCCGCGTCCATGGGTGCAGCGCGGGCCGACCTGGCGTAGGGCCGAAGGGCATTGGGCATGAGCGCACGCGGCATCACGATCGAACCAGGGTCATCCGAACCAGACGCGTGACGGCTGCCTGATCGCCGTCGCGGGTGGCGGACAGCAGGCGTTCGTTGAGCGTGTAGGCGTCCTGCTGCGCGTAAGCGATCGTGCCCGCCACATCATCGACAGCGAGAGCGCCGGCAAGCGAAGGGTTCTTGTCATCGTTATGTGCGCCTTCGAAAGCGTCATTGCAGATTCGCGATGTAATTCGCCAGGTTCTCGATGTCCGCGTCCGTGAGATTCTTCGACACGCTCGTCATGTTGCCCGCGTCGTTGGTGCGCTTCCTGTCGCGGAAGTCCTGCAACTGCTTCACGATGTACGGATACTGCTGCCCCGCGACGCGCGGAATTTCGTTCTGCCCTGAAAAGCCGCCGAGATGGCACATCGTGCAGCGAATCTCTTCGGACTTCTTCCTGCCCGCCTCGACCTTCACCGGGTCCGCCTTGAAGTCGGTGGCGATCGGCTTTTGCGCGGCGAAGTAATCGGCGAGGTCGTGCATGTCGCCGGGTGTGAGATTCGCGGCCATCGGCGACATGCGCGGATCGCTGCGGCGCCCCGCCTTGAAGTCGCGCAATTGCAGATAGAGATAGCGCGACGTCTGTCCCGCGAGCGAGGGATAGTCGCCCGTCGTCGAGTTGCCTCCGAGCCCGTGACACGACGTGCAGACGGCAGCCTTCGTGGCAGCCGCCCGCGCATCCGCGCGGGACCGCGAAGGCAGCGACAGCAGCAGGCACGCAACGATCCACAACACGTAGACGAGCCAGACCCGCAGACGTTTCGTGCGCGTCGGCATCACGGCAGCGCAAACACGAGCAGGCTATTGCCGCGCTTGAAGCCGAGCAGCGTATTGCCGCCCGCCGCGACCGCGATGTATTGCTTGCCGTTCAGCATATAGGGCACGGCCGGCGCATTGACGCCAGCGCCGCACTGGAACGCCCAGAGCTTGCGTCCGGTGGCGGCGCCGGGCAGCATGCGCGCGCCGGTCGGTGTCGGCAGGGTCCACACGCCTTCCGGCGGAATCATCGCGTCGGAAATGCGATTGTTCGGGCCGCCGCAGAAGGTCGTGACCGGTCCCATCTTGTGCTTGTAATGCCTGAACTCGTTGCCCGTCACCGCGTCGATCGCATAGACGTGGTTGTACGACGGGGTGAGGAACATCACGCCGTTCGAGACGATCGGCGCGGTTTCCATCGACTCCATCACGGCCGTCTGGAAGATGAACGCGGGCTTGTGCTTCGCCACATTCCAGGTATTGATCTGCGTCGCAGGCGCATAGCGCGCTTCGGCATACGATCCGTTCGAATGCCGCCACGAGGCGCTGTCGCCCGCTGCGCCGTCGAGCTGCTGCTGCGAGGCGGATCGCAGCGGACTCGGCACCGGCCATGGGATGTCACGATACCGACAGCACCGCAGGCAACAGTCAGCGCAACGAGCGAGGTGCGGGAAAAACCGGCCATGTCAGTCTCCCAGATCGTTCTTGTGTTGTTCCTCGCGGTGCGCGGCGGAACATAGCCTGCCCTCTTCTGCGCCCGCACCAAAGAATAGGCAATTCAAAAAGGCATTTCCAGATTTCGTGCAAAGACTTCGTTCGACGCGTCACGCATCGACGAAAGGTATTTCAGGGGCAGGCGCACCCCGATTTTTAGTAGTATGGATTGGAGTGCCGTTATGATTGCGCCCGTTACGCGGTAGCGGCTTGCCGGACGCCGGCTTTCGCATGTCGCTTGTTCATCACGCGTTGCGCGCCATGCCCGTAGCCGGGCGCCGCATCGACCATCACTTTTATCCGGACGCACCATGCCAATCCTATCCAACGGGCAACCGAATCCGAATCCCCGCCAGCCGGTGGATATCGCGCGGATCCTGCTCGTCATCACGATCCTGACCGCGCTCACGGTCGGCAGCCTGTACATCTTGCGCCCGTTTCTGCCGGGCCTCATCTGGGCCACGACGATCGTCGTCGCGACCTGGCCGCTCATGCTCGCCGTGCAGCGCCGCTGCGGCAACCGCCGCTGGATTGCGACGACCGTGATGCTGCTGATCCTTCTGATCGTCATCGTGCTGCCGCTCTATGAAGCGATCTCGACACTCGCGTTGCACGGCGGCGAGATCATGGCGGCCATCAAGAGCCTGCCTTCCTACGCGCTGCCGCCGCCGCCGGGCTGGGTGCACGACATTCCGCTCGCGGGCGCGCGCATCGCGAGCGAATGGCAGTCGCTGTCCGATGCGGGCCCGGGCGGCCTGCTCGCGAAACTCGAGCCCTACGTGACGATCGCCGCCCGCTGGATGCTGTCGCATGCCGCGGTCGTCGGCGTGTTCGTGATGCACATGGTCATCACCGTCATCATCTCCGGCATCCTGTACATGAACGGCGAGGCGGCGGGACGATTCGTCACGCGCTTCGCGACGCGCATCGCGGCACAGCGCGGCGCGGAAGCCGTCAAGCTCGCCGGTCTCGCCATCCGCGCGGTGGCGCTCGGCATCGTCGTGACGGCGGTCACGCAGTCGGCGCTAGGCGGCATCGGGCTCGCGGTCGCGGGCGTGCCGGCGGCGGGCATCATCACGGCCATCATGCTGATGCTGTGTCTGGCGCAGATCGGCCCGCTGCTGCCGTTGCTCGGCGGCGTCGCGTTTCTTTTCTGGCACGGCTCGAATATCGCCGCGTCGCTGCTGCTCGTGTGGTCGATCATGATTGCGATGCTCGATAACTTCCTGCGGCCCATTCTCATCAAACGCGGCGTGAATCTTTCGATGATGCTGATTCTTTCCGGCGTGCTCGGCGGCATGTTTGCGTTCGGAATAGTCGGATTATTTATCGGCCCAGTCATTCTCGCGGTGACGTCGACGATTCTGGATGCGTGGATCAATGAACAGCCGCCGCTTGCGCAAGTCGAGGCGATGAGCAATGAAGAAATCGCGAAAGCCCCGTCCACACGGGATCTTGCGGATGCATCGAGAAGACAGACCTGAATGATAAATATATTGGCGCTTTGTTGATTTTGTTCGCGACAATAAGATTCCACTTAAATCGAGAATTCGGACTCTTACGAAAATGAGACCTTCTCCCAGTTAATGCCGTGTTTCTCGATTAATTGGCAAGTTGAATCCGCTACAATGCAATCCATCGTGATTTGCCCTTTGAGGGCGCAGGGGATTGACCATGTCTTTGCGTGACGTGGACGCCATCGATTACATCGGAGTGAATGTTCTTTACGGGCGCGTGTATGTCGGACTCTTTGATGATCTCGACTGGCGCGACGAAAAGGAGCACCTGGATTTGCTCACGAAAAAGATCGACCGCTACATCCGTTACATTCGTTCAGGCAAATTGCTGCTGAACTATCCGAAAGTCCGCGGCTATGAAATCGTGGTCGAATACGTGTCGATGCATCCCATGACGCCGTCCGGGATCGAGTTCTGGAAATCACGCGAACGCCTGCTCGCCGACGCCGGCTATAAGGCGCATATCCGTGGCGTGGATGTACGTCATTCGCTCGGCATCGCGGTCGACAAGCCGGAGCACGTCAATGCCGAGCCGGTCGAGCCGCCCGCGCTGGAAGTGCTCGACGCGGACCCGCACGCGCAAGAACTCGCCGATATCGCCGATATCTCGTATCTCCCGCCGCTGATGCGCAAAGCGCGCCGGCCGCAAGCGCTGCCCATGCTCAGGCGTCTCGTGATGCGCCAGGCGGCCAGTCACTGAGATCGTGCGGGATCAATAAAAAGCGGCGTGGCCCGTCCCTGAGCCCGCCGCTTCCCTTTGGCGCGGATCGCGGATGATTACCGCGCCGCACACGTCACGCACGCATCACTTCACGCCGCTCAATGCCGCTGAAGCGACGGACGGTACCGAAATGCCGTTGGTCTTCGCGTACTGCACCGCTTGCGAGAGCGTCTGCACCAGCGACTGCAACTGTCCGGGCGCGGATTGCGCGATATAGCTCGCAGCCTGCGCGGTCGCCGGATTCGAGCCGGCCTGCAACAGCGACGACATGTTCATCGAATTCGTCACCGAGCCGAGATCCGATTGCAGGCCGGCGTACTGCTTCACGCCCTGCCCGAGCGAGGCGAGACCGTCGCTGAAGCTTTGCTTGCTCGCAGCCGTCGGCGGCGGCGTGGAGCCGCTCGTGAACGCCTGCATCAGCGATTGCGACACGCTCTGCTGCGTGCCGCCGAGTTGCGACAGCACGCTCGTGCTCGGCACGCCGCTTCCGCCCGATGCCCCCGATAACAAGCCCGCCGCCGATTGCGCCTGACTCGCGACGCTCGACATGCCCATCGCCGATGCGAGAGTCGATTGTCCCGAGAGCACTTGCTGGTTCGCGCCGAGATAGCCCTGCACGAGCGAGTTCAACGCGGAGGGCTGCGTCGCGCCGTTCGCGCCTGCCGCCACATCGGCCTTGCCGCTGCCGAAGCCGAACTGCTGGAGATTGAGTTGTGCATACGATGCGGCCGGCGCGATCAACGCGAATGCGATGCCGGCCGACAAGACTGCGATCCGTGACGTACGGTTCGACATGGTCGGTTCCCCTCTTGAATTGTCCGATGGTCGATAAGCCCCGTTCGACCACCGGTCATTTCGCCGGTTCGCCGCAGATACATTTGCTTGCGATTTCCCTCAGACGATCACGCGCCCAGGTCCGCGAGCGGATGCATGTCCCTGCGCCACGGCGATGAGAGAAAGTGCTGCACACGCTCCGCTCGCACCTGCGCGAGTGTCGTCGGCGCGAAACGCGGCCGCTCGTCCTTGTCGATGATGAGCGCGCGCACGCCTTCGATGAAATCGCCGTCGTCGATTGCGCGGTACACGACCCCCAACTCCATGCGAAAGCAATCCGCAAGCGTCATCTGACGGCCGCGCATGAGCGCGTGATACGTCACCTCGAGCATCGTCGGCGAATGGCTTTCGAGCGTGGCGAGCGTCGTGCGCGCCCAGTCCGATTCATCCATCGCCAGCGACGCGACGATGCGCTCCACGCCGCCCGTCGCGCACGCGGTGAAATGGCGCCTGATGTGCACGCGGATATCGTCGAGCGGCGCGTGACGTTCGATGTTCGCGGCCGGCACGAACACGCGCTTCAATTGCGTCATTGCGTCCTGCGTATCGTCCCAGCGCATGTTGTCGAGGCGCTCGACGAAGCCGCGCAGCCATGTCGATGGCACGCATTCGTCGGCGAGCCCGACGCGCTTCGCATCGGCGCCCGATAGACGCGCGCCCGTCAGGCCGACGTAGAGCGCGAGATCGCGCGGCAGCACGCGCAGAAAGTGCGTCGCGCCGACATCGGGCAACAGGCCGATGCGCGTCTCGGGCATCGCCATGCGCGTGCGCTCGGTCGCGATGCGCAGCGCCGCGCCTTGCGCGAGCCCCATGCCGCCGCCCATCACGATGCCGTCCATCAGCGCGATCACGGGCTTCGCAAAACGATGCACCGTGAAATCGAGCCGATATTCGTCGATGAAGAATTTCAGCCACGGCGTGTCGTGATGCGGATCGCTGCGCGCCGCGTGATAGAGCTTGCGCACGTCGCCGCCCGCGCAGAACGCCTTGTCGCCCGCGCCGCGCAGCACGACCGCTGCGATCGACGCGTCCCCCGCGCACTGCGCGAAGCGTTCGGTGAGGCGCGCGATCATGTCGTGCGACAGCGCGTTCAACGCGTGCGGCCGGTCAAGCGTGACGATCGCCACGCGATTGACGATCTCGAAGCCGACTTCCGGCGCGTCATGCAACAGTCCCTGCGTGCTCATGACGCGCCCCACTGCGGCTTGCGCTTTTCGAGAAACGCGGCCACCCCTTCGCGCTGATTCGCGCCGTCGAAAAGATCGACGAAGCGCTCGCGTTCCAGCGCCAATGCAGCGCGGCGCGGTATGCCTTCGCGCGCGGCGTGAATCAGCGGCTTCGAGTACGCGACGGCGTCCGGGCTCATCGACGCGACGCGGGCCGCGATCTTCAGCGCGGCTTCGTATGCGCCGCCGCTCGCGACCACGTCCTCGACGAGACCGATGCGCAGTGCGGTCTGCGCATCCACACGCTCGCCCGTCAGGATGATGCGCTTCGCCCAGCCTTCGCCGACGAGCCACGGCAGCGTCTGCGTGCCGCTTCCGCACGGCAGCAGTCCGACCGACGCTTCGGGCAGCGCCATCTGCGCATGTTCCTCGGCGATGCGGAGATCGCAGGCAAGCGCGCATTCGAGCCCGCCGCCCATCGCGTAGCCGTTGATCGCGGCGATGGTCACCGCGCGCGCGTTCTGCAACGCCTCGAATGCCGCGCCGAAGCGCTGCGCGGCGACGCGCGCGTGAGCCTTGTCGCCATCGGCGAACTGATTGAGGTCAGCGCCCGCGCTGAAGAACTTCGGGCCCGTGCCGGTCACGACGATCGCGCGCACGTGGGCATCGCGGTTGAGGCCGTCGACGGTTTCCTGCAGCGTCGCGAGACCATCGGCCGTGAATGCGTTGGCCGGCGGGCGGGCGAGACGAATCGTGACGGTCGGACCGTCGCGCGTGACTTCGATCATCGTGGGATTCCTTTAGTCGGCTTTGCTGGTCTGACGCAGTTCCGGAAAGTCCTCTTCCCAGAACTCGAACTCGCCGCGCGCGCCATCCTGCGTGCGCGCGATCTCCTGCCTGCGCAGATCGACGCGGCGGATCTTGCCGGAAATCGTCTTCGGCAATTCCGCGAATTCCAGACGCCGGATGCGCTTGTAGGGTGCGAGCCGCTCGCGCGAGAACGCGAACACGCTCTTGGCCAGCTCCGGCCCGATGGAATAGCCGTGCCGCAGCGTGACGAACGCCTTCGGCACCGACAGCCGCAGCGGATCGGGACTCGGCACGACGGCCGCTTCCGCGATCGCCTCGTGCTCGATCAGCACGCTTTCCAGTTCGAACGGGCTCAACCGGTAATCCGACGACTTGAACACGTCGTCCGCGCGGCCGACATAGACGAAGTAGCCATCCGCGCCGCGCGCCGCGACATCCGACGTTCGATAGAAGCCGCCGCGCATCGCGTTCCCGGTGGCTTTCGGATTGTCCGCGTAACCGGTCATCAGGCCGAGCGGCGGCGGATCGAGCACGAGCGCGATCTCGCCTTCCTCCGCCGGATGGCCGTCCGGGTCGAGCAGCGCCACGCGATACCCCGGCAGCGGACGGCCCATCGAGCCCGGCACGAGCCGCTGGCCCGGCGTGTTCGCGATCTGCGCGGTGGTTTCGGTCTGGCCGTAGCCGTCGCGGATCGGCACGCCCCAGGCCGCCTGCACGCGCTCGACGACTTCGGGATTGAGCGGCTCGCCCGCGCCGACGATCTCGCGCAGCTTCACTTCGTACGATGCAAGCGGTTCCTGCACGAGCATGCGCCACACGGTCGGCGGGGCGCAGAGCGTCGTCACTTCGTATCGGACGAGCACATCGAGCGCGCGGGCGGCATCGAAACGGCTGAAGTTGTAGATGAACACGCACGCCTGCGCATTCCAGGGCGCGAAGAAGCAACTCCACGCATGCTTCGCCCAGCCGGGCGAGCTGATGTTCCAGTGCACGTCGCCGGGCTGCAGGCCGATCCAGTACATCGTCGACAGATGGCCGACCGGATAGCTCTGATGCGTATGCGCGACGAGCTTCGGCTTCGACGTCGTGCCCGACGTGAAATACAGCAGATAGGGATCGTTCGCGTTCGTTACGGCATCCGAAACAAATTCCGGCGATGCATCGTAAGCGGTCTCAAACGCAAGCCAGCCCTCTTTCGCGCCGCCCACGGCGATGCGCAATCCGGGCACGCCGATGTCATGGAACTTCGGTGTTTCCGCCGCATCGACGATCACGTGCTGCACGCCGCCGAGCGCGATGCGGTCGCGCAAATCGGCCGGCGCGAGCTGCGTGGTCGCCGGCAGGACGATAGCGCCGAGCTTCATCGCGGCGAGCATCGTGTCCCATAGCTCGACGCGGTTCGGCAGCATCAGCAGGATGCGTTCGCCGCGCTTCACGTTCAGGCCGCGCAAATGATTCGCGACGCGCGCCGAACGCTCGCTCATCTGCGCGAACGAAAGACGCGTCTCGCCGCCGCTTTCGTCGACGATATGCAGCGCGGGCGCATCGTTGCCGCGCGCCATCGGGTCGAAATAGTCGAGCGCCCAGTTGAAGCGATCGAGCGACGGCCATCTGAAGTCGCGATACGCGGTGTCGTAATCGGTGCGATGAGCAAACAGAAAGTCTCGTGCTTCGATGAAAGCGTGGGCGTCGTTCATTGCGTCTCCGGTCCGATGCAAGGCTGTTTTTTTAAGCGCGAGTCAAACGTTGCGTGCGATCACCATCCGCTGCACTTCGCTCGTGCCTTCGTAGATCTGCGTGATGCGCGCATCGCGATAATGACGCTCCACCGGATAATCCTGCAGATAGCCGTATCCGCCGTGGATCTGAATCGCATCGGAACACACGCGCTCGGCCATCTCCGACGCATACAGCTTCGCCTGCGATGCCTCCGACAGGCACGGAACGCCTTCCGTGCGCATGCGCGCCGCGTGATGGATCAGGAGGCGCGCGGCGTTGATCTGCGTCTGCATGTCGGCGAGCATGTTCGCGACCGACTGATGCTCGTGGATCGGCTTGCCGAACTGCACGCGCTCTTTCGCGTAGGCGCGCGACGCATCGAAAGCCGCGCGCGCGATGCCAAGCGCCTGCGCCGCGATGCCGATGCGTCCGCCCTCCAGATTCGACAACGCGATCTTCAGGCCCTCGCCGCGCTTGCCGAGCAGGTTGGCCGCGGGAATCGCGCAATCGTCGAAGGTGATCGGACAGGTATCGGACGCGCGGATGCCGAGCTTGTGCTCCGGCGCGCCGACGTTGAAGCCTGGCGTGTTCGTGGGCACGATGAACGCCGAGATGCCGCGCTTGCCCTGATCGGGATCGGTGACGGCGAAGACGATCGCCACGCCCGCGCGCTTGCCGTTCGTCACGAACTGCTTGCTTCCGGAGATGACCCACTTGCCGTCTTTCTCGAGGGCGCGCACGCGCAGATTGTTCGCCTCCGAGCCGGCCTGCGGCTCCGTCAGGCAAAACGCCCCGATGATCTCGCCGCTCGCCAGCTTCGGCAGCCATTCGGCCTTTTGTGCGTCGGTGCCGTAGGCGAGAATCGGACCGCAGCCGACGGAGTTGTGCACGCTCATCATCGTGGCGCAGGATGCGCAGCCGGCGGCGACCTCTTCCATCGCGAGTGCGTAGGCGGTGTAGTCGCTGAAGGTGCCGCCGAGCTCCGCGGGCACGATCATGCCGAGCAGGCCGAGCTCGCCCAGTTGCCGCACGACGGCATCGGGAATGGCGCCGTCCTTGTCCCACTGCCCCGCATTCGGCGCGAGCACTTCGGTTGCGAACTGGCGAGCGGCGTCGCGGATCATGCGCTGCTCTTCGGTGAGAAATGCGTCGATCATGTTTCGTCTTTCGGTGAATGGGGCTGGGCCGGCGCGGCGGGCTGGATCGATCGGATACACTTTCTGGCCGCCGCCGGGTCGGTCGATGAAGGGCGGATGGGCCGTCTGAGCACGAGTCTAGGCAATCGCCGGACCTTAGCCGATGCCCAAAACGATCACGCTAACTGAGCGCTTTGGCCACCTAGTGAGAACCCCAAGTCCCAAAAAGAAGATCGAGCGCGATTCGATTTCGCCGAGTCTCGTCGAAGCGGCGTTGCGATGCGCCGAGGCGCGCGGCGTCGCGCGCGAGCAATTGCTGGCCGCCGCGGGCATCGCGCCGGCGACGCTCGAATCACCGCGCGCGCGCGTGTCGCCGGTACAGTACGGCAAGCTGTGGAACGCCACCGCCGACGCGCTCGACGACGAGTTCTTCGGCCAGGATGCGCATCCGATGCGGCGCGGCAGCTTCGTGCTGCTGTGCCACGCGGCGCTGTCCTCGCGCGACGGCGCGCACGCGCTCGCACGCATCTCGAACTTCATGCGCATCGTGCTGGATGAGCTGAGGTTCGAGGTCGACATCGACGAAAGGCGGGTGCGCATCTGGCTCGAGGACACCGGCGCGCCCAAGACGATGTTCGCCTACGCGACGGGTTTCATCCTCGTGTACGGGCTGCTGTGCTGGCTGGTCGGGCGGCGCATTCCGGTGCTGGCGGCGCAGATGCGCTGCGCCGAACCCGCCGACAGCGACGAATACCGGCTGATGCTCTGCAACGATCTGCGTTTCGGCGAGACGCGCTCGTTCGTCGATCTGTCGGCCGAATGCGCGGCGCTGCCGGTCGTGCAGACGCCCGCCACGCTCAAGCGCTTCCTGCGCGACGCGCCGGCGAATTTCATCGTGAAATATCGCAATCCGGATTCGCTCGCGGCGCGCGTCAGGACGCGCCTGAAGCAAACCGCGCCGACGGACTGGCCCGAAGCCGAGAGCATCGCGGCGGCGCTCCACATGGCCGAAGCGACGCTGCGGCGCCGCCTGAAGCAGGAAGGCCTCACCTATCAGGCGATCAAGGACGCATTGAGACGCGACCTCGCGATCGCGCGCCTCGCGCACACGCAGGAGACGATTCCGCAAATCGCCGATGCGCTCGGTTTCGCGGAACCGAGCGCGTTCCGGCGCGCGTTCAGGAAGTGGACGGGCGTGCGCCCCGCGGATTACCGCCGCGAAGGCTGACTGCGAGGGCGCATCGGGGCTGCTATATTGGATCGACGATCACTTCGCATCACGGAGCGCACCATGAAGAAAGTCAGCCGGGATGAACGTTCGAAACAGGACCAGCCGAAGCCGGATAACGAAGAGGACTTGCTCGACGAAGCGCTGGAAGAAACCTTTCCCGCGAGCGACCCGATCGCCGTGCACCCCGAGCCGGACACCCCGAGGGACGGCAGGAAGAAATAGTTATTCGCCCCCCTCGGGCTCGTCCGGGCTCGAAAGAAGCACAACGAGCTTCTCGACATGCTGATGTAAGAGCTTCACGTGCTTGTCGATCTGTTCGAGACGTCCGGTCAGGTCGGCCTTCGCCGCCTCGCTCATGCGATCCGACGCGATGAGTTCGTCGACCTTCGGCTGCATCCCTTCGACCTGAAGCAGGCCGAGCTGGCGCTCCAGGCGGCGCAAATCCTGTGAAAGCAGTTCGCGATTCTTGCGAAAAAGCAGATCGCGACGGTTCATCTCGGCCTGTTGCTGGGCGAGATCGGCGACGCGGCGCGTCGCCTCGGTCTGGGAAAGCAGCGGTTCCGGGCCGCGCAGCACGGAGCGCTTCGGCGCGGGATGGGCCGTGCCGCGAAACACGGCCATCGGCGTTTCCTCGTCGATCGCGCGCAGGACGTCCGGCGGCACGTCTTCCAGCGTGCGGCGCTCGTCCATCCAGTGCGGCGGCAGGCCAGTCACGAGCTCGATACCGCGCACGAACTCCTCGTTGAAATCGCGCTGACCGGCGACGATCAGCTTCATGAACGTCGGCGAGAAGCTCATCATGCGCGCGAGGCGCGCAGCGCCTCCCGGCGAGCCGACCAGCACGTTCATATTGGCTCGCCAGACAAGGAACAGCGTTTCGTCGAAATCTTCCATGAACAGGCTCCAGGCAGACCGACGCGTCCGATTGGGCGCATCGGCGTTGCGCGCACCAGATCCGCGCGCATGCATATCCGGTTCCCGAATATCGCTGCGCACCGCGACCGGTGCGCCGTCCACATACCGCATAAAACACCATACTACCGTCGTCGGCAAGCGTGGCGGATAACCGCGCGCCGCTCGATGCCACGCATGCGACACGACGCTGCATTGCCGCCGCGCGCGCCGCCCGAAAGCTTACGGTTCGTTGCGCAGATATCCTTCCTTGCTCGGATCGAGCATGCGCCAGGAGACGATGAGCGAAATCGCGCACATCACCGTGACGTACCAGAAGAACGTCGATTCGCTGCCCGCCGACTTGAGCCACAGCGCGACATATTCCGCCGAGCCGCCGAACACCGCGTTGGCAACCGCATAGGACAGCCCGACGCCCAGCGCGCGCACTTCCGGCGGAAACATTTCCGCCTTGATGAGACCGCTGATCGACGTATAGAAGCTGACGATCGCAAGCGCGATCACGACCAGCACGAACGCCATGACCGGGCTCGCCACCGTCGAGAGCGCGTGCAGCAACGGCACCGTGCCGATGGTCGCGAGCGCGCCGAACCAGAGCATCGATGCGCGACGGCCGATGCGATCCGACAGCGCGCCGAACGCGGGCTGCAGCAGCATATAGACGAACAGCGCGGCGGTCATCACGTTGCTGGCGGTTTTCGCGTGCATGCCCGCCGTGTTGACCAGGTACTTCTGCATGTAGGTCGTGAACGTGTAGAAAATGAGCGAGCCGCCCGCCGTGAAGCCCACGACGGTCATGAAAGCGGCCTTGTGCTGCATGAGACCCGCGAGCGTGCCGGCCTCCTTGCGATGACGCGTTTCGGCGGTCGAGGTTTCGTCGAGCGAGCGTCGCAGGTAGAGCGAAACCAGCGCCGCGCACGCGCCGATGAAGAACGGAATGCGCCAGCCCCACGCCTTCAGCTCTTCCGTCGACAGGAACTGTTGCAGCACCACCAGCACGAGGAGCGCGGCAAGCTGCCCGCCGATCAGCGTCACGTACTGGAACGACGCGAAGAAACCGCGCCGGCCGCGCAGCGCCACTTCACTCATGTAGGTCGCGCTCGTGCCGTATTCGCCGCCCACGGACAAACCCTGGAACAGGCGCGCGATCAGGAGCAGGAACGGCGCCCACGCGCCGATCGACGCGTAAGTCGGCAGAAAGGTGATGACGAGCGAGCCGCCGCACATCATCAGCACGGAGATCATCATCGCGTTGCGGCGACCGTGCTTGTCGGCGATGCGGCCGAAAAGCCAGCCGCCGATCGGACGCATCAGGAAGCCCGCCGCGAACACGCCCGCGGTGTTCAGCAACTGGACCGTCGGGTTGCCGCCCGGGAAGAACGCCGCCGAGAAGTACAGCGCGAGGAACGAGTAGATGTAAAAGTCGAACCACTCGACGAGGTTGCCCGACGAGGCGCCGACGATTGCGAAAACGCGGCGCCGGGTGTCCTCTGCGGTATAAGCGGGAAGGTCGGTCATGTTCTTTCTGATCTCTTGGTCACTGTCTGGATGGCGTGTGCCGGGGCTCGTGTCCCCCGGTCCGGACGCTCTTGGCGGCGTTCGGGCGCAAGTTTATACGACGGTTCGGACGAAAGCGCGCGTTCGTGGCGCGCGAAAGACGGCCGGATGGCGTCAGAAAATTCGCGCAGTCGCGCGGTCGCGCCGCGCCGCGCAATGGCGTCCGTCGCTCGCTCAGGCTTGCCGTAAAAGCATTCGCCGCCCTTGCGGCGGGTTTATGCGGCGCTTTGGATGCGTTCCGCCGATGCCTCGGCCATTCATCCTAGGTGATTACCCTGATCGAAGATTTCGCCAACTAATTATCGATAAAGTCTCGGGATCACGATTCGCATCGACGAGGACCGCATGAACCCGCATCAACCGATTACCCTCGACGCCGCGCTTGCGTCGAAGTTCGCCCAGGTCGCGCTCGGCCATCTGACGCGCGAGTATCCGAACAAGCTCGACCATGTCATGGCGGGCGACGCCGATGTTCAAAGCCCGCGCGCGCTGCATCCGATCTTCTACGGCAGCTTCGATTGGCATTCGTGCGTTCACGGCTACTGGCTGATCGCGCGGCTGTACGACCGCTTTCCCGCGTTGCCGGAGGCGCCGCGCATCCGTGCGGTGATCGACGCGCATTTCACCGATGCCAACGTCGCCGCCGAAGTCGCGTATCTGCAGCGTCCCGCAGCGCGCGGCTTCGAGCGGCCCTACGGCTGGGCGTGGCTGCTCGCGCTCGCAGCGCAGCTCCGCTCGATGCAGTCCGAGGACGGCGCGCGCTGGGCCCGCACGCTTGCCCCGCTCGCCGATGCGTTCGTCGCCCGCTTCGAAGACTTTCTGCCGAAGTCGACGTATCCGCTTCGGGTCGGCACGCACTTCAACATGGCGTTCGCGCTGACGCTCTCGATCGGCTACGCGCGCGCCACGCACGACGCGGGCTTCGAACGCCTGCTCAGCGAGACGGCCTTGCGCTGGTTCGAGAAGGACGAAAGCTGTCAGGCGTGGGAGCCGGCGGGCGACGAATTCCTGTCGCCTTCGCTGATGGAAGCCGTGCTGATGCGCCATGTGCTGCCGGACGAGCGTTTCGTCGGCTGGTTCGACCGGTTTCTGCCGCGCATTGCCGCACGCGAACCGGCGACGCTCTTCGCGCCCGCCACCGTCACCGATCGCAGCGACGGCAAGCTCGCGCACCTCGACGGGCTGAACCTTTCCCGCGCGTGGTGCCAGCGCACGATCGCGCGGGCATTGCCTGCGGGCGACGCGCGCATCGCGGTGCTCGATGCGGCCGCGAGCGAACATCTGGCGGCGGGCATTGCGCATGTGGCGGGCGATTACATGGGCGAGCACTGGCTCGCGACATTCGCGCTGCTGGCGCTGGAGGCCTGATCCGCGTCAGACGCGCGGCTGGAACGCGATCACGCCCATGCCGATGAGTGCGATCGCCCCGCCCGCGACATCCCACGCCGTCGGCCGGATGCGCTCGACGGCCCATAGCCACGCGATCGCCACGCCGATATACACGCCGCCGTAGGCCGCATAGATGCGCCCCGCCGCGGTGTCGTGCAGCGTGAGCAGCCACGCGAACAGCGCGAGCGACAGCGCGCCGGGCACGGCGAGCCACGGCGAGCCGCCCTCCCTGAGCCATCGATACGGAAAATAACAACCGGCGATCTCGGCAATGGCCGTGACGACATAGAGCGCGAATGTTCTCATGACGCGCATTATCGGCGCTGGCGTGAAGTTGCGTGGTCCGCGTCCGCTCCGGACAATGACGCCCTTGTTACGAACCGCCAGCCCGAACACCTTGCAGACGACTCCGCAAAACGATTCGCCCGGAACCACCGCGCTGCCCGTGCACTGGCACAAGCGCGTGTTGATGCTCGCGTTTCCGATCGTCCTCGCCAATTTGACGCAACCGATTCTCGGCGCGGTCGATACGGCCGTCGCCGGGCATTTCGACGGACCGCAGTATCTCGGCGGCGTCGCGCTCGGCGGGCTCGTGTTCAGCTTCGTGTTCTGGGGCTTCGGCTTTCTGCGCATGGGCACGACGGGGCTCGTCGCGCAGGCGTTCGGTGCACACGACGACGACGCCTTGCGCGCGAGCGTGCTGCGCGCCCTGCTGCTCGCGCTCGCGATCGGCGTGGCGGTGCTCGCGCTACAGATGCCGATCATCCGCTACGGACTCGTCGCGCTGGGCGGCAGCGCGGCCGTCCAGGACACCGCGCGCGCGTATTGTCATGCGCGCATCTGGGCCGCGCCGTTCGCGCTCGGCAACTATGTCGTGCTCGGGTATTTGCTCGGCTGCCAGCGCGTGCGGCTCGCGCTCGTCACGCAGATCTTCATCAATCTGGTGAACATCGTCGCGGTGCTGCTGTTCGTGTATCGCTTCGACTGGGGCATCGCGGGCATCGGCGCGGCGACCGCCTTCGCGGATTTCTGCGGCTTCTCGCTCGGCGTCGCGATTCTCTGGCATTTGCGTCCGCGCGATCTCGCGCCGCTCGCGCCCCGTTCACTCTTCGACGGGCACGCGCTCAGGCGGCTGGTTGCGCTCAACTGCGACATCTTCATCCGCACGATCTGTCTGCTCGGCTCGTATGCCTGGTTCGCGCATCTCGGCGCGCGCGAGGGCGATGCGATCCTCGCCGCCAACGCCGTCCTGCTGAACTTCCAGACCTTCATGTCCTTCGGACTCGACGGTTTCGCGCACGCGGCCGAGGCGCTCGTCGGCGCGGCGGCCGGCGCGCGCGACCGTCACGCGTTCCGGCAGGCGGTGAAGATCACGATGCTCTGGTCCGCGATCGGCGCGGCGGGCTTTTCCATCGTCTACTGGATAAGCGGCGAATGGATCATCGGCAAGCTGACCGATCAGGCCGTCGTGCACGCGGCGGCGGCGCGCTATCTGCCGTGGGCGTCGGTTCTGCCGCTCGCATCCGTAGCGGGCTTTCAGCTCGACGGCGTGTTCATCGGCGCAACGCGCACGCACGAACTCATGAAAGCGATGGCAGTCTCGCTCACGGTGTTTCTGCTCGCCGCCTGGGCGCTCGCGGGATCGCTCGGCAATCACGGGTTGTGGCTTGCGCTCACCCTTTTCATGGTGGCGCGCGGCATCACGCTGGCGGTGCAGGTGCCTGCGATCGAGCGCGTGTCGTGCGCGCCCGATCGAAGCTGAACTACTGCGAATTCGGCTTAAGTGCGGCGAGGCCATCCAGCAGCGCCTTGTGGAACGTCGCCGGATCCTGCATCTGCGGCGCGTGGCCCAGCTCGGGAAACTCGACGAGTTTCGCGCCCTCGATGCGCTCCTTCGCCAGCTTCGCAAGATCCGGATAGCGGCCGAGCGTCGGGCGGATTTCCGGCGGCGCGAGATCCTTGCCGATCGCCGTGTTGTCCTTGTCGCCGATGAGCAACAGCGTCGGCGTCTTCAACTGATCGAATTCGTAGACGACCGGCTGCGTGTAGATCATGTCGTAGAGCAGCGCCGAGTTCCACGCGACGATGTCCTTGCCCGGCCCGCGATACATGCCCGCGAGCATCTGCACCCACGGTTCGTAATCGGCGCGCCATTGCCCTGAATAGTACGTGTTCGTCTCGTAACGGCGGATGCCATCGGCGCTCGTTTTGAGCTCGCGCGCGTACCAGTCGTCGATCGATATCGACGGCACGCCTTTCGCCTTCCAGTCTTCGAGTCCGATCGGATTGACGAGCACGAGCTGCTGCGTCTCGCGCGGATACATGAGCGCATAGCGCACTGCGAGCATGCCGCCCGTCGAATGCGCGATGAGCGTCGCCTTCGATACGCCGAGCGCCGTCAGCAGCGCATGCGTGTTGCGCGCGAGTTGCTGAAAGCTGTACTGATAACGCGCGGGCTTGGTCGACTTGCAAAAGCCGATCTGATCCGGCGCGATGACGCGATAACCCGCATCGGTCAAGGTTTCGATAGTCTGCTTCCAGGTCGCCGAACAGAAATTCTTCCCGTGCAGAAGCACCGCGGTGCGACCGTTCGGATGCAGCGGATGCACGTCCATATAGGCCATGCGCACGACCTGGCGCTGCGACGTGAGCGCGAATTGCGCAACCGGATACGGATAGTCGAAGCCTTGCAGCTCGGGGCCGTAGGCGGGGCCGTCATTGCCGGCTGCTGGCGCGGTGTCCTCGGCATGGGCGTGAAAAGCGCAGGACATCGCGAGCGACAACACGACAGAACGAAGGACGGACGGCTTGCTACGCACTGGATTCATTTTTTCCATTTCGAGATGACGTCGGCCGACGCATTCTAGCGCGCTTGAAAGTTCACGCGCCCACGCGCTGCCCGCCCCGCGCCCTGTCTGCAGCGCTTATACTTGCGGCCCCGATCGTCGTCTGGATCTTTACAAGCATGTCATTCCGTATCAAGGCATTCGCCGCCGCGCTCTTCGCATTCGTCAGTATCGGCGCATCCGCGAGCGACTGCCCGCAGTTCAGTCCCAACGGCCGCGCGCCGGTCGTCGTCAATTCTAAGATGCGCGCGGAGACGCAGGAAGTCTGCTACACCGACTTCGCGCTGCTTCACTCCGGCATCACCAAAGGACCGCTCTGGTCGGCGGAACATCTGACCGCCAACAGTGTCGATCAGGCAAAGAACAACACGCGCACCAATCGCTTCTTCGTCGAAAAGCGCTTGCCGCCCGGTGAGAGCGCGCAGCTTTCCGATTACAAGAAGAGCGGTTACGACCGCGGCCATATGAGCCCCGCGGGCGATCGCGCGAGCAAGCAAGGCATGGCCGAATCGTTTTCGCTTGCGAACATCGTGCCGCAGGATCCCTCGAACAACCGGCGCATCTGGTCGCGCATCGAGGAAGCGGTGCGCAGGCTGACGGAGGAATCGGGCGAAGCGTTCGTCGTCACCGGCCCGCTCTTTTCCGGCCGTCAGTTGCAGACGATCGGCGAATCGCGCGTGTTCGTGCCGACGCAACTGTACAAGGTGGTCTATTTGCCACAGCGGCAGATTGCGTTCGCGGTGGTGGTTGAAAATACGCCGACGGACACGTACACGATGAAAACCGTGCGCGAGCTGGAAGCGATGAGCGGTCTCGCGTTTCCCGGCATACCGGACGGACTGAAGGACAAACGAATTGGAGGGTTGCGAGGTGTTTAAACCATTTGCGAACGATACGGACGTGATGAACATCGCGGGCGACGCGATCAACATCGAAAACGGCGTGAAGCGACTGACGATCAGCGGCGATCTGACGATTGCCCGCGACAAGGCGGGACTTGCCAACGCGCTCGCGCTTCAGAAGGCGCTCGGTGCGATCATCGAAGCATTGCAGAGCGAGGCCTCGCTGCCCGCGAAGTTGCCCGACGAACCGGCCGCGCCGTCAGGCACCGCTGACAACCCGTTTATCTGAAGCGGCGATCGGAGACAGCCGCGCGGAGAAATCGAAGTGATCGAATGCCATGTCGGCCCGAGTCCGCTTGGGCACATCCTGTATCGCGCCGAAGACGACTGCTTGACCGGGCTCTTCTTTCTCGGGCAGAAGCACTTTCCCGCCGGGTTGCCGGAGCCGACGCTGTCCGAGACGCCGCCCGCATCGCGCGTAATCGGCGAGGCGCGCGAGCAGATCGGCGAATACTTCTCTGGCGTGCGCAAGGCGTTTTCGATCCCGTTGACGCTCAACGGCACAGCGTTTCAGCGGCAGGTCTGGGATGCACTGCGGCAGATCCCTTTCGGCGAAGCATGGACCTACGGCGATCTCGCGCGCCGACTGGGCTTGCCCGCGGGCGCATCGCGGGCGGTCGGCGGCGCGAACGGCCGCAATCCGATTGCGATCATCGTGCCGTGTCACCGCGTGATCGGCGGCGACGGAGAATTGACCGGCTACGCCGGCGGCGTGGAACGCAAGCGTCACTTGCTCACGCTGGAGGGCGGCCCGGGTCGCGAGCAACTCGCGCTCTTCTGAACCGGCCGTCCTCGGCGCAAAGATAAGAAAGCCCGCGAACCGAAATGGTTCGCGGGCTTTTTCGTGAGCGACGTACTTCGCCGTTTTACGGCGTGAGCGTGACTTCCACGCGACGATTCTCCGCACGACCGACGCTCGTAGCGTTCGACGCGATCGGGTTCGCCTTACCGAATCCCTTCACCGAGTAATTGTCGGCATGCAGGCCGCGTTCTTTCAGATACGTGAGCACGGCCTGCGCGCGACGCTGGGACAGACTGACGTTATAGGCATTCGGCCCGGTCGAATCCGTATAGCCCTCGACCGTCACGGAGGCGAAGTTCGCACCCTGTGACTCGGCGACGAGCTGATTCAGAATGCCCTTGGCCTTCGGCGTTAGCACGGCGCTATCGAAGGCGAAGTTCGTCTTCTCGTCCAGCAAGATCTTGCGCGGCGCGGGGGCCGCTGCCTTGACGGGAGCCGGCTGCGGCTCGGGCGCCGGCGTGCTGGTCACGGGCGCAACCGGCGCCGCCTGCACCGGCGTCGCGCAATTGAAGATCACGTTGCGGGGATCGTTCGGCGTCTGAGTACCGGCGAGCGTCTGGAGCACATTCAACGGTTGATTGCCGCACATCTTCTGAGCGGCGGCCATACAGGCGCTGCCGTTCTCGAAAACACCGTAGCATTCGGCGCGGTAAGCCTTTTGACCATCCGACGTCTGAATTTGGCTGATATTGAACGCCGGTCCCGTGGTGGACGAGCAACCCGCAAGTGCAGCAGCGGCGATAAGACTAACGGCAAGGGTTTTCGTGAGCAATTTGGTGTACATGCGAGTCAATTTGAAAGCGCGAAGCCGCCGAAAGCGCGCCTCATTTCCAGGCCTGGGCTCATGCCAGAGGCGGCAGGCGGATTCATGGGTCATTCGGATGCGCTCGACTTTCGATGAGCACTCCAAAAGCTGCGGGATTGTAGCCCGACGATTTGCGCGGCTTAAGCGGACAACTCCCAAATTGAAGACGCCTCTCATGCGTATTTCAAAGCGCCTATTTGACCGGCGCGGGGAGATCGCCATCGGACTGCGTTTGCAGTTCCTGCACGCGGGTCTGCCGCGGTTGAAGCTGCGCCTGCGCGGCGGCCCGTCCGGTGCGCAATTCGCGGATCGCGTTCTGCTGCTCCGGCTGACAAGCCGTCGCCTGGCTTTGCGGCGCGCGAGCAATATCGAGATCGGCTTCTAGCCGCTCGGCGCGCTCACACTGCGCGCAGATTTGCCTGTCGGCAGCTTGATACGCTTGATTCCCGCATCGGCGAGTGATCGATGTTTTAGCGAAATCGGAATAAACGGGTTCGGCGCGCCCGTCATTTTGTGTTTTGGTCACGCGCCATATTTTTCTTTTCTGAAGCGCAACGTAATAAGCCCAGCGCTGCATTGCGATTCTTCCGTAACGGCAAAGCACATCACTCGAAAAGAATTGGCGCTGTGAAGCCGCCGATTCCAGACGCCTGAATCGCTTTGAAACGCGCGGATTTAAATCGACGGCTGGCGCCGGGAACCGTCTTGCTGCAATCGCGGCTCGCTCGCGCTGCGCAAGGTTTCGACCGGTTTGAGAATGCGAGAATCGCCCGGTAGGCCTGGCATGCGCGAGAAAATGTCATGGTCTGCGCGGAAGTCGAACGGCGCGGCCGACAGAATGCCCGCGTCGGGCAAAGGCTGGACCGCGTGAACCGGCCCGGCGGCCGCGGCAAAAAGCGCGAAAAAGCTGGCAATGAGCGCGAGAGCGCCCGGGATCGGGTGCGAACGGTGCATGGCAAGGAAAAGGCAATGAGGGCGCGCGAGCGCCGGAATGGAGCAGCCGGAGGAAACACGGCGTCCGTGTACTGCATGGTTCGTTATTTCAACAGTCGCCGCGCCTTCTGCCCATGAGAGAGTTCTCAAAGACTTCTTGCCCGGCGGCAGCCTTTCTCATCCGCCACGGGGATCGGGTGTGAAAAATGCGTGCCGCAGGCGTTCATGTGTGCGCGCACGCGCGGCCGGCGCATGGTTCGAGGACCATAGCGGAAGCGCAAAAAGCGCCCTGGAAACACAAGGCACCGCCCACGGAAGGCAGGGCGGCGGCGATCATCAGCACGGCAGGCGGCCACAGCTTGCCAAGACTCGGCCATAATGCGCCATCGCAAAAATGCCGGATCGCCAAGTAAAAACGAAAATGCCATGAATCAAGACGACAAGCACTCGACCGATCGAACCAGACAGTCCGGCCCCATCGACGGCAACGTCACGACCGGCGTCGTGGGCCTGGACGAGATTCTGGGCGGCGGCCTCGTCGAAGGCGGCCTGTATCTGATCGAAGGGATGGCGGGCGCGGGCAAGACGATCCTCTCGTCGCAAATCGGCTTTCATCGCGTCGCGCAGGGTGACATGGTGCTGTACATCACCCTGATCGCCGAATCGCATACCAAGCTTCTGTCCCATCTGAAGGGACTCTCGTTCTACAACGCCGACGCCATCTCCGACCGGATGCTCTTCGTCTCCGGCTATCACGAACTGATGCGCGACGGCCTGTCCGGTTTTCTCGCGCTGATCGCCTCGACCATCAAGACGAGCCGGCCGCGCTTCATGGTCATCGACGGATTCCGCAGTGCACGCGAATTCAGCTCGACGGAACTCGAACTTTCGCAGTTCATCCACGAACTGTCGGCATTCGTGAGCGCCGCGCGCTGCACGACGCTGATCCTCGCGCCGCTGTCGGGCAACGAGCCGCATCCGGAGCACACGCTCGTCGACGGGCTCATCGAGCTGAACCGCTACAACACCGGCATGCGGCGCGCCCGCGAGATCGAGGTCCACAAGCTGCGCGCCCGCGATCACCTGCTCGGCAAGCACTTCTTCAAGATCACCGAGCACGGCCTCGAGACGTTTCCGCGCATCGAGGCGTCGCCCGCGAACGATCAAGGGCCGCCCGATTTCAAGAGCAGGCTCGGCTTCGCGTTTCCCGATTTCGACCAGATGCTCGGCGGCGGCGTCGTGCGCGGCTCGACGACCACGCTCGTCGGGCCGTCGGGCGTCGGCAAGACGCTCGTGTCGCTCAAGTTCCTGCAGGCCGGCGTGGAGCGCGGCGAGCGCTGCGTCTATTTCGGCCTCTACGAGTCGCCCGAACGGCTGCTGGCGAAAGCGCAGGAGGTCGGCATCGATCTCGTGCCGGCCGTCCAGGACGGACGCCTCGTGATTCACTGGCATCCGGCCGTCGAACTGGCGATCGACGAGCTCGCCGTCGAGTTGATGAACGCGGTCAGAAACGCGAATGCGTCGCGGCTCGTCGTCGACGGTATCGACGGATTTTTCCAGTCCGCGAACCGCACCGAGCGCTTCGGGCTCTTTCTCAACGCGCTCATGCACCGCCTGCGCAACGCGGGCGTGACCACCATCCTCACCGAGGAGATGCCGCTCTACGGCGAGGTGAGGCTGCCCACGACGCTGCGCGCGTCCGCGATGACGGAGAACATCGTGCTCATGCGCTATGTGGAGGCGAATTCCGCGCTGTATCGCATGGTGTCGATCGTCAAGCAGCGCGAAGGCTCGCACGATTCGGCGATTCGCCGTCTCACGATCGACTCGCGCGGCCTGCATATGAGCGAAGGCTTCATCGGCCCGACGGGTCTGCTGTCCGGACACCCGTCGATCGCGCCCGCGCTCTCCGTGTCGGACCCCGGCGCGCGCGCATGAAAAAGATCCTCGTCGTCGACGATGAATTCGACATTCTGACCACGTGGCGGCTCGTGCTCGAAATGGAGGGCTACGAGGTCTCGACCGCGTCCAACGGGCGCATCGCGCTCGACGCGGCGCGCTCGAATCCGCCCGCGCTCGTCATTACCGACTGGATGATGCCGCACATGGACGGCGTCGAGCTGGTCAGGCAACTGGCGGCAAGCGACGGGCTCGCGCGCGTGCCCGTGATTCTGATGAGCGCGGCCGCCAATGCGCCGGCGCTCGAGCATCCGCACGCGCAGTTTCGCCGCAAGCCGTTTTCGATCGACGATCTGATCGACACCGTCCAAAGCCTGATCGGGCCGGCGTGAGCGGACGTAGGCACGCGGCGTGCTGCACTGGTGCGTTCCGGCAAATCCGGACTCAGGAAGAAACCGCTCAACCAAAGGGAGGCACCATGGTGCAGGATCAAGTGGAAGGCGTGGCGCAAAAAGTCGTCGGCAAGGTGCAGGACACGGTCGGCGCACTGACGGGCGACGAAGCGACGCAAGCCGAGGGCAAAGTGCGGCAGGCGTACGGCAACTTGCAGCAGAGCTACGGGCAGACTGTCGACAACGTGCGCCTCGCGGTGGCGAATCAGCCGATTCAGGGCGTGCTGATCGCCGCGGCGGTGGGCTTCATGCTGGGCGCGTTGTGGAACCGCGATCGTTGATGCGCGGATTGCCGTGCGCGTGACACATCGAGACCAGGGCCGGCGCGGGACACTGCGCCGGCCTTGTCGTTCATGGTGCCTCGCGCACGATGCCGACGAGCGCCGCCGACCGCGCGCAGCCGATCGCGATCCCGACAGCCGCCACGGCGAGCGCGCCATGCGTGCCGTCGATCGCCGCCGCAAGGGCGAGGCCGCCCGCGGCCGCTGCGCTCATCAGGCTCGCCGCAGGTGCGCCCGCCGCGCCGCCCATCGCGAGCGACAAATGCGCGCCGATGAGCGCGACCATCGCAATGACCGACACCACGGCGAGCGCGCCCGGTTGCGCGCCGAGCCCATAGGCGAGCGCCGCGCACGCGCCGGCACAGGCGAGATGCAGCGGCTGGAGGATCAGGTTCTCGCGCTTCGTCCGCGCAAAGATCAGATGACCCAGCGCCGCAATCGCGCCGCCCGCCAACACCCCACACGTGCCATTCAGGCCCGGCAGCACCCATGCGACGAAAGCGATCGTGGCGAGCAACGCGTGCGTCGATGCACTGGACGCGCCCCCGTCGAATCGATATCCGGCCAAGCCCGCGAAAGCCGCAAGCAGGAGCGCCGCGGCCAGCGGCGCGATGGCAGCCGGCCCGCCGCTCGCGCAAGCAGCGGCGACGATCACCGCGCCGGCCACCGCCCACGCGCGCAAACGCGCCGCGCCCATGCGCATCGACGAACCCGCCGACAGCGCCGCGAGCACGCAAAGCGCCCCGGCGAGAGCATCGGACATGCGTCGCTCCTTCAGGCGGCCAGCACGTTCGACAGCGTGCCGATGCCCGCGATCGACACATCCACGCGCGCGCCGTCCTTGATCGAGCCGACGCCGATCGACGTGCCGCACGCGATCACATCGCCGGGCACGAGCGTCATGTCTTGCGACAACATGCTCACTTGCTCGGCGGGCGAGAAGATCATGTCGTCGAGAGGATAATTCTGGCGCTCGACGCCTTCGACCGTCGTGACGACGCTCGATGCGCGCCAGTCGAAGCCGTTGCCCGGCGTGACGATCGCGGGCCCGAGACAGGTGAACGTGTCGAAGCCTTTCGAGCGGCACCACTGCGCGAAGTTGGGATCTTCCTGCAACAGCTCGATCGCGGTGACGTCGTTCACGCACGTGAAGCCGAAGATCGCCGCCTGCGCCTCCTCGACCGACGCCCCGCTCACCGTCTTGCCGATCACGATGCCCAGTTCGCCCTCATACGCGATCTTGCCGTGATAGCTCTTCGGCCGGCGGATCGACTCGTTTGGCCCGATCACCGACATCGGCGGCTTGATGAGAAAGAGCGGATGCTGCGGCGGCGCCTTGTCGAGCTTCTGCGACAGCGCGTAGTAGTTGTTCCACAGCGCGATGACCTTGCTTGGCTGGCACGGCGCGAGCAGCGCGAGGTCGGCGGCGGCAAAGGAGATGTCGGTCGGGCGCGGGCGGTCGAACATCGCGCCTTCGTGCTGCACGACGCGGCCCGAGTGCTGATCGAGCGTGCCGAAACCGATGCTGCCGCCCGCATCGCGAAAACGAATCCAGTGTGTCAAGTTTGCCTCCCTTGTGAGGAGCGCGGGCGTACATGGCCCGCGCTCTCGTCCCCTCCTCCTTACATCAGATCAAACCCGCGCCGCGCGCCCACTTGTATTTCGCGCCGAGCACCGCGACGGGCAGTTCCGTCGAGTAGGCGTAAGCAGGCACGCCATGCTCGTAAAGATACTCCGCCGCTTCCTCGACCTGCACGTCGCCCGCCAGCGACGCGACGATCGGCTTCTCGATGCCGAGCGCTTTCATCTCCTCCTTCACTTCAATCACGAGCTTCGCGAAGACCATCGGCGGCGTGATGATCGTGTGCCAGTAGCCGAGGATGATCGAATGGATGCGATCGTCTTCCAGCCCGAGGCGGATCGTGTTCTTGTACGTCGTCGGCGGCTCGCCTCCGGTGATGTCGACGGGATTGCCGGCCGCGCCGAACGGCGGGATGAACTTGCGGAACGCGGCGTCGAGATCGTCGGGCATCGTCATCAGCGACAGGTTGTTGTCGACGCACGCATCCGAGAGGAGCACGCCCGAGCCGCCCGCCCCCGTGATGATGACGACGTTCTCGCCCTTGGGCGTCGGCAGCTTCGGAATGCCGCGCGCGAATTCAAGCAGATCGCGCAGGGAGCGCGCGCGGATCACGCCGCATTGCTGGAACACGTCTTCGTAGATCTTGTCGTTGCCCGCGAGCGCGCCGGTGTGCGAGCTCGCCGCGCGCGCGCCGAGGCTCGTGCGGCCCGCCTTCAGAACCACGACCGGCTTCTTCTTCGACACGCGCTTCGCGGCCTCGGCGAACGCACGTCCATCCTTCAGGTCCTCGCAATGCTGCGCGATGATCTCGGTGTTGTCGTCCTGTTCGAAGAACGTGAGCAGATCGTCTTCATCGACATCGCTCTTGTTGCCGAGGCCCACGATCGCCGACACGCCCATTTTCGCCGAGCGCGAAAAGCCGATGATCGCCATGCCGATGCCGCCCGATTGCGACGACAGCGCGGCCTTGCCTTTCACGTCATATGGCGTGCAGAACGTCGCGCACAGGTTCTTCGGCGTGTAGTAGAAGCCGTAAATGTTCGGGCCCATCATGCGGATGTCGTACTGGCGCGCGATCCTGACGATCTCCTCCTGGCCTTCGTGATTGCCGGTCTCGGCAAAGCCGGAAGGAATCAGCACGGCGCCCGGAATCTGCTTCTCGCCCACTTCGACGAGCGCCTGCGCGACGAACTTCGCCGGAATCGCAAAAACGGCCACATCGATCACGCCGGGCACGTCCTTCACGCTCTTGTAGGCCTTGCGGCCCATGATCTCGTCGGCTTTCGGATGGATCGGATAGATCGTGCCCTGATAGCCGCCGTTGATGAGGTTCTTCATCACCGAATTGCCGATCTTCCCGTCCTCGTTCGACGCGCCGATCACCGCGACCGCATCGGGCTTCATGATGCGGTTCATCTGCTTGACGATCTGCTCCTGCGTCGGCCGGTAGCGCGGCGCCGCCGGCTCGAAGTCCATCACGATGCGCACGTCCGCCGCCACCGCTCCGTTCGGGCTCGCGAAGACCGGGTTCAGGTCCATCTCCGAAATTTGCGGGAAGTCATCGACGAGACGCGACACGCGCTCGATCAGCGTGATGAGCGCCTCGCGATTCACCGGCTCCGAGCCGCGCACGCCGCGCAGCACTTCGGCGGCCTGGATGCCGTCGAGCATCGATGCGGCTTCGTCGCGCGTCACGGGCGCGAGGCGGAAGGTCACGTCTTTCAGCACTTCGACGAGCACGCCGCCGAGACCGAACGCGATCAGCTTGCCGAACGACGGATCGGTCACCGCGCCGATGATCACTTCCTGCCCGGCGCCGACCATCTGCTGGACCTGGACGCCGACGAGCGTCGCGTTCGGGTCGTATTTCTTCGCATTCGAAATGATCGTGTCGAAGCCGGCCCGCACGTCGGCTTCGTTCTTCACGCCGACCAGCACGCCGCCCGCTTCGGTCTTGTGCAGGATTTCGGGCGATACGATCTTCAGCACCACCGGAAAGCCGATGAACGACGCGAGCTTCGCGGCATCGTCCGCAGACTTCGCGACGCCTTCCTGCGGCACCGCGATGCCGTATGCATCGCAGACGAGCTTGCCTTCGGGCGCCGTGAGCGAGGTGCGGCCTTCGGCCTTCACGCGATCGAATACTTCGGCGACGCGGCGCTTCGCGTCGGGTGCGTGCAGCGGCACGACCGGCGCCGCGTGCGTGGATGAGTTGGCTGCTTCGCTGCGTTCCTGGACAACCGTGCTGTTCATGTCGCGTATCTCCGATTTATATGGGCGTGCCGGGTCCGCGCCGCCTTCTCTCGAAGGCGGCGGGAGGCAAAGCAACTGCGTGGATGCGCTCAGATCGCGCCGAGGCTTCTCAGCGTGGCGACCTGGTCAGGCGTGTAGCCGAGCTCGGCCATGACTTCGTCCGTGTGCTCGCCGAGCAGCGGCGAGCGCACGACGTCCGTCGGGCTGTCGGACAATTTGATCGGATTGCCGACCGTGAGGTATTTGCCGCGCACCGGATGATCCACTTCGACCACGGTCCCGGTCTTGCGCAGCGACGGTTCTTCGGCGATCTCCTTCATCGAGAGAATGGGGCCGCACGGGATGTCGTGCTTGTTGAGGATTTCCATCGCCTGGAACTTGGTCTTCGACATCGTCCAGCGCTCGATCTCCGCGAAGATGTCCTTCAGATGCGGCAGCCGCGCGTTCGGCGTCTTGTAGTCCGGATGGTCGATCCATTCCTCCTTGCCGATCACCTTGCAGATTTCACCCCATACCGGCGCCTGCGTGATGAAGTAGATGTACGCGTTCGGATCGGTTTCCCAGCCCTTGCACTTCAGGATCCAGCCGGGCTGGCCGCCGCCCGATGCGTTGCCCGCGCGCGGCACCGCTTCGCCGAACGTGCCGTTCGGGTATTGCGGATACTCCTTCATTACGCCGGTGCGTTCCAGCCGTTGCTGGTCGCGCAGCTTCACGCGGCAGAGGTTGAGCACGCCGTCCTGCATGGCGGCGAGCACTTTCTGGCCGCGTCCGGTCGAGTTGCGCTGATAGAGCGCCGTGACGATGCCGAGCGCGAGATGCAGACCGGTGCCGGAATCGCCGATCTGCGCGCCGGTCACCGTCGGCGGGCCGTCGTCGAAACCGGTCGTCGAGGCCGCGCCGCCTGCGCATTGCGCGACGTTTTCGTAGACCTTGCAGTCCTCGTACGGTCCGGGTCCGAAGCCTTTCACCGACGCGACGATCATCCGCGGATTCAGTTCCTGGATGCGCTCCCACGTGAAGCCCATGCGATCGAGCGCGCCCGGCGCGAAGTTCTCGACGAGCACGTCGCATTTCTTCACGAGCGTCTCGAGCACCTTCTTCCCTTCGGGATTCTTGGTGTCGATGGTGATCGAGCGCTTGTTGTGATTGAGCATCGTGAAGTAGAGGCTGTCGGCGTCGGGGATGTCGCGCAGTTGCTCCCGCGTGATGTCGCCCGCGCCCGCGCGTTCCACCTTGATGACGTCCGCGCCGAACCACGCGAGCAGCTGCGTGCAGGTCGGCCCCGATTGAACGTGCGTGAAATCCAGGATTCGCACGCCGTCCAGCGCCTTGCCAGATGTGTTCACCGTCATGGCTTGTCTCCCAACTCTTTCGTTCGACGTTTATAGGTTCACATTTATTTGTACATCGTCTGCGCCATCGTGCCCGGCGCGTAGACAGTCGGATCGACCCAGATGTTGATGACCGCGCTTTTGCCCGTCTTCGCCACCGATTCGCGCGCCCGCTGCAGCGCGCCTGCGATCTTCGAGGCTTCGCGCACTTCCTCGCCGTAGCCGCCGAGCATTTCGGCGAAGCGGCCGTACGGCACATCCGAAAGCAGATTGCCGACATTGCCGCGCTCTTCGCCGTATTTCGCGAGCTGGCCGTAGCGGATCTGGTTCATCGCGGAGTTGTTGCCGATCACCGCGATATACGGCACACCGAAGCGGTTCGCGGTTTCCATGTCGAAGGACGTCATGGAGAACGCGCCATCGCCGTAGTAACAGAGTACTTCTTTCTCGGGGTTGGCGAGGCCCGCCGCAATCGCGAAACCCGTGCCGACGCCGAGCGAGCCGAGCGCGCCCGGGTCCATCCACTGGCCGGGGCGGCGCGGGCGAACGGCCTGCGCGGAGATCGTCACGACATCGCCGCCGTCGCCGATATAGATCGTGTCGTCGGAGAGGAACTGGTTGATTTCGTGCGCGACGCGGTACGGATGGATCGGGCTCGCATCGGAGGTGAAGAGCGGCATCAGCTTGGCGGTCGCGGTTTCCTCAAGCGCGGCGAGCTCGCGCATCCACGCCTGGCGCGCCTGACGCTTGTCGTTCTTCAGGCGTCCCGTCGACGCTTGCAGGACTGCGCCGAGAATCGCGCCCGGATCGCCGACGAGACCGAGATCGATATCGCGGTTCTTGCCGACCGTGCGGTAATCCATGTCGATCTGCACGAGCTTCAGGTCGCGGCTGATGCGCTTGCCGTAGCCCATGCGGAAGTCGAACGGCGTGCCGACGATCACGATCAGATCCGCCTTCGCGAAAGCCTGCGAGCGCGTGCGGTCGAAGTGATGCGGGTCGCCCGGCGGCAGCAGGCCCCGGCTCGCGCCGTTGAAGTAGCCTGGAACGTCGAGGCCGCGCAGCAAGGCGATCGCTTCTTCGTGGCCGCGCGCCGTCCACACTTGCTGGCCGAAGAGAATCGCGGGACGTTCGGAGTTGACGAGCAGATCCGCGAGCTGCTCGATCGACTGCGGATCGCCGACCGATTTCGTCGACGCGCGATAGCGGCCGGGCTGCGGAATCACGGCCTTCGACACGTCGATTTCACGGTCGAGCACATCGCGCGGAATCTCGAGATACGCCGGGCCGGGCGCGCCGTTGAAGGCTTCGCGCGCGGCCATCGACACCATGTCGGCGACGCGCTCGGTGCTCGGCACGGTGGCGGCGAACTTGGTGATCGGCGCCATCATGTCGACGTGCGGCAGATCCTGCAGCGAACCCATCTTGTGCTGGGTCAGGGCGCCCTGCCCGCCGATATGAAGGATCGGGCTTTCCGAGCGGAACGCCGTGGCGACGCCCGTCACCGCGTTGGTGCAGCCCGGTCCGGCGGTCGTCACGACGCAGCCGAGCTTGCCGGTCTGACGGGCGTAGCCGTCGGCGGCGTGGGCGGCGACCTGCTCGTGGCGCACGTCGATGATGCGGATGCCTTCATCGACGCAACCGTCATAGATATCGATGATGTGGCCGCCGCACAGCGTGAAGATCGTGTCGACGCCTTCGTTCTTCAAAGCACGGGCGACCAGATGGCCGCCCGAAATGACGCCTGCGCCGCGGGTCTTCTGCTTCAGCGTGTCATCGGCGGTGGTGGTGGCTGGAGCGACTTCAGGGCGGCTGCTGACGACTTCGGACATTGTTGTCTCCTCCTCGATGGGGTGGTGTGCGGGGCTCCCGTGACGTCGTCCTGCCGTCCGGTTCCTGTGATATACAATATTCCACACACAGTATTAGTCAACTATAGTCCGATCGGCGAAAACCCTGTGATGCACTGCAAGATCGTCGTGGCGGCCGGTTTGGCGTGCTTTTCGACGTGCTCAACGCTGCAGTGCATCAATCGCTGTATGCCTTCCATGCGCGTTAAGAAGTTGCTGAACACCGGACCGCATGCCTCGATAAAAGTGTTTTGACCGCCGTGAAATCTGATATACAGTATTTCAGCGCGCCCTTGGATACGCGTTTGTGGCCGCGCGCATTCCCATCAGAGGACATCAGGAGACGCAATGAACATCCACGAATATCAGGCGAAGACGCTGCTGCGGAAGTACGGCGTCGCGGTTCCAGCGGGCCGCGTCGCCTTTTCCGCGCAGGAAGCCGCCGACGCGGCGAGCGCGCTCGGCGGGCCGGTCTGGGTCGTGAAATCGCAGATTCACGCGGGCGGCCGCGGCGCGGGACGCTTTTCGAATGATCCGGACGGCAAAGGCGGCGTGCGCGTCGTGAAATCGGTGGACGAGGTACGCGAGAACGCGCAGAAGATGCTCGCATCGGTGCTCGTGACGAAGCAGACCGGGCCGGCGGGCAAGGAAGTGAAGCGTCTCTATATCGAGGAAGGCTGCGATATCGCGCGCGAGCTGTATCTCGGCATGCTGGTCGATCGCGCCACGTCGCGCATCACGATCATGGCGTCGACCGAAGGCGGCATGGAGATCGAGGAAGTGGCGCACCGCACGCCCGAGAAGATCCTCAAGGTCGCGATCGATCCGGCGACCGGGCTTCAACCCTTTCACACGCGCCAGATCGCATTCGGACTCGGCCTGAGCGGCAAGCAGGTCAGCGCGGCATCGAAGTTCATCACGGCGCTGTATCAGGCGTTCGTCGATCTCGACGCGTCCATCGTCGAAGTGAATCCGCTCGTCGTGACCGGTTCCGGCGACGTGATGGCGCTCGACGCCAAAATCAATTTCGACGACAACGCGCTCTATCGCCATCCCGACATCGAAAAGCTGCGCGACGAAGACGAGGAAGATCCCGCCGAAATCGAAGCGGCGAAACACGGGCTGAACTACGTGAAGCTCGACGGCAACATCGGCTGCATGGTGAACGGTGCCGGCCTCGCGATGGCCACGATGGACATCATCAAGCTCTATGGCGGCGAGCCGGCAAACTTTCTCGACGTCGGCGGCGGCGCGACGCAAGAACGCGTGTCCAGCGCGTTCAAGCTGATCCTGCGCGACCCGAAGGTGCAGGGAATCCTCGTCAACATCTTCGGCGGCATCATGCGTTGCGACGTGATCGCGCAAGGCGTGGTCGCGGCGGCGCGCGAAGTCGACCTGCGCGTGCCGCTCGTCGTGCGCCTCGCCGGAACGAATGTCGATGCCGGCCGCGAAATCCTGCGCACGTCCGGTCTCACGATCATCCCCGCCGAAAACCTCGCCGATGCCGCCGACAAGATCGTCAGCGCCGTCGCCGCTGCCCAACACTAACGAGGAAGCCGACATGAGCGTTCTGATCGACAGCAACACCAGAGTCATCTGCCAGGGCTTCACCGGCGCGCAAGGCACGTTTCACTCGGAACAGGCGATCGCGTACGGCACGCGCATGGTCGGCGGCGTGACGCCCGGCAAAGGCGGCACGACGCATCTGGACCTGCCCGTGTTCGACACCGTCGCCGATGCGGTCGCGAAAACCGGCGCCGACGCATCCGTCATCTACGTGCCGCCGCCCTTCGCCGCCGACGCGATCCTCGAAGCCATCGACGCGCAGGTGCCGTTCATCGTCTGCATCACAGAAGGCATTCCGGTGCTCGACATGCTGCGCGTCAAGCGCGCGCTCGCCGGCTCGAACAGCCGGCTCGTCGGGCCGAACTGCCCGGGCGTCATCACGCCGGGGCAATGCAAGATCGGCATCATGCCGGGGCATATTCATCGGCCGGGAAAGATCGGCGTCGTGTCGCGTTCGGGCACGCTTACTTATGAGGCCGTCGCGCAGACGACCGCCGCGGGGCTCGGGCAGACGACCTGCATCGGCATCGGCGGCGATCCGGTGAACGGGACGAACTTCATCGACTGCCTCGCGCTCTTTCTCGAAGACGACGCCACCGAGGGCATCATCATGATCGGGGAGATCGGCGGATCGGCGGAAGAGGAAGCCGCGCAATTCCTGAAGGAGGCGAAGACGAAAAAACCGGTGGTCGGCTTCATCGCCGGGACGACGGCGCCGCCGGGACGCCGCATGGGCCACGCGGGCGCGATCATCTCGGGCGGATCGGGCACGGCGAGCGCGAAGATCGACGCGATGAAATCGGCGGGCATCCACGTCGCGGATTCGCCGGCCGCCCTCGGCGAAACGATGGTCCACGCGATACGTTAGTGGTTCGTCCGTTTCATCGTTCAGTCGACGCGTCGTTGCTTGCGACGACGCCCGGGCAAGCGTTGGCACTATCGGTTCTGTCATTCGGAAAGCAAAAAAGGCTGCGCGGCAAACGCCGCGCAGCCTTTTTCATTATTGAACCTCAAACCGCCATCAATCCAGAAAGTCGCAATTCGCCTCGACGAACGCCGCCAGATCCAGCGAGTGCTGCTTCACGAGCCGCTCGACCAGCTCGGTATCGCGCTTTTCCAGCGCCTCGATGATGCGCATGTGATCGACGATCGAGCGCGACGCCCGGTCGCTCTGCGAGATCGTCATCTTACGGATGGCGCGCACATGCACGAAGATGTTCTTGATCGTATCGAAGATGATTTCCGACTTCGACAGCCGCACGATCGCAGAATGGAAAGCGATATTCGCTTCCGAATACTCGTCGATGTGCTCGGCGGGCGTCGAGTCACGGAAATTGTCGAACATGTGGCGCAAGTGGGCGATTTCCTCGTCCGTTGCGCGCTGCGTCGCGAGCCGCGCCGCCATGCTTTCCAGCGCCGCCCACATATGGATCATCTCGACGATCTCGCGCTTGGTCTTGCGCAAGATGTAGACGCCGCGGCGCGGCACCGTTCGCAGGAACCCTTCCTGCTCGAGCAGCGTCATGGCCTCGCGGATCGGGGTGCGCGAGACGCCGAGCGCCTCGGTCAGCTCTTTCTCGTCGAGACGGATTTCTTCCCGCGAGCGGTAGATGTCCGCCTCGGCGATCGCCTGCCGCAGCTTCGCGTACGCCTGGTCGCGCAGCGAAACCGTGGCATTGATCGGCTCCAGCGAAAGTGTGAGCCCTGACGGACGAACGTCGGGGCGAACTTCCGGCCTGTCTACGGATTGAGTATCAGATGGCATTGATGGCTTGATTTCCCAAGTGCGGACGGCCAGCGTCGACACGCTTGCCCGAACCGCCGTTCTGGTCCTCCGCCGCAAGACCGGCGAATCGACCGTGATCCTGTGCGCGCTGCAGCATGTTCTGCGGCACCGCCGACGCAATCATAAACGTAACACCCATACCCACGGCAACCAGCGCGAATCCGACAACAACCAACAGGGCGATGCTCATCTCAGGCTCCGGTTAAATCACTCAAGAGCCCTCAGTATATGCTGCATCGCAACAGCGATGCAACATATTTTGCATCTTGTATATCAGAAACAACGTTGGTGCCTTTGTCTGCAGTTTAGGCGGCTTTTTGCGATTGCGGGAGCGGCAGCGGCTTCGCCGTGCCCTGGTTCACGCCCTCACGCAGTTTGATCAATGCGAGGACCGCATCAAGCATCGGCGTGCCTACGTGAACCAGCCGGCCGATTTCCTGCACGACCGTCATCAGCGGGTCGATCTCCATCGGGCGTCCGGCCTCGCAATCCATCAGCATCGACGTCTTGTGCGCGCCGACCGCGCCCGCGCCGTTGATGCGCCGCTCCACATCGACGCGGAAGTTCACGCCGATCTTGTCGCCGATGGCCTTCGCCTCCAGCATCATCGCCTTCGAGAGCGCGCGGGTGCCGGGATCGCTCGTCAATACGTCGAGCGTCGCGCCGGTCAGCGCGCTGATCGGGTTGAAACACAGGTTGCCCCAAAGTTTCAGCCAGATTTCGTCGCGGATGTTGTCGCGCATCGGCGCCTCCATGTCCGCCTTGGCCATCATGTCGTGCAGCGCCTGAAGACGCGGCGTGATTTCACCGCTCGGCTCGCCGATCGGAAACTTCTTCCCGTAGTGATGCTCGATGACGCCCGGCTCCGCGATCTCCGCCGCCGGCAGCAGCACGCAGCCGATCGCGCGTTCCGGTCCGAACACGTCCCATTGCCGCCCGCCGGGGTCGACGCTCTGCAACTTCGTGCCTTCCAGCTCGCCGCCGTGCTTGTAGAAGTACCAGTAAGGCAGTCCGTTGACGGCCGTGACGATCGCGGTCTCCGGGCCGAGCAGCGGCGGAATCAGGTCGACGACCCCAGGAATCGAATGCGCCTTGAGCGCGATGATCACGTAATCCTGCGGACCGAGTTCGGCGGGATTGTTCGTGCAGCGCACCTTGACGACATGCTCCTCGCCATCGATCCGCAGCTTGACGCCGTTCGCCTGCATCGCCGCGAGATGCGGTCCGCGGGCGACGAAACTGACGTCCGCACCGGCGCGCGCCAGTTGCGCACCCATATAGCCGCCGATCGCGCCGGCGCCGTACACGCAGATTTTCATGGTTCGTCTCCTGAGGGTTGTAGCCTTATAGCCTTCTGATATACAAGATACTACATTCCGTATTGAGCAAGAACAAGGCGAATCGTGCGCTCGCAAACGAGCGGAAACCCGCATGCGCAAGAGGCGCCGCGGGTGCGGATGAAGAAGGGAAAGCGCCGGTCAGGCGCCGACAGCCTGACCCGAGATGAGAGTATGCGACGAGGACGCGACGATGTGTGACCACACACTGGCCGCGCTCGCGCGCAATGCGCGGCTCTTGCGCCGCACGAGCATGATCGTGCGCGACGCGTTTGGCACGAGCGGGATGAAGCGCGTCTGCGCGCTGTCGCATGCGGCGCGCGCGTGCATCGGCAGAATGCCGACGCCAAGCCCCGCTTCGGCCATGCGCGCGACCGCCGCCGGCTGCGTGAGTTTCTGACGCACCGCGCCGGTCACGCCGTGCAGCGCGAGCGCGGCTTCGATGGCGCGAAGGCTGCCGGTATCGTCATCGAGAAGAAGCAGCGGGGTGCCGCGCAGTTGCTGCCAGTCGATGCGCGCCGCGCCGCTCAACCGATGCGATACACCGACGACCGCCGCGAGGCCGTCGGCGAAAAGCGGTTCGGCGGCGAGCTCGTCGAGATTCTCCGGCGCGGCGACGAGGCCCAGTTCCGCCTCGCCCGAGCGCACGAGTTGCAGCACGGCGTTCTGCGGCCGATCCATCATCACGATCGTGATATCCGGCAAGCGCTCGTGACAGGACGCGAGCATGGCGGGCACGACGCTCGCCGTGAGACCGCAACTGCTCGCGAGATTCACGACACGCGGCTCGCCGCCCTCCTGCGCGCGCGGCCGTAGCGTCGCTTCCAGTTCTTCGACGAGCGGCGCGATGCGCGCGAGCAGCCTGCGTCCGGTGTCGGTGAGCGCGACCTGGCGCGTGGTGCGATCGAAGAGCCGCAGTGCGATTTCGTCTTCGAGTTCTCTGATGCTGCGGCTGACTGCCGATTGCGTGATGCCGAATTCGTCGCCCGCGCGCGTGAAACTGCGATGCCGCGCGAGCGTGACGAACAATCTCAGCTGATGCAGCGATACGCTGAGCGGCGGAGATTGTTCGCGCGTCATGCCTCGACGCCTTACTGAACCGTATTGCGCGAGGCGTCCCAGCCCGTCTGGAACGACGCGTTGATCGACGATTCCGCCGACGTTTCCGCGAGCGTGTTTTCGATCCAGCGCTTGCGCATCGGCGCAAGGACGAACTTCGCGCACAGTCCCGCCGCGATCGACGTCACGGCCGCCGTGATGAACACCGCGTTCCAGGAGCCGATCGACGCGAGCACCGACGCAAGCGGCACCAGCATCGACGCCGTGCCCTTCGCGGTGTACAGCGTGCCCGCGTTGGCGGCGGCGTATTTGCTGCCGAAGGTATCGGCGCAGGTCGCAGGAAAGATCGAGAAGATCTCGCCCCAGCAGAGGAACGTCATCGCCGCGAACAGCATGAAGAGATACGGATTGTGTCCGAACTCCATCAGCCCGAGCAGCGCGACGCCTTCGCCCAGGAAGATGATGAACATCGTGTTCTCGCGGCCGATCTTGTCCGAGATGAAACCGCACAGCGGGCGCGTGAAGCCGTTGCACAGGTTATCGATGGACAGGGTCATCGCGAGCAGCGGCAGCGTCACGCCGAGAAGATTCACCGGCATCTTGGCGAAGCCGTACTCCTTCGCGATCGGCCCGAACTGCGCGGTCGCGATCACGCCGCCCGCCGCGACGAACACGAACATCAGATACAGCACCCAGAAGAGCGGCGAGCGCACCATCTGTCCTGTCGTGTAGTCGATCTTCGTCGACACGATGCGCTTGGCCGGCACGATGCCCTTCGGCGGATTCGGCCGCACGAGCATCAGCGCGAGCACGAAGATACACACGCCCTGCAGAATGCCGAAGAACATGAACGCGTGCTCGTAGCCCGAGCTCTGGATCATGTTGGAGATCGGAATCACGGTGACGGCCGCGCCCGCGCCGAAACCGGCCGCCGTCATGCCCGCCGCGAGACCGCGCTTGTCCGGGAACCACTTGAGCGCCGTGCCGACGCACGTGCCGTACACGCAGCCCGCGCCGATGCCCGCGACCACCGCCCCGATGTAGAGATGGATGAGACTCGTCGCGTGCGCGTCGATGATCCAGCCGAGCGCCGCGCAGATCGAGCCGCCGATGACGACCGGCCGCGGCCCGAACTTGTCGACGAGCCAGCCCTCGACGGGCACGAGCCATGTTTCGGTGACGATGAAGATAGTGAAGGCTGTCTGAATCGCCGCTTGTCCCCAATGGTGTTTCGCATCCATCGGAACGACGAATAGGGTCCATGCGTATTGCAGGTTGGCGACCAGCCCCATGCATATGATGCCGATCACTAGCTGGAACCATCTGTTGTGGTGACGCCCGTGCGATTGCCCGGACACAACCGTGTCTGCGCTTGCCATGTCTGTCTCCGTTATGTGTCATAGCGCTCGTGCGGCGCTTGATGTGCTGCGAGAAACCGGCGCAGTGCGTCGGCGGCGGGCGGTCGGTCAGGGAACGTGCTCGGTCCGGGCGGCGTGGGCGTGAAGCCGCTTGTCGCGCAAGTCGCGCGTATTGAAATGGGCGATCGATTCGCACATCTGGCAAACATCCGCGTCAGGCGATCGAAGATACATTTCGAGCGATTCCCAATAAGGTCCGGATGGTTGATACAGCCTTTGCAGGCTTTGCGTGCTGATCAGTTCTTCTCGTGTTGCCGCGCGGCGCTTGCCGATGCTCGGGGTTTAGCATGGCCGTCCGTGCTCACCGCGACTGTCCGCCTTACAACTATGGGGACGTGAAAGCATCGTGGGGGAGAAAAACGATTAAGGAAAGTTAGAAAAAATTATTGTATAAATTAGATATCGTTAATGGATGAAGGATTGTCGTGCTTCGCAACGCCACCCTGCGTCAATTGAAGATCTTCGAGACCGTTGCACGTCGACTGAGCTTTTCCCGCGCCGCCGAGGAACTGTATCTCACCCAGCCCGCGGTCTCGACGCAGGTGAAACAACTGGAGGAGCACGCCGGTCTGCCGCTCTTCGAGCAACTCGGCAAGAGAATCTACCTCACGCCGGCCGGGAATGAAATGCTCCATTACAGCCGGGCGATCCTCGAACAATTCCGCGAAGCCGACGACGCCATGGCGCGGCTCAAGGGCATTTCGGGTGGAACGCTCAACGTCGCGGTGATCAGCGCGGGCGATTACTTCTTCCCGCGGCTGCTTGCAGCGTTCACGCAGCGTAATACCGATGTCAGGCTCAATCTTGCGGTGCACAATCGCGAAGAACTGCTGCATCAGCTTTCTGACAACCTCACCGACCTCGCCGTGATGGTGCGTCCACCGCGCGATATGGATACGGCCAATGTGTCATTCGCGCCGCATCCGTATGTGATCGTTGCGCCGCCCGATCATCCGCTCGTCGGACGGAGGAACATGCCGCTCGAAGCGCTGGCCGACGAGCCGTTCATCGTCCGTGAGCGCGGTTCGGATACATGGAATTCGATGGAGGAAGGTTTCGCCGGCAGGCTTTCGAACCTGAACGTCGCGATGGAAATCACGAGCACGGAGACGATCAAGCAGGCTGTGATCGCCGGCATGGGTCTGAGCTTTCTATCCGCGCATACGATCAGCATGGAACTGCAGGTCGGGAAGCTGGCGGTGCTCGATATCGAGGGTTTTCCCGTGATGCTCAACTGGTTCGTCGTGCATCGGAACAATAAGCGTCTGCCGCCGGTGGCGCTCGCGTTCAAACAGTTTCTTATCGAGGAAGGCGCTGCGCAGATCGAAGCCATCACCCAGATCGTCGCGAAAACCGGCAAGCCCAACTCATAACGTTCAATGAATAGATAAGCGAAAAAAGTTTAACTGTCGTATATGGATCATGTTTTCTATCCTGCATTCATGCCCCACGGCCATACAGGAGACGATCATGAGCCATGCAACGTACAGCGATGACCGCGAAATTCAGGCGCAGGTCTGCGCATTCAATACCGCTTTCGAAGAACTCGACCTGATGTTCCGTTGGGATGCGCAGACTTATCTCTCGCTCGCATCGGCCGACAGCGACTACGGGAAAATTGCGCAATACATCGAGACCCACTCTCCGCATCTCTTGAAGGCGTATAGCGCGGAGTTTCTCTGCCAGGCGATCGTCGAGCGGAAAAATTCGACCATTGAGGCGTGCCGGCAAAACACGGTTCAGTATGAAGACAGCACGCAACGGGCGCGGCTTTGGAGAGCGCGCGACGAGGCAACGGCGCGCGTCTGAAGGCGCTTCAATATCAATAAAGGCGGCCCGGGAAATCCCGGACCGCCTTTTTGCGCTTTGTGCATTTTTACGCCTCGCCGCGGTTGCCCGCGGCGGCCTCGATCTTACGGCGTCAGCGCAACCCAGACCGCCTTCGGCTCGGTGAAGTTCTCGATGGCGACGTCGCCATGCTCGCGGCCGAAGCCGGAATCGCCGCCGCCGCCCCAAGGCAGGCGCACGTCCGTGAAGCCGTAGGTATTCACCCAGACCGTGCCCGCCTTGAGTTCGGCAGCCAGGCGATGCACGCGGCCGATATCCGCGCTCCACACGCCCGCGGCGAGGCTGTATGCGGTGCCGTTGGCGATGCGCAGCGCGTCGGCTTCGTCGTCGAAGGGGATGACGCTCGCGACCGGACCGAAGATTTCTTCCTGCGAGATACGCATTTCGTGCTCGACCTTCGCGAACACCGTCGGCTCGACGAAATAGCCGCGCTCGCCTGAGCGCCTGCCGCCCGTCACGAGCGATGCGCCCTCCCCTTTGCCGATGTCCACATAGTCCAGCACGCTCTTCATCTGCTTGGCGGAGATGAGCGGGCCCATATTGGTTTCCCGCTTCGACGGATCGCCGAGTTTGATCGTCCGCGCGCGCTCCGCGAGCCGCTCGACGACTTCGTCGTAGACCGCGCGCTGGGCGAGAATCCGCGAGCCGGCGGAGCAGACTTGTCCGGCGTTGAAGAAGATGCCGGAGGCCGCCGCGCGCACGGCGCCATCGAGATTCGCGTCCGCGAAAATCACGTTGGCGGACTTGCCGCCGAGTTCGAGCGTGACACGCTTGAAGTTGCCTGCCGCGCCCTGCAAAATGCCGCGCCCGACCGATGGCGATCCGGTGAACGTCACTTTGTCGACGCCCGGATGCGCGACGAGCGCGTCGCCGACGACCGAGCCTTTACCGGTCACGATATTGAGCACGCCCGGCGGCAAGCCGGCTTCCAGCGCGAGCCGCCCTACCATCAGCGCGGAAAGCGGCGTGATTTCGGCGGGCTTGACGATCAGCGTGCAGCCGCACGCGAGCGCGGGCGCGATTTTCCACATGCCGATCATGAGCGGGAAATTCCACGGCACGATCGCCGCGACGACGCCGACGGGTTCGCGCACGGTGTAAGTCAGCGCGTCGGGGCGCGCAGGCACGACCTGGCCGTTGATCTTGTCGCACCAGCCGGCGTAATACGCGAGCGTATCGATGGCGGCGGGCACGTCCTGGCGCTGCACGCCCGCGATCGGCTTGCCTGCGTCGAGACTTTCGAGCGCCGCGAGTTCTTCCTGATTCTCGCGCAGCAATTCGGCGAGCTTCATCAGGATCCGGCCGCGCTCGGCGGCACGGATCGCGTTCCACGGTTTGAGGGCGGCGCGCGCGGCCTGCACGGCGCGGTCGACATCGGCGGACGTACCCTGTGCCACGCGGGAAATCGGGTTCTCGGTGGCCGGATCGAGGTTCGTCGAGTACTCGCCTCCGCTCGGTGGAACGAATTCGCCGTTGATCAGCAATTCGTAGCGCTTCAGTTCCGTGGTGCTGTCCATGTCTCGCTCCGTGTGTTTTTCCGAATCACTTTATGTTGAAGCAGAAAAACCATCCATGAAAGCAAAACATTTTTATTGTTTATATAGGCCGGAATGTATGGACGGATATAGCGGCGGCCGGTTCGATCCCGGCGCAACGAGTCATCTCCTCGCCTCCTTCGACAGGCGAAGCGATACGAGCGACTCGTCGCATGGCTTCGGACATCGGGCGGCGCTATACTTGCCAGCCTTTCGTTTTTCTCGAGTCTTCAAGCAATACATATGAACGCACTACCTCCCTGCCCCAAGTGCCATTCCGCATTCACTTATGAAGATGCGGGCATGTATATCTGCCCCGAATGCGCGCACGAGTGGTCTGCGCAGACGGACACCGCATTGGAGCCCGCCGCGAAGATTTATCGGGATTGCGCTGGAAACGTCCTTCACGATGGCGACACCGTCACTGTCATCAAGGATCTGAAGCTCAAAGGCGGTGGCGGCGTCGTCAAGATGGGCACGAAAGTCAAAAACATTCGCCTCGTCGATGCCGATCACGACATCGACTGCAAGATCGACGGCTTCGGCGCCATGAGCCTCAAGACGGAATTCGTCAAAAAGGCTTGACGCACGCTTCCTTCACTGTTCGTTTGCATCCCGTATAGATCGAGATTCAACGCGAGACGCGCGCGGGCGGCCGATATCCCGGAATCTGACGCAACGCGCGGTCGCACGCCGCCGAAAGCGCGGCAAGCCGCTCGACGTTCGCGCGCATGTCGAGCTGCGTGCGCGCGATAGTCTCGCGAATCTCTTCAAGCCGGGGCAAGATGCGCTCCGCGATCACGCCGCCCTCGTCCTTTTGTTCGAGACACGCTTGTGCATCCTCGCGTGCTTCGTGCAGTTCCATCACCGAAACCTTGTTCTGCGCGAGAAGACGCGCATAGGTTTGCGCCAGTTCGCCGAGACCCATCGATTGCATTCGCGCGACGAAATCCCGCGTCGATCGATAAGCGAGCTCGCCCGCGTCATAGGCCATGAATTGAGCGTCGAGGATGGAAAGCGAGAGGCGCCCTTCGGGTGTTGCGAATTCGAGCTTGGTCGGCATGATGCGGCGGCAGGTTTTGATGTACCCGAATTCTATAAAGCCGACCGGCATGCGCTTTTCGGACGACGCCGAAAGTCACTGCGAAAGCGCGCAATGCATCGTTGCGGACCAAACGCCGAATATTCAACATCCCGAAACGATGACTTTCCATTGAGCCATATTTCGATATGCACCGCCCGATCGGATTTAATCTAACCGTTACACGAGCCGCATCTCGACCACCACCATTTCCGGCTTGAAAAGATGTATTTCCTGTATCAATAATGGATGCGTCTTTCGCGCTGGCCTTTCCACGATGCCAACCGAGATCCGTCGTGCCCATGGATGAGAACAACGAAATACGCAAGTCCGAAGAGTTGCGCAGCTTTCTGTTTCTGACCGTCGTCATGGTTCCCGTGCTCACGGTCATGATCATTGCCGCCTATGGCTTCATGGTCTGGTTCTACCAGATGCTGATCGGCGGCCCTCCGCATCATTAACGAGCGTCGCGACTATTTCAATCAAATGGATCTCGAGCCCGTCGATAGCAATGATCGTTTCGCCGATAAGACGGATGAGTCTTGCGAATATCACATCGCCGGCGTCGTTGTATACGCACGAATAGAAGCATTGCCGAGCGTCACGCAGGCGCTCACCGCATTACCCGGTGCACAGGTTCACGGATCGAGCACCGACGGCAGGATCGTGCTCACGCTCGAAGCGGACCGTTCGTCCTGTGTCGCCGACCAGTTGCACGCGGCGCAATCGATACCCGATGTGGTAAGCATCGCGCTCGTCTACCAGCATCACGAACACGCCGATTCGCTGAACGAGGATATCGCCGATGAAACTGACTCGTCGCGCGTTCATTAAGCAGACGGCCGCCGCCACGGCCGCCGCGTCCGCGGGCATCACGCTGCCCGGCATGGAGGCCGTCGCCGAGAGCGACGACATCGCGTGGTCCAAGGCGCCGTGCCGGTTCTGCGGCACGGGATGCGGCGTGCTCGTCGGCGTGAAGGGCAATCAGGTGGTCGCGACACAGGCGGACCCGCAAGCCGAGGTCAATCGCGGGCTCAACTGCGTGAAGGGCTACTTCCTCTCGAAGATCATGTACGGCCAGGATCGCCTGACGACACCGCTCATGCGCATGAAGGACGGCAAGTTCGACAAGAACGGCGAGTTCCTGCCCGTCTCCTGGGACGTCGCGTTCAATGTGATGGCCGAGCAGTTCAAGCGCGTGCTGAAGGAAAAAGGGCCGACTGCCATCGGCATGTTCGGCTCGGGGCAATGGACCGTGTGGGAAGGCTATGCGGCCGTCAAGCTCATGAAAGCGGGCTTTCGAAGCAACAACATCGACCCCAACGCGCGGCACTGCATGGCCTCGGCCGTGACGGGCTTCATGCGCACCTTCGGCATGGACGAGCCGATGGGCTGCTACGACGATATCGAGGCAACCGATGCCTTCGTGCTCTGGGGCTCCAACATGGCCGAGATGCATCCGGTGCTATGGACGCGCGTGACGGCGCGGCGGCTGTCGAACCAGAACGTGCGCGTCGTCGCCCTCTCGACATTCGAGCATCGTTCGTTCGATCTCGCCGACGAGACCATCGTCTTCACGCCGCAATCCGATCTCGCGATCATGAATTACATCGCGAACTACATCATCAGGAATGGCAAGGTGAACCGGGCGTTCGTCGACAAGCACACGAATTTCAGGAAGGGCAATACGGATATCGGCTATGGCTTGCGGCCGGACGATCCGCTGCAAAAGGCGGCGAAGAACGCCGGCGACCCGAACGGCTCGCAGCCCATCGGCTTCGAAGAATTCGCGCGGTTCGTCTCGCGCTATGACGCAGCCTATGTGACGAAGCTCTCGGGCGTGCCGAAGAACAAGCTCGACCAGTTGGCGCAGCTATACGCCGATCCGAAGACCAAAGTCGTGTCTTTCTGGACGATGGGCTTCAACCAGCACACGCGCGGCACATGGGCCAACAACATGGTCTACAACCTGCACCTGCTGACGGGCAAGATTTCGACGCCGGGCAACAGCCCGTTCTCGCTCACGGGACAGCCTTCGGCGTGCGGCACGGCGCGTGAAGTCGGCACGTTCTCGCATCGGCTGCCCGCCGACATGGTCGTGACCAACCCGAAGCATCGCGAGGAAGCCGAGCACATCTGGAAGCTGCCGAGCGGAACCATTCCCGACAAGCCGGGCTTTCACGCCGTCCAGCAGAACCGCATGCTGCACGACGGCAAGATCAACGCCTATTGGGTGATGGTCAACAACAACATGCAGGCCGCCGCGAACATCAACAACGAGGCGCTGCCGGGGTATCGCAAGGATTCGAATTTTGTCGTCGTGTCGGAGGTTTATCCGACGGTCACGGCCGTCGCCGCCGATCTGATCCTGCCGTCGGCGATGTGGGTCGAGAAAGAAGGCGCATATGGCAACGCGGAGCGGCGCACGCAGTTCTGGCATCAGCTGGTGCAGGCGCCCGGGGGCGCGCATTCGGATCTCTGGCAACTCGTCGAATTCTCCAAGCGCTTCAAGGTCGAGGAAGTCTGGCCCGCCGAACTGATCGCGAAGAAGCCGGAGTACAAGGGCAAGACGCTCTACGACATCCTTTATCGAAACGGCCAGGTCGACAAGTTTCCCGCATCGCAAGTGGACGCGAAGTATCGCAACAACGAAGCCGCGGCGTTCGGCTTCTACATCCAGAAGGGGCTCTTCGAGGAGTACGCGAGTTTCGGGCGCGGACATGGTCATGATCTCGCGCCGTTCGACATGTATCACCAGGCGCGCGGCATCCGCTGGCCGGTCGTCGACGGCAAGGAAACGCGCTGGCGCTACAAGGAAGGATCCGATCCCTATGTGAAGGCCGGCGCCGACTGGCAGTTCTACGGCAATCCGGACGGCCGCGCGGTGATCTACGCGCTGCCCTACGAGCCGCCCGCCGAATCGCCGGACAAGGAATATCCGTTCTGGCTCGCGACCGGCCGTGTGCTCGAACACTGGCATTCCGGTTCGATGACGCGCCGCGTGCCCGAGCTCTATCGCGCGTTTCCGAACGCCGTGTGCTTCATGCATCCCGATGACGCGAAGGCACTCGGCATCCGGCGCGGCGTGGAAGTGCGCGTGATATCCCGGCGCGGCGAGATGCGCACGCGCGTGGAGACGCGCGGCCGCGACAAGCCGCCGCGCGGGCTCGTGTTCGTGCCGTGGTTCGATGCGAGCCAGCTCATCAACAAGGTGACGCTCGACGCGACCGATCCGATCTCCTTCCAGACCGACTACAAGAAGTGCGCGGTCAGGATCGTGCGGGTCTAGGAGCACGACATGCGCACGCTGATCGCTCTCGTCATCGCATCGCTGCTCGCTCTTGCCGTCATCGCGATCGCGCAGCCCACGGTCCCGAATCTGCCGTTCCACGACTCGCTGCGCGGCCTGACGCCGATCGGCGAAGAGACCCGGGCCCCGCTCATGGCGCCCACCGAAAACAAGGACGTGATACGCGGCCTCAACTACGCGCAGCAGCCGCCGACGATCCCGCACAAGATCGACAACTATCAGCTCGACAAGAACGCGAACCGCTGTCTCGCGTGTCATGCGCGCAGCCGTGTCGAAGAGAGCGGCGCCGTGCCCGTCGCGGTTTCGCATTACATGGACCGCGAGGGCGTGGTGTCCGGGCATCTGTCGCCGCGCCGCTATTTCTGCACGCAGTGCCACGTTCCGCAGGCGGACGCGAAGCCGCTCGTCGGGAATACGTTCGTCGCGATCGAAGACATCAGGCGGCAGCCGGCATCCAAGAACCAGAAACGATGAGCGATCGACATGTGGGCACTGATCAAGCGCTACTGGGTCACCATTCGACGGCCGAGCCTGTACTACAGCCTCGGCTTTCTGACATTGGGCGGCTTCGTCGCGGGCGTGATCTTCTGGGGCGCCTTCAATACGGCGATGGAACTGACCAACACCGAAGTGTTCTGCACCGGCTGTCACGAAATGCGCGACAACACCTTTGCCGAACTCAAGAACACGATCCACTTCAGCAACCGCTCGGGCGTGCATGCCAAGTGCTCCGACTGCCACGTGCCGCACAACTGGACGGACAAGATCGCGCGCAAAATGCAGGCGTCGAAGGAAGTGTGGGCCAAGGTATTCGGCACCGTGAACACGCGCGAGAAATTCCTCGACAAGCGGCTCGAACTCGCCGAGCACGAATGGGCGCGCTTCAAGGCCAACGATTCGCTCGAATGCCGCAACTGCCACTCGTTCCAGTACATGGACTTCACGCGCCAGAGCCCGCGCGCGCAGGAGGCGCATCAGCGTTTCCTCGAGACGGGCGAGAAGACGTGCATCGATTGCCACAAGGGCATCGCGCATGAATTGCCGAACATGACGAAGGCGCAGGAGATCGAGAACCGAAAGAAGCAGTGAGCGCGGCTCAAGGGTCTGGTCACAACGAGAGAGGAAACATCGATGCTCAGCGCCCGGCAACTCGACGTGATGCGCGGCGGCCGCACCATCGTGGCCGGCGCGGATTTTCACGTCGATGCCGGCGCGGCGCTGCTCATCCACGGCGCGAACGGCAGCGGCAAGAGCTCGCTGATCGCCACCCTCGCGGGCTTGCTGCCGCCCGCGGCGGGAAGCGTGTCGTGGCGCGGCGTGGACGTGCGCGAGCATCCTGCGCGCTTTCGCCATGACCTTGCCTGGCTCGGCCATGCCGACGGTTTCAACGGAGAACTGACCGTCGACGAGAATCTTCGTTTCGCCGCGCTGCTCGGCGCGAGCATGGCATACCGGAGCGAGTGCGATGTGCTCGAGCGCGCGGGCGTGCGGCCGCTCCTGCACACGCGCCTCAACCGTCTGTCGCAGGGGCAAAGACGGCGCGTCGCGCTCGCGCGCCTCGTGCTTTCGGCCAGGCGGCTCTGGCTGCTCGACGAACCCACCGACGCCATCGACGAAAGCGGCGCGCGCTGGTTTGCCGAATGCGTCGACGCGCATCTGCATGAAGGCGGCACGCTCGTCGCGACGACGCATCGCCCGTTGCCCGTCGATGCCGCGCGCACGCGGCACCTGCATCTGGAGCGAGGCGCGGCATGATCGGGCTGACGCTTCAGGTCATTCGCCGCGAACTGCGCCTGAACTGGCGCTCCCGCACCGTGACGCTTTCCGTGCTGCTGTTCTTCATCCTGGCGTCGAGCCTGTTTCCGCTCGGCATCGGTTCCGATCCGAAGCTATTGCAGGCGATTGCGCCGGGCGTGCTGTGGGTCACGGCATTGTTCGCGGCCTTGCTGTCGGCGGGCCAGCTCTTCAGCAACGATTTCGCGAGCGGTGCACTCGAGCAGATGCTGCTTTCGCCGCAGCCGCTCGCGGGCATCGTGCTCGGCAAAATCGCCGCGCACTGGCTCACGACGGGTCTCGCGCTCGTCGTGCTCGCGCCGGTCGTCGCGCTCGAATACGGGCTGGACGCACGCACGATTCTCATGCTGATGGTTTCGCTTCTGATCGGCACGCCGCTGCTCTCGCTGATCGGCTCGATGGGCGCGGCGCTCACGCTCGGCGTGCGCGGCGGCAGCGTCGTGCTCGCACTTCTGATCCTGCCGCTTTACGTGCCGGTGCTCGTGTTCGGCGTCGGCGTGGCCGATCCGGCCGCGAGCAGCGCGTGGTCGAACGCGAACGTCTCGCTGCTCGCGGCGGCCCTCTGTCTTGCGCTCTGGCTATGTCCGTGGGCGAGCGCCGCGGCCCTGCGCATCTCGATGGAATAGCGCCCATGAACTGCTTTCGCTATGCGTCCCCGCGCAACTTCGAACGCTTCGCCGCACGCGCGACGCCGTGGTTCGGCATCGCGTGCATCGCGTTGATCGCGGCGGGGCTCGTGATCGGCCTCGTTATCGCGCCCGCCGATGCGCTGCAGCGCGACATCTACCGCATCATGTTCGTGCATGTTCCCGCCGCGTGGATGTCGATGTTCATCTATCTCGTGATGGCCGCATACAGCGCGCTGCATCTCGCGATGAACGCGCGCCTCTCAGCGATGATGGCGCGCGCGCTCGCCCCGACCGGCGCCCTCTTCACCGCGATCGCGCTGATTACCGGCGCGCTGTGGGGCAAGCCGACCTGGGGCACGTGGTGGGTCTGGGACGCGCGGCTCACGTCAGAACTGATCCTCTTCTTCCTGTACGTCGGCTTTCTTGCGCTGCATGCCGCGATCGACGGCACGCGCCGCGCGGACCGCGCGTGCTCGGTGCTCGCGCTGATCGGCGTCGTCAACATTCCGATCATCTATTTTTCCGTGCAGTGGTGGTACACGCTGCACCAGGGGCCATCGCTCGGCTTCGGCAGCGGCGTGTCGATGACCGCATCGATGGCATGGGGCATCGTCGTGATGAGCGCCGGATTCTGGTCGTATGCGATCGCGGTATCGCTCGCGCGCGTGCGCGTCATCATGCGCGCGGCAGATCGCATGCCGGCGGGCGACGAAGCTCCCGCGCGAATCCGGGAGCATGCAGCATGAACATGGTCGAGTCCGTCATCGCGATGCTCGCCGCGAACCCGATCCTCTCGGCCGCGTTCGCGATCACCTTTTCGCTGATGGGCGCGCAAGCGTGGCTCGTGCTCCGCGCGCTGCGCGAACCGGAGTCGCGCCGATGAGGGCGCGGCATCGCCGGTTCGCGTTCATCGCGTTCGGCGTTGCGAGCGCCGGGCTCGCGTGCGCGCTCGTGCTCAATGCGTTTCGCGCCAACGTCATGTTCTTCGTGAGCCCGAGCCAGATCGCCTCGCACGACGCGTCGCGCACGCAGCGCTTCCGGCTCGGCGGGCTCGTCGAGCGCGGCTCGCTCGTGCGCGATGACGGTGGCCGCGCCGTCCGCTTCGTCGTCACGGACGAACGCGCATCGGTGACGGTCACGTACGCGGGCGCGCTGCCCGATCTCTTGCGCGAAGGCAGCGGCGTCGTTGCACAAGGCACGCTCGGCGCCGATGGCCGCTTTCACGCCGACGAAGTCCTCGCGAAGCACGACGAGAAGTACATGCCGCCGCAAGTCGAACGCGCGCTGCGCGAAGTGCGCGCTGCGGCGGACGCGAACCCGGCCACGCGCCGATGATTCCCGAGCTCGGCCACTTCGCGCTGATTCTGGCGATGCTGCTCGCGCTCATCGCGGGCATCGTGCCGATGCTCGGCGCGCGCTTCGGGATCCCGCAATGGATGCGCGTCGCCGCGCCCGCCGCGTGCGGGCAATTCGGCTTCATCGCGATCGCGTTCGGCTGTCTCGCGGCGTCCTTTCTCGGCGATGATTTCTCGGTGATCTACGTCGTCGAGAATTCCAATTCGGCGCTTCCGGCGATCTATCGATTCACCGCCGTCTGGGGCGGCCACGAAGGCTCGCTGCTGCTCTGGACGCTTCTGTTGACGCTCTGGATGACGGCCGTCGCCGCGTTCGGCCGCCGGCTTGCCCAGCCGTTCGCCGCGCGCGTGCTCGGCGTGATGAGCTGGCTCGATGCGGGCTTTCTGCTGTTCATGCTGCTGACGTCGAATCCGTTCACGCGCATCATGCCGCCCGCGATGAACGGCCGCGATCTGAATCCGCTCCTGCAAGACCCGGGCATGGTGATCCATCCGCCCTTGCTGTACATGGGCTACGTCGGATTCTCGGTCGCGTTTGCGTTTGCAATCGCGGCCCTGCTCGACGGCAAGCTCGATGCCGCGTGGGCGCGCGCATCGCGTGCCTGGACCCTCGCCGCATGGATGTTCCTGACGCTCGGCATCATGCTTGGCAGCGGCTGGGCGTATTACGAGCTCGGCTGGGGCGGATGGTGGTTCTGGGACCCGGTCGAGAACGCGTCGTTCATGCCGTGGCTCGTCGGCACCGCGCTGGTTCATTCACTCGCCGCCACCGCGAAGCGCGGCGCATTTCGCGCGTGGAGCGCGCTGCTCGCGATCTGCGCGTTCTCGCTTTCGCTGCTCGGCACTTTCCTCGTGCGCTCCGGCGTCGTGACGTCGGTGCACGGATTCGCGTCCGATCCGGCGCGCGGCGTCTTCATCCTCGCGCTGCTCGCCCTCTTTTCGGGCTGCGGCCTCGCGCTCTTCGCCTGGCGGGCGCCGCGCGCGGCATCGTCGGCGGTGGGCTTCGAGCCGGTGTCCCGCGAAGCGCTGTTGCTGTCGAACAATCTGCTGATGCTGGTCGCCGCCGCTTCGGTGATGCTCGGCACGCTCTATCCGATGATCCTCGACGCACTCGGCCTCGACAAGATTTCCGTCGGCGCGCCGTATTTCGACAGCGTATTCGTCCCGCTGATGGCGCCGGCCGTCTTTCTGATGGGCGTCGCGCCGCTCGCACGCTGGAAGGCCGCCCGCCTGCCAGAGATCGCCGTACGCCTGCGCTGGGCGGCGCTCGTGAGCGTCGCGTCGGCGTTCGTGCCCGGCGTGTCGCGCCCGCTCGTGAGCCTGGGCTTTCTCCTCGCGGCGTGGACGTTCGCCACGATCGCGACGAGCGTGTACCAGCGCATCGTCAGCGCGAGACAGCGGGTGCGGCTCGCGACAGTCGGCATGTGGCTCGCGCATGCGGGCGTCGGCGTGTTCGTCGTCGGCGTGACAATGGTGAAGGGCTTTCCCGTCGAACACGATGCGCGGCTCGCGCCCGGCGAACATATCGATGTCGGCGGCTATCGCTTCCGTCTCGACGATGTACGCGAAAACAACGGCCCGAACTATCGTGCGATGCGCGCGACGATCAGCGTGACGCGCGACGGCCGCGCTATCGCCACGCTCGATCCGGAGAAGCGCGAGTTCCTCGTCTCGAACACGCAGACGACCGAAGCGGCCATCGATCATGGGGTGCTGCGCGACCTCTACGTCGCGCTCGATCAGCCGGCCGGCGGCAACGCGTGGACCGTGCGCATCCAGATCAAGCCGTTCGTGCGCTGGATCTGGGGCGGCTGCATTCTGATGGCGCTCGGCGGCCTGCTCGCCGCGGCGGACCGGCGTTACATGAGACAGCGTGCGCCGCAGTCCCGGCGCGCGCCGGCGCCGGCTGCTGAAACACCGCCGCCCCTCGGCGAAACCGGACGATGAAGCGCTTCCTGATCCCGCTCGCGGTGCTGGCGCTGTTGACCGCGGTGCTGGCGGCCGGCCTGAGACACGATCCGCGCCGCCTGCCTTCGGCCCTGATCGGCAAGCCCGCGCCCGCGTTCGATCTGCCGCGCCTCGATGCGTCCGGCGAGCGGGTGTCGTCGGACGCGCTGCGCGGTCAGGTGTGGATACTGAACGTGTGGGCGTCGTGGTGCGAGGCGTGCCGCGACGAGCATCCGGTCCTGATGAACGTCGCGGCCAGCGGGGCCGTGCCGGTGTACGGCCTGAACTACAAGGACGAGCGCGAGCCCGCGCTGCAGTGGCTCGACACGGCCGGCAATCCGTATGTGGCTTCGCTGGTGGATCGCGACGGGCGCACGGGCATCGACTATGGCGTGTATGGCGTGCCCGAAACGTTCGTGATCGATCGGGCGGGCGTCGTGCGATACCGGCAGGCCGGACCGATTACCCGCGCGTCGCTGGAGCGCGTGATTCTGCCGCTCGTCGGCGTCCTGCGGCAGGAGAACGGCCGTGATTAGACGCATCGCGTCGATTCTCCTCATGCTCGTGTCGTGCGCTCACGCGCAGGAATCGCCCGACGACGAGCGCGCGCGCCGACTCGCCGAGCATTTTCGCTGCGTCGTGTGCCAGAACCAGAGCCTTGCCGATTCGAACGCGAGTCTCGCCGCCGATCTTCGCGCGCGTATTCGCGAACAGGTGGAACACGGCGCGAGCGATGACGAGATCCGGTCCTACATGGTGCGCCGCTATGGCGACTTCATCCTGTACCGGCCGCCTGTGAAGCCCGTCACATGGGCGCTGTGGTTCGGACCGTTCGCGGTGCTCGCGGCCGGCGCGGTCGCGATGGCACGGCATATCCGGCGCGCGCGAAACGCCCGGCGCCAGAGGAGCCCGTCTCCATGATGGCGTTCTGGCTGATCGTTGCCGCGATGATGACGGGCGCGCTCGCGTGCGTCGTGCTGCCACTGCTTTACGCGCACACAGCCGGACGCGGCACGGCGCACGCGGCGCTCGCAGGCTTGCTGATCGCGCTCGTGCCGGCGTCGGCGCTCACGCTGTACATGCGCATCGGCGATCCGACGGCGCTCGCGATAGAGACTGCGCCCCGCGCAACGACGCAGGGACATGCGGACACGCCTGCGTCGATGGAAGCGGCGGTCAGTCTGTTGGCCGCGCGTCTGCAGCGCGATCCGAACGACGCGCAGGGCTGGTCGATGCTCGCGCGTTCCTACATGGTGCTCGACCGCCCGGACGACGCGACCGCGGCGTACCTTCGCGCGGTCGCGCTGAACCCGCGCGACGCGGAACTGCGCGCGGATTACGCCGACGCCTTGGCGAGCGCAAACGACGGCAATCTGAACGACGCGGCGTTGAAGGTCGTCGAGTCCGCCCTCGCCATGGACGCGAATCAGCCGAAAGCGCTGGCGCTGGCCGCGTCGGCCGCGTTCGACCGGCGCGATTACGCGAACGCGATTCAGTTCTGGCAGCGATTGAAGAACGTGCCGGACGTGGCGCCGGAGATTGCGCAGCAGGCGCAAAGGAATATCGACGAAACGCGCGCGCTCGCCACGGTGAAAGGGGCGGCCGTGCAAGTGCGCGTGAGTTTGAGCCCGGGGTTCGAGAAGCGCGTTCGTCCGACCGACACGGTGTTCGTCTACGCGCTCGCCGACGATGGCTCGCGCATGCCGCTCGCGGTACAGCGCCTGAAGGCGGGTCAGTTGCCCGCTACCGTGCGTCTCGACGATTCGATGTCGATGACGCCGGGCCGCCGTCTCTCGGATTTCTCGCGCGTCAGCGTCGATGCGCGCGTGTCGGCATCGGGACAGGCGCGGCCGGCGCCGGGCGACATGACGGGGTCGAGCGGAGTTGTGTCTTCGAACGGGGCAGGTGTTATCGAGTTGAGGATCGGTGATGTCGTGCGTTGAGTGCGTTTGTGCTTAGCGGGACAAGCCACCTTTGTTTATTCGCGCCAGGCACTTTTTCGCAAGCTCCATTCCGCCGTCAAAAAGGCGCGTCCTCGAATTCCATGAGCGGATAAACGGTCTGGCTCCCGTCGATGCTCAGCACCAGCCGCACCGCGTGGTGGAAGCTCGCATAGCGCCCCACGAACCGGCCAAGCACATCGCCGAAGAGCATCGCGTCGCCATGCCCGTCGAAGGCGGTCGTGTCGAGCCCCACATGAACACGAATCTCGAACCGCATATGCCCTTTCCCTACCGTCTGATGCTCGGTCAAGCGGACATCGTCGATGGCATCAATGCGTCGCTCGATGCCATCGCCGGGTAACCAATCGTAGAGTTCCAGGGCAGCGCGAAACGCCGACGCGCCAGCCATCCCGATCATGTTCAATTCGTTCGCGGCGCCCGCCGCAAAATGCCCCAGCACGCGCCAGTCGTATTCAGGGTGATGGCGTGGCGGATACAGCGGCAGGGTCGGCGCGGTCAGATTGCGCACCGACGCGATCCCGGTGAAGCCCGACACTGTCTGGGTGATCGTCGCCTCGGCGAGCGCCATGCGCGGCAGGCGGCCGTTGTTCGCGAGCGCGCGCACGGTCAGGTGCCGGTCCGGTGGCGGACGATTCTTATCGTGCCGCGCCTCGCGTCGAAAGCCTTCCCATAGCTGGCCCGCGAGCGTCAGCCAGAGCTCGCGCCCCGTCACGCCGAAGCGCTTCGAGCTATGGAAATACCGTTCCGGCTTCTCATAGCGCAGCGTCCAGCCGCGATGCCGGAAACTCGTGAACGCCTGATAGGCATGGCGCGCGCTGTCTTCCGGGTCGGCTGCAGTCACCGCAAGCACGTCATACGGCTCGATGTGATCGTCCACGCCCGGCTGCACGAGAACGCGATGTTCGCGATCATGCCAGTCTGTGGGACGCAGCGGCAGCGCATCCACTTCGAACAGGTTGATCACAGGCGTGCAGAAAAGACGGAAGCTCTCGCGGCTTACCGAATAATCACCCGGCACACGCCCGTCCAGTTCGATCTCGAAGGTCATGTGCGACTCGCCCGCCGGCAGCACCGAGGCGTCGAAGCCGCACAGATCGACGAAGTGGAATTTTTGAGGGAACACGAAATATTCCAGCAGCGTCTGTTCGCGGTCGAGCATGCGGTCGCGTTCCGGCTCCGTGACCGGCCAAAGCCGCGTGGACGGACCGAAGCCCGCCGCTTCGAAGCGCACGCCATCGAGCGGCTGCAACTCGCCGTTGCGCACCGAAGGCAGGCGCAGACCGATCGAGGCGACCTGGCGCGTCAGCGCCGCATAAAGCGCGGCTGCAGCGGGCCGCGCGCCGTGCAGATACAGACGAATGCGCGACAGATCCGTCGCCTCGCGCTGCTCGCCCAGCCACAGCCGGAACGTGAGGCGAATGGCGGTACGTCCGCCATCGCGCACCGCAACGTCGGCATCCTCGACCGAGAGCGGCAGCAGTTGCACTGCCTGCGTCGTCCGATAAAGACACTGCACCCGATCGGGACCGACAGGCGCCGAGCGCACCACGGCACCTGCCGGAATTTGCGCTGCGCTCGCGGCCCCGCGTCCGAGCGGCGTGCATTCGATGATCGACAGCGACGGGATCGCCCGCGCAGCATGCTCGTACAAGTTGTCGATGAGCGCCTCGGTGAACTCCGGGTTGCCATCATCGAGCTTCATGCGCAGGCGCGCCATGAGCAGCGCAAAGCCTTCAAAGGTCGCGCGCACGCTGTCGCCCTGCTCGCCGTACCGCATTCCCATGCGGCGCGCAGCGTCCGGCTGGGCTTTGGCAAACTCGGCCGACGCCGCACGCAGATAGCGCATTTCGGAGTCGAAATATTTGAGGAACGGGTTCTCGTGTTCCAGCGCGACGTGCTTCCATGGGGCGGTCATGGTTGCATCTCCGGTGGCAACGGCGGCAGGGACGCGACTCCAGCAAGCGCGCCGCCCTTGCCAACCATGAAGATGCGCTGCGGCAACTTGAAGCCGCGCAGCTTCAGCAAATCGAGCGGTCCCGCGCCGACCTGCGTCTTGAGGTCGTAGTGCAGAGGAACGCCGTTGCCCTGATTGAAGGTCAGCGCATAGGTCGTGCTGTCGAGCGGTTTGACCTGAGCCGTGCCGAGCAAACGCAATAGCGCCCAATCGCCATTCGCGGCGAACGCCATGCGCATGCCCGCATCGAGCGATTCCCACGTCAGTTGGACACGGCCGTTCTGGCCGTTGCCAGGCCATACGATCGATGTGTACGCCTCCAGTTGATTGAAGTACTCGATCTTCGTGCCGTCGATGCTCAGAATGCTGCGCGTCACCTCGGGCGTCGGATGCGGCATGATCTGGAATCGGTAGCTGGCATCGCCCTGCGCATACATCTGCGCGCCGAGCGTCGACAACTGGCGCAGCGCCGCGAGAAACGCAGGATCGAATTGCAACGCTTGTGGCGCGAGTTCGTTCGGCGCCCAGGCGTTGCCTTGAGGCTGGAGCATGCCCGCGAGTTGCGTCGTCACGAAACGCGCGATCAGCCCGGAATCGGGTTTGATGTAGCGGCCCAACTCGACGAAAGACGCGTCAGCGGTTGTGTCCGAGAAGGGATAATGGCCATCGAAAGTACTGGTGAAGGGGGCGGCGACCGATAAGCGCCACGCCTCGTTCAAGCTCGCTGCCGCGGGTTGCAGGATGGTCTGCCACGCCACATCGAGCGGGTGGGCGAACAGCGCATTGCCGAAGCCCGACCATTGCGAGCCGAGGCTCGCGGCGGTGAGGGCCGCGTCGTCGCGCGCCTGTGTGAGTTCGGAGAGCTTGCCCTATTTCGGGTTGCAGTAATTCATGACCGACGCGAGATCCCACGGGCCGACCATCGTGTCGCCATTGGTGCCCTGTGCAGGCTCGTTACACGACGATGGCGTATCCGGCCGATTTTGCTCATGCGCGAAGCCCAGCGCATGGCCGAATTCGTGCGCGGCGACCCGACGAATGCAATATTCCTCGCGCCCCTGACAACTCGGGGTCCAGTTCTTGAAAGTGAAATTCAGCGCCATTCCGCCTTGAGCATTGTTCAGCATCGCACCCAACCCCCGCGTGTGCGGGCCGCTGTCCTCGACCGTAATCCGAATACCGTAGTAGTTCGGATTACTGACGCACTGCTGCCAGCCCATAAACTGTACGCCGGAATATTTCTCCCACGTTTCTTCGATCGCGGAGCGAGTCCAGCTACGCTCTGCGGAATATAGCGCGAAATCGGCATTGTTCATGTCCCAGCACACGCCGATAGGAACATGATCCCAAATAACAGTCGACAACGCGTATCCCTTCACCGTCGCCTTCTCCTGCGCCGTCCACTGCGCGGCAGAACTCCTGCTCGCGGAAGTCAGAGCTTCGCTGCCTCCATCGCTTCCGCCGCACCCACTGATTAGCATTCCTGATAATATCGCCAGCGCCAAATCCCTTAGCCCCTTCATCTTTTTATCCGTTATGACAATCCACGCGTCCTCACGCATGGCATAAGAAGTATATTTTTAGCGCGCGATCAAACTGTCTCGTTCATTACAGAATATTTCCAAACGCTTCGCGTTTATGAATAAAATTGAAATCTACTGCTTTCAAGCAATCGAATGGCGGCAAGTCCCGCGCGATGAAAGCCACCTTCCGGCGGGCCAAAAAAACGGCACGCCATGACATATTCGTCGCACTCAACTGCCCATTGTCGTTCCGATCCGGATTGCAAGAATCCGTGATCGATTAGCTGTTCGCGGTGGCCGCAAAGGTGGAGCGCGGCACATCGCCTGAATTTCCACAAGCAGGTCCGGCCCCGCCTGGCTTGTGAAGATGACCATCGTCATGAAGGCGGCAGACGCGGCAAACCGCTGTTCCCTTGTGATAAGCGCGGTGCTCGCGCGTACTCCCGTCGGCCGCAATTATTTTTGGATTATCGGCGTGCTGCCCACAAGGCGTGGGCGAACCGCAAGGGATGCGGAGTAGAAGCGCGCATACGCGGGCGGGGCAAGGCAAGAGTCCGAAGGCCCGAGTGGTGACGTGACCCACCCGCGGCCCTGAACTGTCCCCGGAGTGTCCCTGAAAGCCCTCGTCAGGAACTGTTACTTTTTTATGTAAATACTGGTGGGCCGGGTGGGACTCGAACCCTGTGAACGGGGCATGGAGGGAATACAGGGGCACCAAGTCTTTCATAAACAGAGGGGTCAAATCTATTCGTGCGCCTGGATGCCCCTCGACTGTCCCCGGAGTGTTCCCGACGACTTTCGGATCACGCCGACTGGCCGATTTGGCACCATTCGGCGGCGCTTGCACGTCACGATGACAGTGGCTGCCGCGACCGTACGTGCCTGACGCACTTGCCAGTCCCGCGCTGGCGCCTCGTGACGTTCGAGCGTGACGCTAGCGGCCTCCTCTACTGGGGCGGCGCGGTCGCGCACCGTTTGTTTCTTCCGTGATGGCGACGACAGTAGGGGTGACCGATGTCTTGAATTTTCTCAGAACTGCGCGGTCATCTGAAAACCAAGCGTCACGCGCGAAGTTTCAAGTGCGGAAGGTTTGTAGATCGGCGTGCCGGCGAACAGGTCGTAACTGAAACCCGCGTACTTCGAGGGCACACCGCCGCGAATGCCGATCACCGCACCGACGAGTTGCGTCCCTGCAAGGAAGGCCGTATTTGGTCCGAACACGCGCCCGTAGTCGATGCCCGCGTAAAGCGTCTGTCCGGTCTTGCCAATCGGCGCCTGCAATTCGTTGCGCCAGAAGAAGCCCTTCTCGCCCGCCAGCATCTGCTCACCGTCGAAGCCGCGCACGGTATATCGGCTGCCGATAGTCAGATCGTCGATGTAGAACAGCGTGTCGTTGGTGTATTGACCATGAAACGTGGTCACATACCGCAGCGGCTGCGACGCAATCGCGAACGGCACCGACAGGTTCAGTTCGCTGCCGCGTAGGCAGCTGAGAAGAGCACGAGCTTGTAGGCGGCGGCTTGCACCGTGTTCGCTGCCGCGTAGGCAGCTGAGAAGATGATCCGCTCCGCGCTCACGCTGGAGGCGTTGTTCGCTGCCGCGTAGGCAGCTGAGAAGGTCTGAATCGAAAGTGCCAGACATTCATCATGGTTCGCTGCCTCGTAGGCAGCTGAGAAGGATTCCCGAACGAGCTCGAGGCGGTCAAGCGTGTTCGCTGCCGCGTAGGCAGCTGAGAAGCATATGGGAAGGTCTTACGCCTTAATCGCAATGTTCGCTGCCGCGTAGGCAGCTGAGAAGCGAAGCACCCGCGTCGAGCATGGCGAGCAAAGGTTCGCTGCCGCGTAGGCAGCTGAGAAGTTTCAGAGCTTCGCGCAGCGCGGCGATCTCGGGTTCGCTGCCGCGTAGGCAGCTGAGAAAGTCGCCCCGTCGCACTGGAGTGGATGAAGCTGTGTTCGCTGCCGCGTAGGCAGCTGAGAAGATGCATGCCGGTTGTGCATGTACGCACGGATGACCTTCTGTTCCTGAGTCATGGCGGACTCCTTGCTGTTCGCGGCGCGCATTGCGCTACCGGCTACGCCCTCCGCGCCACTGCGCGCCAGCATGAGAAACCAACCACTGTCAGATTCAGTCTAGTCCACCGCATGTAAGCCAAAGCATCTGCTGATCACTATCTCGACTCGGTCTGCGATCAAGCACCGCCCCAAAAGGATCGCTTGGGTCACATCACGCCGTAACCGTTGCGCCAACCGGGCGTGAGTCCCGATCCTTTTCTGCAGCCTTGGCAACGAAAAGATCTGACCGGTCCTATAACGAATGCTGTCGCTGCACCCTGCATACCTCACGCCATCCACCCCGTAAGTGAATCGCCAGACCACGCTCCAGGTTGTTGTTCCTTGCCGGTCCGCGAATCCACGGCGCCCGAAGTAATCGCCGCTTCGACCGGATTCCAGTACGGTTCGGCATTGGACAGGGCGATTGCCTCTCCGGTATTGCTATTGAACATCCACCCCATGAACGTCGGCCATCCGATAAAAAAGCGATGGCTTCTTCACGCGCTCGAACCCCGATGCACGAACGCGTCTACGGCAGGATTGGGCGTGGGCATACAGCAACACACCTTGACGCGAGCGGCTTCCGTCACCGTGTCACCGTCACGAAATTGGTATGGCTTCATCGTCATTTCAGTCGTAAATCATTGCTAGTCGATCAACGCACGCGACCATGTCATCAGCCCGCGCGTTGCCCTCACCCTTCAAAATCATATTTCCGTCGTTTGACATGCTTCTTCGAACGCGCCAGGTTCGCGCATAGCGGACACCAGCTTCCTCTGAGCAGGCCCTGCGGCTGCGCTGTCCAGCGATGCCCCAAGTGGCACTCCCATTGCAGCGGATGGAACGTCGAAACATACACCTCCGACAGGCAACGCCCGCCTCGGCTGGCTGCGAGCTCGTGCATCTTCTCGATACCCAGCCGACGCCGCTCCCGGTAACAGCGCATGCACCAGTGCTGCTTGGCGACAATCGCCGGCGACTCCCATTCGTGCCCCTGTTTGCAGCGCCAGCGCAATGGCTGCATCTGGTTCTCGTAGGTCTCGGACAGACACTTGCCCCCATGGCTTTCCGCGAGCGCTCGCATCTTATCGATTCCATCGCGAGAGCGCTCGCAATAGCACTGCCAGCACCAGCTTCCGCCCTGTATATATTTATACGCGGTATGCCAGCGATGGCCCGCCGCGCATTCGAACAACAGCGGCGTATCCACGTTTACGTACTCCGTCGACAGGCACCGCCCACCTTTTTTCTCAACCGCACGCTGAATGTCCGCCAGGCGCAAACGCCTACTGTCTACCGCGCACGTTGTCCAGATAAGGGTTGGTTGGCATGGCGCTCATATTGATCTGAGAAGCCCCGCAGAATCAGATTCCCAAACGGATTTCCTCGTTGAAACGATTACCCATGGAACGTCACGCGCACTCATCCCTCGAAGCCGTAACGCTTACGCTTGTTCCGATTCTTCGTGCGCTCAAGCCGCGCGCAATCCGGGCACCATCGTCCCTTCTTGATGTTGTGCGGAAGCGCCTGCCAGACATGTCCGAGGTGGCACTTCCATCTGAGCTTGGCGGTGCGGATCAGGATCGCTTGTGACAAGCACTGTCCGCCTGGCGATGCTGCGATCTCCTGCATTTGCTCCTTGGCCGATCACGCTTCCGAGCGTCTCCCACTCATGGCTTTGCGTGCAACGCAAGCGATAACGTTCGTTTCGCCCCGTGAAGGTGTCAAGCAGCACACCCCCGCGTTGAGCGACGCATGCCGGCCAACGCGCCTTGATATCGTCAGCCCGGTATTGTTCACATCGAGGGGCATTACGCTTGTTGTGGAGGAAAAATTCCCGTGTCGTTCCAAACGGTGCCCCTTTGCGCACTCGAAGTCGTCGCGAATGCGATCACCCAGCCGTTCCTGCGAGCGGCAACGCCAACCAGGCTCGGCCGCTCGTGCGTGCAGTTTGGCGAGATGGGATTGGTTTGCATAGATTTCGTGCGTCTGTTCGCGCTGTATCTTTAATACCGGTTTGCCTGCGTGCTCATGATCGCGTCAAGCGATTATTCGACAGCCACTATCGCTCGCTCGCCCCTTCACGCTGCGCCCGCATGAGCACGCCTTGGCGATGTCTTTCAGTTGGACTCCATTCCGGGCGATGAGCGCGGCGCGGCCTGAATGTCGCGCGTATTCTTCTGCACTGCGATGGCGCCGAACAGCGCAAGAACAAACGACATCGCATAAAAGCCCTTCTCGCTCAACGCCAGCGTCGCGTTGATGAGACCCACCACCAGCAGCACGACGGCGAGCGTGAGCGAAGTCCAGCTCAGACCGTAGTAGATCGTCGTAACCGGAATGCCTTCAACGCGGTCGCGCACGCTCTTTTGCAAGGAAATAGCCGCGTAAAGCCCGAAGACGAGCACCGTGAAGTAATAGCCCTTTTCATTGAGTTGCATACCCGCGTTCCAGAGTCCGGCAAGGTACGCGCAAAGACCCGCGATCAATGCGCCCACGAAGCGACGACGAAGGCCAACGACGGTTGTTGAAGGGATCGACTCATGATTCTGACTTCCTGTTGATTGAATATAAAGGTAGGGATCGGCGACGCGAGCCCCGCCATCTCTGGAGGCCGCGGCATCGAATGAAATCAATCTGTTGCGTCAATGCGAAAGCAGCCCGGCTGCACTCTTTGAAAGCCCAGCCGCGCTCGCCTTCGCGCTCGTGAGCGCATCGGCGGCCGAGCTGATGTTTTGCGCTGCCGCCTTGCTAGCGGCTGAGGCAGTCGACACGCTCGACGCTGCCGATGCAGCCACGGCCGTTGCGGACTGTTGAGGTGCATCGTGCTTGACAGGTTTCGGGTTCGCCCCCGCCATCGCAAGCAGGTTGCCTTGCACACTGATATTGACCGGATCCGTATCCTTCCACTGCTTCTTCGCAATCAGCAGCTTCCACACGCCGTCGCTGCTGGGCGCGCGGAAGAACGCCACTACGCCGACATATTCCGCGTCCTTATTCATCGGCTCGCTGATGCTGGCGGCAGCACCCGGGCGCAGCACGACATCTTTCGTCGCGACGAGGTCCGCCTTGAGCAACTCGAGATCGTTGTTCTGCAACTGCGCGTATTCGAGTTGCGCGAAGGTTTTCGAATCCTTGAGCTGATAGAACCTCACCACCGTCGAGAGCGACTGGCCGGTGGCGTTGCCGTTCAACGCGGCGCGCCCGTTGAGTTCGACGTTCATCGTCTTGACTTGCGTCGTGAAGAGCCACTCTGCGGCGTCCACCGTGCTGTCTTTGGTGGCCTGCCACGCGCCGCATCCGGCCACGCCAAGTGCGCTTAAGCACCACCCTGAACGCCCTCCAACGCCGTCGCCAGCATGATCCAACCGGTCGTCGGACTTGCAAGGCCAACGGCGTGGTCAAACGAGCGCTCGATCAAGCGTTGTTGGGGATCACCTTTGATCGCAGATAGCAGCGCAGCGCTCAATTCGGTGTCGCAGCCTGTATGCCGCAAATGCGTGGGATGTCTTGAAGCGGTTTGCATCTCCGCCATCTGGGCGATTTCCGCTTCGAGCTTGTCCGTTGTCGACGGCATCGGACGCAAGATGCGGCTCGTTTGCGCGTCGTCCAAGGGGCCGTGGATCTTTTGGCAAACGTGCCGGCCTTAACCGTTTCCCTCGGCTCCAACAGAATCGCTGCCACGCCCTCGGAGAATTCGTGAGGCAAGTCGTCTTCGGGCCAGATCTGGGCGGCAACGATCAGTTTGACGGCACCGTCGCGCTCGCCCACCTGGTTGACGATCCACGGCGCATTCCCTGACCGGCTCGCACGTCACGGTAAATCGCACGCCCGGCGCGGCTTTCTACAGCGCGCCCTTCAATTCACTCTCGAACCCAGCTATCTTGGCTGGTATTTCGCCATGAAGCAGCGTGACCGCAATCTCGCGTCTATTTTCTATCGCCGGCTTTAGGCTGTCGGCAAGCTCGGACAGAACGTTGCCGTATTGTTCTTTTCCTGCTTTAACAGCCTTCCGCTCCAATCCTTTCGCGTGGTCTTTGTTCACAGGTAGGTCGCCGACTGCATCACCAAAGCTAACCGTAGGTACCGGGGTGATCGCAACCGCAGCCGCGACGCGCAGATGCCGTTGACACTACGATCGCCACAAAGCAACCAGGCGATCCTGTTCATTCTCTTGCTCTTCTGCCTGGACTTTCGCGCTTTCCCAACAATCGAGGGCTACGCCAAAAACGAGACAACACGCGACCAGTGGCGCGCCGATCAGCAAAACCCAAAATGTCGCGGTGTTTATTGATTTATTGTGAGGCCATAGCAGCAAAACGGCGCCGACCGCGCTCGATGCAATAGCGACCAGCGTCGGCAGCCAAGCGCGCCACGAAATGGACTTGGGGTGCTCCGTCTTGAGCATCGTCGGGATGGGCCACAGCATGGAGAAATGTCAGGAAAACGGAATACGCGCTTCGCGGGCGGATACGTCCGCACCAGCGCGCAACGTCGACGGGCACAATGAGGATTCGTGCCGCAAGGCAGTGCTAACGACAACGCGAAACGGCTGAGTCAGGACGGCCCGCGCTAATGCGGGCCATCCTCTTATGAAGAAGCTTAGTCCACGCGGGTCGGACCACCGTCTTCACGGCTCAGGACGATCCATGTGACTGGACCCTCCTTGCCATCGCGACCAATTCCAGACGGCAGCGTATCGCCCGCTTTGAACATCCGCTCTTGCAGCATCGTATCGGGCGATTCCTGCACACCCCAGCGCCCAGCGTGAGGACAGGCTTCACCCGTGCAGGCCGAAATGTGCGCTTTTTCCTGCTCGGTTTGCGGCTTCGCTCGCTGCTGCCGTGCGAATTCCACCATGTCCTTCGGATAGAACGGCATGTCACGATAGACACTGTCGTCGATGTTCCACAGCAGCGTCACCAGCCCCGCTTCGAACGCCCAATAGCCGAAGAAGAAGGCGTGCAATCGCTTGTGGCGATCGTGCCAGTAGCAATTCTTCATGCCCGAATACCATGTCTTCAGGTATTTCGTCATAGCCTTCTGCTGATCTGCGCTGGTCGTCTCCGTCGCCTGGAGCAAAGCAGCGTAGGGCCTTTCGTGAACTAACGATTCACCCGGCATCGAGATGCCGAAGCGTTCGAATAGGCGGCGCACTAACACGTCTTGGCCGTCATCTTCCTTCGTGCTGATCCAGCTAGCGATCTGCGGGACGTATTCTTTCAGGTCCAGCATGACCGCCAACGACAAAAGCCACATCACATACTGATAGGCGTCTGGCTCCCAGAGTAACAGTTTATCGTCTGCTACAAACCGCTCACGATACGTTCTGAATGTATCGAAGGTTCGCATAGCATGTGGACGAAGCGAAGCTATATCATCTCCGGCAGAGTAGCGAGCAATCAAAAGATGCAACGCAATTCCTACCTTCTCCCAATAAAGACGCTTCTTGTGGTCCTCGTCTTTCTCTGGGTCGTTCAGCATTTGTGCAACCTTGTCACTCACCAATCTCGATTCGAAGAACTCGATCTTCTCCTGATAATGACTCTCTGGCAAAAGCGATTCACGCTTACGTTCGTCAAATATTTCGGTCATCTTTGGTTTCCTTACACTACAGCGTTATCGCACCAATCGAATTTGCGTTCGCGTCTAGCTTGGTTATGCTTATCACTTCGCCGGATTCGTCGACGACCATCAGCCATTTCTCGAAACGCTCGTCAAGGATGTCGACGGCGCGCTCATCACCGACGGCATCAGGAAGCCTATACTCAACCCACTTGTCGCTCATCTGCTTGGCGCTTGGGTAATTTTTTGACCCCTTCGTAGGCTTCAAGTCTTTATCGGTAAATTTCCCACCAGTCCGATACTTCGTCTCGGTGACAACATACGGAGGAGGCAGTTCGCCCGGCGGCTTCTTGTACACGCCATCGATACCCCGACCGATCGGCACATCTTCAAGCGAGCGCGGCGGCTGGCGGTCCTTGAGCATAACATTCTCATAGCCCTTGCCCCCCATGTACTGATCGCTGACGATCTCGCCATAGATGCCCTTCTTCGCCGTGGTCAACTTCTTCACATCGACCGGCTCGCCCTCATGGACATTCGCGCTCGTCGGCGCCTTCTCGACCGGCTGCGGCAAGGATCCACCACCCCTTGCCGCACCACCGGCGGCCTCCGCCCCATCACGGAACACGGGCAGCACCCTCGGCGGCACGCCAATCCCTGAACTCACCCGGATCCTGTCCGCGGCAGCCATCTCCGGCTTGGCCGCGGACACGGCTGCATAAGCAGGTTGGCGAACCGGCGGCATCACCTGCTTGAGCATGTCCTGAAGCGCCTGGTCCAACTGGCTGAGCGCCTTGGGTACTTCTTGCGCCAAACGCGTCTGCAACGCATAGAAGCTCTTCTCCATGCGCTCGAGTTGGACAATCATCCCTCGGGCACGCTCGAAGTATTCGAGGCGACTGAGCTGCGCCTTCGCCTTCGTGATGAGGCTCAGCGTGCTCTCAATGAAGCCCTTGAGCTTGCTCACCAGCAGCTCAGCGTAGTCGGCAAAGCGCACCATCTTCAGTAGCTTGACGACGTTGCCCTTGGTGAAACTCTCCAGAAACCCCACCACATCGACCAGAATCGCGCCGCCTTTCTTGACCAGCATCAGACACAGCGCGCGCAGAATAGCCGCCGCTTCGTCGCCAACGAGTGCACCGACCAAAGCGCCAGTTGCCGCACAGATCACTGGACCGAACACACCCAGCGCCGACGCAATCAGGATGACCCACTCCTCCCATTCGGGGTGCGCGGCATTCTGCTGGGCTGTGCTCGTCCCGGCGTAGCGATGTCCGAGTCGCAAACACACCGCTGCGAGATCGCGCGCACTGGTGACGATCACCGCGCCGGGCACGGTCATGGCCACCAGCATGTCGGTGACGATCACACTCGTTGGACGGTCCTCGGCAAACTCGCCCAGCGTCAACGACTTCAGCCATTCATACGCGCCAATGGCCTCGTCCCATACCTTTCCAAGCCCGCTCATGCCTGTTCTCCTTCATTGTTTTGAGGCATGACGTCGTTCATGTCCGAATCGTGCTCGGCCGTGATGCTCGCTTTGTGTGGATTGGGGTCATCCAGATAGCGGATGCGTGCTCCCATGCCCGTGGGCAGGCCCGTTAGGCGGACGTAGCCTTCGGCATTGAGTGTGCCGCTGCGTGTAGTACCGTCATCGAGTGTGGCGATGTACTGACATCCCGCGACGGGAGAACCGTCCGCATAGATGCGCCGAAACTCGAGATCGGTGGCGCCGGGCGCCGGATAGGGCAGAGCAGGCATCGGCGTGTTTTGCGAGGCCTGACCCTGCTTCTGGATCGTGATGACCTTGAAGAACAGATCGGCAGGGCCGCCCAGTGTGATGTTGCCGTCCTTCAGTTGAACGAACGCGCCGTCGCATTCGAGAATCAGTTCCTTGGCTGCCGCAACCGTCACTTTGCCGTTGACGCTGGTGATCGTCATGTCCTTATCGGACGCCAGCGTCATCGCATCGGTCTGCGCCTGAACCTCCACCGGCCCCTTGGCGGCGAAGAGTTTCAATCCCATCTTCTGCGCAAAGATCGACACCAGTTCGCCCGCAGCCACGGTAAAGCGCTTCACCACGCTGAAGTCCGCGTTCTTGCCCACCACCGCGGAGATGTTCTCCTGCGCGCTCACGTGAACGCCTCGACCCGATACGACGCCGATCGAGCCCGGCGCGCTCGCGAGAAGCCCCCGCTGCTTCAGACCGTCGAGTTCGTCCTTGACCTGTTGCTGCGCGTCGGTGTCCGCAGGAACCGCCTTGGCCGCGCGGGACGAGTCGGCCAGCGACTTGGCCAGTGTCAATGCGCTTTCAAGCTCCGCGATCGTCTGCTGCATATCGAGTTGCTTGCCCGATGCAGCGGGCTGGTCATCGCCTCGGTCGACAACTCGGGCAGTCGCGCAACGGGCAAACTGCAAGGCAATTTGAGTCTAGGCATCGACAATCCGCTCGGCTTGAACGACATCTTTACCGTCGGCGCAAATCAGGACCTTGAGTTTGGTGACAAGGGACTCGGCTCGCATGGCTTCAACGGCTCGTATTCCGTGCCATGGGGTTTCTGGACGGCGAACCGATGCTGCCAACCGTTTTCTCGACCACGGAAACTATCTTGCCTATGGCCTGGGTGCGACGGCCACCTGGGTCTTGGGCTTGCCTCATGGGCTGGCCGTACTGCACGGCAAAACGCGACGCGGCGGCCTGGTATTCGACGCGGCCGATCTGATCAAGGACGCGGTTATCCTTCCGCAAGCCTTCCTGTCGGCCATGCGCGGCGACGACGAACAACAATTTCGACGGCACTGTATCGAGGCGATGACGCGCGACGAGTCGCTGGACTTCATCATCGACACGCTCAAGGTCATCGCCGTCGAGACCGCGCGCCTTGCGCAAGCATCGAATGCACGGTCGTGAACGTCCTGTTCGTCTCCCAATGCACCAAACGCGCGCTGAGCGAAACGCGGCGTATTCTCGACCAGTTCGCCGAGCGGCGCGGCGAGCGCACCTGGCAGACGCCTATCACCCATGCCGGGCTGGATACGGTACGCAAGCTATTGCGGCAGAGCGCGAGAAAGAACACTGCTGTCGCCTGCCACTGGATACGCGGGCGCGATCACAGCGAGTTGATGTGGATCGTCGGGGATGCGCGGCAGTTCAATGAAGAGGGCGCCGTACCGACGAATACGACGGTGAATGACGTGCTGCGCGTCGAAGATGAAAGCACGTGGCACCGGCTACCGGAAGTGTCGTCACTGAGCGCGCTGGCCGCGCTGTTGCATGATCTGGGCAAGGCGACGCAAGCATTTCAGGAACGGCTGCGCGAGCCTCGCGCACAGGAGCGTAACCATTATCGCCACGAATGGGTGTCGGTGCGCTTGTTTCAGGCATTCGTTGGCGATACTCACGACGACGCGGACTGGTTGAACCGCCTCGCATCCTGCACGGATCCGCAGATCGACGCGAAGGCGTTCGAGGCGCAGTGGCTCGATCATCGAGAAGGCCGCCTCGTGCGGGACGGCCTGGACAGAACAGAAGCCCAAGATGGCTTACCGTTCGCGACGTTGCCGCCGCTGGCGCAGACCGTGGCCTGGCTCATCTTGACGCATCATCGGATGCCTTGCATGCCCGTGCCGCAGGCGCTCGGAAGCTCGGACGACGATATCGAACACCCGCGAGATCGTTGGCGCCGTTTCGGCGCCCATATCAACAGTGTCAATCGACATCACCTGCGCGACTTGCTTGCGCAGATCACCGCGGACTGGAACGAGCCGCGCGAAGCAGCGGACCGTGCCACGGTGGCGCGGCATTGGCGCTTTCCGTGCGGCTTGCCAGTCGCTACCGTTTCCTGGCGCAAGCAAGCCGCGCGGTATGCACGCAAGCTACTGGAGATACCTGGCGCGACGACAACCCCAGCCGCATTGGACGATCCGTTCGTGATGCACGTATCGCGGCTATGTCTGATGCTGGCCGATCATCACTACTCCAGCATTGAAGATGAGGCGCGTCGTGCGACATTCTAGAAAAGGCCGCCGAGTACTTTGCGAACGGACTACGGCAAGGTACGCGTTCATGCAAGCCCATGTCAAAGACCATTGTCTGCGCACGATGTGCCGGATACTCGGCGCTCATCGCAGCGGCCATTACGCGCCTTGCAGCGTCAGTTGGGCAATGCGCGCAAGCGCGAGAATGAGCGGCTGCTGGGTCTGATCAAGCATCACAGACTGGCCAGGGGAGGCGTCTACGGTTACCGCAAAGTCACGATAGATTTGCGGGAAATCGGGCGAGACGGGCGGCCGCCACCGCGTATTCCAACTATTACGAAGCGAAGGCCTGTGCGCGGAGGTTGGCTACGGTGGCAAGCCGGGATATCACGGTGGTCTGCTCGGTGCTGTTGCCAATCTATGAACCGGACCTTCACGCCTGATGCTGCCACTCCAATGCCGTGGCAGAGAGATTTTTCATGCGCTGAATAAAGGACGAGTCGAATGCACTGACCGATTCCTGTCCTTGCGTTTCCGAGCGGTGTGTACCGTGCAAAGTCAATTTTATAGTGAGGAAATGGAATGGAGAAATCGAATATAAAAGAACAACATTCAAGCTTCCGTGCGGCAATCGATGCATTCCTGAGGGACCGCCTGCAGACGAAGCTCGACAAACTCGATGTCGAAGATCCCAAGCGACCAGAGCTCATCGCTGAACATCGGCGTGATACGTGGCTAAAGAGCGCAGCACGGCGCGTGATGCAAATTCAAGCCGTCACACATTCGCTCAAAGCTATCCACCCCGACGCACGCGGTACGAACCTATACGTGAGCCCCTCGGATCTGCATGAGCACGATCTGGTTGGGACTCACGCGCTGGGTAGCCACTTCGTCATGGACGTAGTGGGTAACGCAGCGGCACTTGACGTGTATAAGTTGCTTCGACTTGAGGTCGGCGGACGCACTCTCCTGCAGGCGCTCACTGCCAACGACGACGAAGCCTTGCAGGCGCTGGACGACGATCCTGCGCAAGCCCAATCGTTGCGCGAAGCGCTGATCAGCCTCACATCGGAACGAGAGGGCGGAATCGCATCGCATACCCGCGCCAAACAGCTGTATTGGCTCGTAGGCGACGACGCCGAGGACGATGCTCAGTACCATCTCATCGCGCCGCTTTACGCTACGTCGCTCGCTCATGTCGTGCACGAGGAGATGCAAGAGGCCCGCTTCGGTGAAGCCAATAGATTGGCACGCCACGCGCGGCGAGAAGGCTTGCCACACGACGGCGTTTATCGCGAATACCGTGATCTTGCTGTGCAAAAACTAGGCGGTACTAAACCGCAAAATGTATCCCAATTGAATAGTGACCGCGGCGGGATCAAATACCTCTTGTCTTCGCTGCCACCCGTATGGCAAATCCGGCGTAGCGTCCTTCCGGTCAACGCGAAGTCGATCTTCGACAGAACCTTTGGCGCGCGTCCTGCAGTGCGTGCGGCGATACGCGTATTGCAACGCCTTTTGCTCAGCGAACGGCCGAAGAACATGGATACCCGCGATCGCCGCGACGAGTTGGTGGACAGACTCATCAACGAACTGAACAGCTACGCCGAGGAACTCGACCTGCGCAATCTCGAACAAGGTGTTGAGCAGATGAAGCGCGTCGCGAGTCAGGACGTCGATATGAAGATCGAACCGACCGACGTGCCGGGCGAAAGCGATGTCGTGCTGTCACTCAAGCGAGCAAAGCCGTGGTCGCTCATACGCCGCGACGAACAGTCCCTTACCTGATCGGATCGCACCGTAACCCGATGACCTCAGCTCAAAACCTTCACCTCTCTTTTCCAAATTGGAATCGACGAGGTGCCCAAGATTGAGCTGCGACTTGCCCGAGTGCTCGGTGCTGAGCTTGATGCCCTCCTCACCGGCCCAGTCTTCCATCCTGAGCTTATTGTTGCTCTGCGTGCGGACGACATTTCTTGACAACCATCGACGATCGTTCGTGATGTGATCAACCGCCTGGCTGTTATGATGGAAGCCCAAAATTTCAGGCTTATCCGGATCTCCATCCCGGAATCCGATGACCGCCTCCGAGCCGTCCAGGCCGGGAAAGTGAAAACCCGTTTGCAACGCACCCGCGAACGGCTTGGCCAGGCGCAGCGGTACACTCTCGCCGCCCTGAGGCCACTCATCAAAGTCCACATCGAAACGAATTGTGTAATAGCCGGCGGCCGTCAAATACGCGTATTTATATTTGTCAGGACTTGTCACGCGACCACTGAGTGTGCCCGCGATTTTCGGCCACTTCGATTCGTCAATCTTTAGGCGGAAACGTCGATCCGCAGGAATCGCCTTGAACGTGTTGCTGTACGCCTTGTCTCGCGCGCCGCGGTGCGTGACCTCGATGGCGACCAGCCCGCTTTCCGCATCCGGCAACTCGGTATCTGTGCGGAACACACGCCCGCACCGAAGCTCTTGCACGTTGCTTTGACCTTCGAACAGCACCTGCCAGCAGATCGCTTCCTCATGATAGAGTTGCGCCTTGCGCTGGGCTTCCCCCTGGTCCACATGCGCGGTTCCATAGACATAAGGGGTGCCGTACGTCGTCGGATCTTGCGGTGCGACGCTCTCCTCAGCCCTGAAACGTTCGTAGGCTTTCTCGGGGTTATAGTCGGCGACTACGATTGATCGCGGCACGACCTGCGTGTGATATTCGAGCTCGGACACCGACTCGACTGCCGCTTCGAGCCCTGCATTTTCGCGATAGTGGACCACGCGCGCGGGATCATAAATGTAGTGATCTATGTCATCCGCAAAGACGATCCGGTCCCCGTATTCGGTCTCTTCGATGTACAGATAGACGCCAGCCTTCGCCATCAACATCTGCACGTACGCTAAGTCATCCTGAGCGTATTGAAAACGGAAAAGCGTCTGCGGATATTGACCACGTAGCCGAAAAATATACTGATGGGACTTGAACCCATGACGCAACAGCATCGCTTCCAGAATTTGCGGAATCGTCTTGTGCTGGTAAATTTTTGTATCACGCACCCCCTGGAGCCGCGCCAGCCGGGATTTGATCACGACTTCATAGCTGACAAAATCGTGAGTCGTCTTCAGCTTGGAAAACGCGGCGATGAAGCCGGAAAACTTCCGCTTCACTCCGTCATCCGACGTGAATGAGAAGCTCGCTTCGCGATTCAGGTAATCGCGGCGCGAGATAGCGCGGGGATGCGAAATCCGAATAGAAATCGTGACTGGATCGCCCATGCGCTCCGTGATGTCATACGACGCGACCGACAGAAGCCCCGCGCTTTCGGTTCCCGGCACATCAAGATAGCTGGCCTGACGCCCGCTGACAGCGAACGCCCGACTCGCGGCATGCTCCGTTTGGTCCAATACGCTGGACATGGTTATACGCTCCTTCTTCTGCACTGCTATCGAAGCTTGCCCCAAGGCAAGCGGTGATCAGCCTCTCGCGCATGCGCGCGTTCAACGGCCGGAGCTTATCCGTTCCGATGCACGCGCAACAGATCAAACCATCTTAAAGGGCACAAATCCTTGCGGTTCGCCACGATTTTTCATCGCGCGGCAAATTTGAGACGAGCTTCGTGTGATACGTTCGCTCGAGTGAAGCCTCCGCATAGTCTCGCCAGGCTGCGCTGGCCCGATATGGCGAGCGGACCTCGCGTGGGATCCCAGGACATGGCCGCAGATTCTGAATCGGACTTCGAGCCGGTACAAGGTTGGATCCAGGAAATGAGGGAGAAGATATGGCAAAGTTGATGGCGCTGAAAGGTAACTTGACCACTACCGGCGGCCGCGTGCTCGATGGGAACGACTCGATGCTCGATGGCGGAACGGCCGTTGCGCGCCACTTGGGGCTCGCGTCCTGTCCCCGGTGCGGCAAGAATGGGACGATTTTGGGGAGCGCAACGAACTGGGGATTCGGAGGCACCCGAGGCGTCGTGGATGGCGACATCGTCATGTGCGAGTGCCCTCGCGGTGCTAATCGAGTGATTGCACGCTCGACAATCTTCGACGAGTGAGTCCCGCATAAGCTGTGCAGTCGGTACGAGGCATCACGGTTCCTGCTTTCCTTCGCCCAGTTCGCGCGTCTCAATCACGCCCTCGCGTTCTGATTCGTAGACTTCCGTCTCGCCTGGTTCGAGCGTTGAGTCGTTCACGGTGTCCCGGTCGATAATCAGGCGCACACTGGTACCGCCCTGGTTTTTCGAACTTTAGTTTCATTGCTCCGTCTCCGGTTAGTGTTGCGATGACGGTCCATTGCGCGTGGACATCCCGCGCGATCGCGACGGTAGTTTCACGCCAAACCTCATCCCCAAGCACGAACGCCGCTTCACCGACTTCGATGACAAGATCATCGCGATGCACGCGCGCGGCATGACGATGCGCGAGATCCAGGCGTTTCTGGCCGAGCACTACGGCACGCAGGTGTCGCCCGAATTCATCAGCTCGGTCACCGATGCGGTGACGCAGGAAATCACCGCCTGGCAGTTCCCGGCCGCTCGAGCCCATGTACCCGGTCGTATTCTTCGATGCGCTGCGCGTGAAGATTCGCGATGAAGGCGTCGTGCGCAACAAGGCGATCTACCTCGCCCTGGCCATCTTGCCCGACGGCACGCGCGATAATCTGGGCTTGTGGATCGAGCAGACCGAGGGCGCGAAGTTCTGGATGAAGGTCTTCAGCGATCGATTAGTGAACCCTGCCGATCCGCTAAAATCATTGCCGGGATCGAGCGTCGCGCGCCGCTACCGACACCACGCGCTTGGCGGAAGGTGCCATGCTCGCAGGGTCATACTCCCATTGTCGGCTGTTTTGCTTTTGGGAAATCAAGGTGTTCACCCAGAAGGCGTCGGACGACCGAGAACGAACAGAGTATGACGCTGCGAAACGTAGGCTGGACAAGGCAGAGATTGTTGGCCCGTGTGGGTGCTGTGACCCGCCCGCGTCCCTGAATTGTCCCCGGACTGTCCCTGAAAGCCCTCGTCAGGGACACAAAACCGCTAACCGTTTGATATAACGAAGAAATGAATGGTGGGCCGGGTGGGACTCGAACCCACTATCGGTCGATTATGAGTCGACAGCTTATACCAGTTAAGCTTCCGGCCCTTTAACGCGGAGGGCAAAAAGAAAGCGCCGATGTCGGCGCTTTCTGTTACTTCCGAACATTGCGCGAGGCGACTGCGAAGGGTTGCGAGTTTGCCTCACAACGCCTCTCAAAACAAGTCCCGTCAGTTGCCTTCCAAAAACGACTTCAGCTTGTCCGACCGGCTCGGATGCCGCAGCTTGCGCAGCGCCTTCGCCTCGATCTGGCGTATCCGCTCGCGCGTCACGTCGAATTGCTTGCCGACCTCTTCGAGCGTGTGATCCGTGCTCATCTCGATGCCAAACCGCATCCGCAGCACCTTCGCCTCGCGCGGCGTCAACGAATCGAGCACGTCCTTCACGACATCGCGCATCGACGCATGCAGCGCGGCATCGGAGGGCGCCACCGTGTTCGTATCCTCGATGAAGTCTCCGAGATGCGAATCGTCGTCATCGCCGATAGGCGTCTCCATGGAGATCGGCTCCTTCGCGATCTTCATGATCTTGCGGATCTTGTCCTCCGGCATCTCCATCTTCTCGGCAAGCGTCGCCGGATCCGGTTCGAGGCCGGTTTCCTGCAGAATCTGTCGCGAGATCCGGTTCATCTTGTTGATCGTCTCGATCATGTGAACCGGAATGCGGATCGTGCGCGCCTGGTCCGCGATCGAGCGCGTGATGGCCTGGCGGATCCACCACGTCGCGTAGGTCGAGAACTTGTAGCCACGACGATATTCGAACTTGTCCACCGCCTTCATCAGACCGATGTTGCCTTCCTGGATCAGATCGAGGAACTGCAGCCCGCGGTTCGTGTACTTCTTCGCAATGGAAATTACGAGACGCAAGTTCGCCTCGGTCATTTCGCGCTTCGCCTGACGGGCCTTCAATTCGCCCGCCGCCATCTGACGGTTGGTTTCCTTCAGGTCCTTCAGCGGCAACACGACCCGCGCCTGAAGATCCAGCAGACGCTGCTGCTGCTCGCGGATAGCCGGAATATTGCGCTCCAGCACCGCGCTGTACTCATGCCCTTCCGCGACGACCTTGTCGGACCATTCGAGATCCGTCTCGTTGCCGGGGAAGCGCGTGATGAACTCCGCGCGCGGCATGCCGCACTTGTCGACGACTGTGTGCAGTATCTGTCGCTCGACCTGGCGCACCTCATCGACCTGCGCGCGCAACGTATCGCACAGACGCTCGACGGTGCGCGCCGTGAAGCGGATGTTCATGAGCTCCGTCTGGATGGCTTCCTGCGCCTTCAGATAGGCCTTCGACTTGTAGCCTTCCTTCTCGTAGGCGCGGCGCATCTTGTCGAACCATTCGCTGATGAGCCCGAACTTCTCGAGCGACTGGGTCTTGAGGGCTTCGAGTTGCGCGGCGTTCGCGCTCGCCTGCGCGCTGCCGTCGTCCTCTTCTTCCTCTTCCTCGTCGCCCTCTTCCTCGGATTCCTCGTCTTCGGACTCGATCGCCTCGGCTTCCTGTTCGGAGAAACCATCGGTGTCCTGGGCGTTCGGGTCGATCAGGCCGTCCACGAGTTCATCGACGCGCACTTCTTCGTTCTGCACACGCTCGGCCATCGCGAGGATATCGGCGATGGTCGTCGGGCACGCTGAGATCGCCATGACCATGTGCTTCAGGCCATCCTCGATACGCTTCGCGATCTCGATTTCGCCTTCGCGCGTCAGCAACTCGACCGTGCCCATCTCGCGCATGTACATGCGCACCGGATCAGTGGTGCGGCCGAATTCGGAATCGACAGTGGATAGCGCGACTTCCGCTTCTTCCTCGACCTCATCGTCGGACGAGGCATTCGGCGCGTTGTCGTTCAGAAGCAGGGTCTCGGCATCCGGCGCTTGTTCGTACACCGCCACGCCCATGTCATTGAACGTGCTGATGATGCCTTCGATCGCCTCGGTTTCCGTGAAGTTGTCCGGGAGGTGATCGTTGATTTCACCGTAAGTGAGGAAACCGCGCTCCTTGCCGAGCTTGATGAGCGCGCGCAGTTTCGAGCGCCGCTCTTCGAGTTCCTCCACGGTACCGGGCGCGCTCGACGAGAACGCGTCCTTCAGGAGCGCTTTTTCCTTCGCGCGGCGATCGCGAGCCTTGGCCTTTTCGACCTTCGCCGCAGGCGCGGCGCCGGACTCTGCGTTTTGCACTGCGTCGTCTTCGACGGATACATCGTTCAGCTTTTTCGTCATGGAGTTCGCCATACCGGCTCTAGTCTCGACTCGCGGCTGCTGGACAACAGCCGATGGAACCGTGAATACCCAATACGCGCACGCTGCTTCGTCCTGCGTGCCCTGCCCGGGGCGCCATCGAGGTTCGAACGAGTGTGAATCGTCTCCTCGCCCTACCCTCAATAGCAGCCGCTTCCCTTATGCCCGTCTGTTCGTCGGCGTGCTTAACGGCCTCTTTTGTAAGATTTATGCGGCGTGCACCACGTACCACCACGCCGCATTCCCGAGATCCGATACCGCCAACAGCTTCCTGCTTCTTTCCTCTTCCCGTACCGGACGACCACGCCGGCACTACCGCTAAAACTATCCAAATGCTTTCGTCGATTGCTCGCGTTTCGCCGCCCCAGCCGCCTCGTCAGAGCAACCAAAACGTTCGAACCGTTGACAAAAAACAATTCATTTTGAACTTTTTATTATAGCATTTCACTTTCCGCCATCCGGGCTCGCACCCCGCCCAGCCTTGATCTGTGCGACCCTCGCCGACAGATCCGAGAACTCCGCGACCTCTTCCGCCGACAAGCTGGACTGCCGCGCCAGTTGATCGAGCCGCGCCCGATAACTGTCGTGCCGCAACTTCAAGACCGTCGCCTGCAGCTCTTCGGCGAGCAGGCGCTTCTGTTCCTCGACTCGCTGCGCCGCGTCCTCGTCGGCCGGGTCGCGCATCAGCAAATCGCGAACGTTTTCATCATAGGCGAGAATTTCCTGGAAGATATCGTCGTACGTTGGCGCGTTTGCTGCATTTCTCAAGATCTCCGATAGCAACTGGAACTCCGCCGCATCGCCGAGTTCGCGCGCGTGCGACACCACCTCGCTGAACAACTCGCCGTGCTCGGTCATCGTCACGAGGGTGCGCTCGCTGTCCTGATCGAGCGATGCCGCGATGCCCGGGTACATCACCAGATTGCGCAGCGCGCGCTGTTCCTGCCCCGTCACACGCCGGCGCTCGCTCTTCGGCACGTTCGCGCGGGCGACGGCCGCCGCGCGTGAATCGATGTCGCACAGCGCCGCGATCTCGGTAAACGGCGTGTCGAGCCGGTCTGCGAGCATATGCAGGATCTGCACCCGCAACGCATTCGCCGGCAACGCCTGAAGCAGCGGCTTGGCGTCGAAGAGCGCCTTCGCGCGGCCCTCGGGCTGCTCCAGTTCCTTGTCGTTCAGCACCTCATTCAGGAGAAACTGCGACAGCGGCATCGCCCGGTCGACCTGCTCGCCAAATCCGTCCGTGCCGAACTCGCGCACGTAGCTGTCCGGGTCGTGCTCCTTCGGCAGAAAAAGGAACTTGATCGTCCGGTTGTCCGCCGCATGCGGCAGCGCCGCTTCAAGCGCCCGGCGCGCGGCGCGGCGGCCCGCCGAATCGCCATCGAAGCTGAATACCACGGTGTCGGTCTGACGAAAAAGCTTCTGCACGTGGATCGGCGTGCAGGCCGTGCCGAGCGTCGCCACGGCGTTCGCAAAGCCGAGTTGCGCGAGGGCGACTACATCCATATACCCTTCGACGACGAGCACGTAGCCCAGTTCACGAATCGCCAGACGCGCTTCGAACAGTCCGTAAAGCTCGCTTCCCTTGCTGAACAGCGGCGTCTCCGGCGAGTTCAGATACTTCGGCTCGCCGCTATCGAGTACGCGCCCGCCGAAGCCGATCACGTTGCCCTTCACATTGCGGATCGGGAACATCACGCGCTCGCGGAAGCGATCGTAGCGCCGCGCCTGTCCCTGCGAATCCGTTTTCTCGCTGACGATCACGAGCCCCGATTCGACGAGGTTGTCATCCCGATAATCGGGAAATGCCGACTCGAGGTTCTGCCAGCCATCCGGTGCGTATCCGAGTCCGAAGCGCGCGGCGACTTCGCCGGTGAGGCCGCGATTCTTCAGATACGCGATGGCGTTGGGCGCGCCGCGCAGTTGCTTCCGATAAAAATCGCACGCGGTCTGCATGACTTCCGTCAGTGCGACGCTGACCGCCTTGCTCGGCGCGCTTTCGCCACCGCTGCCGCCCCGGAAGGCGTTCGATGGCTCCTGCGGAACCGTGAGGCCCGCGCCTTGCGCAAGCTCCTTCACGGCCTCGGGAAACGTAAGGCCGGTGTGTTCCATCAGAAAGCCGATCGCGGTGCCGTGCGCGCCGCAGCCGAAGCAGTGATAGAACTGCTTGGTCGGACTCACCGTGAACGACGGGCTCTTTTCATTGTGAAAAGGGCACAGACCCATGAAGTTCGCCCCGCCCTTTTTCAACTGGACGTAGCGGCCCACCACGTCGACGATATCGACGCGGTTGAGCAAATCCTGCAGGAAAGCGTGCGGAATCACCGAATCAGGAGCGGCGGAAATTACTTGGCGAGTGCGGCTTTCACCTGCGCGGAGACCGCGGTCATGTCGGCTTTGCCCGCGAGCTTCGGCTTCAGCACGCCCATGACCTTGCCCATGTCCTGCGGGCCGGCGGCGCCCGTCGCGGCGACGGCGGCCTGCACTTCGGCGGCGATCGCATCGGCGGAAAGCTGTTCGGGCATGTATGCCGCCAACACCGCCAGCTCCGCTTTTTCCTTGTCGGCGAGATCCGTGCGGCCTGCGGCTTCGAACTGGCTGATCGAATCCTTGCGCTGCTTGATCATCTTGTCGATGACGGCGGTGATGCCCGCGTCGTCGAGCGTGACGCGATCGTCGACTTCACGCTGCTTGATTGCCGCGAGCAGCAGTCGAATCGTGCCGAGGCGCTCGGTTTCCTTTGCGCGCATCGCAGTCTTCATGTCGTCGCTGATCTGGTCTTTGAGGCTCATCGTTCACCCGGTGCAATTGCGAAATATGGATTCAGGCCGGCGCGCGGTTACCCCGCGAAAGCAAAAACCCGCTTGGGAACGCCTCCTCAAGCGGGACTTTTAGCGGGCCGTTTTGAGACGCGGCAAAGGGATGCAGCGCCCCGTGCCACGCTAACCGTTCTAGCGCCTGCCAGAGCGGAGAGAATCCTCCGATGACCGTCCGAGTATAGCAAACGGGTCCGCGTTTCGAGACTCGCCAAAACCCCCGGCCGGGCGCGCTCAGGCGGCCGTCGCCGCGTGTCGTGCGAACTCGCCGGCGGCCTTGCCCGCCGCGACGCCCGACGCCCACGCCCACTGAAAGTTATAACCGCCGAGCCAGCCAGTGACATCGACGGCCTCGCCGATGAAATAGAGCCCGGCGACGCGTTCGCTCATCATCGTCGTGGACGAAAGCTCGCGGGTGTCGACGCCGCCGCGCGTGACCTCCGCCTTCCGGTAGCCTTCGGTGCCACTCGGCGTGAGGGTCCAGCTGGACAGCGACGCGCCGATCGCCTTCAGCGTGCGGTCGGGCAAATCGGCGAGGCGCGCATCGACGCAAACGTGCTGCGCTTCGAGCCACGCGTGCGCGAGACGCGCCGGCACGTGCTCGGCCAGAAAGTTGCCGATCTGCTTCTTCGAGCCCGCTTTGGCTTCGAGCAGCATGTCAGTGGCATCGGCATCGGGAAGCAGGTCGACGTGAATCGGCTCCGACGTATTCCAGTAGCTCGAAATCTGCAGCACGCCCGGCCCCGACACGCCGCGATGCGTCAGCAGCAGGTCTTCGTCGAACTCGCCGCGCGTCTTGCCGCGGCCCGTGCTGATGCGCACAGGCAACGAAAGCCCCGAGAGCGCGGCGAACGGCGCCCAGTCCGCCGACGTGAACGTGAGCGGCACCAGCGCCGGACGCGTATCGACGAGCTTGTGGCCGAACTGTTTCGCGACGCGATAGCCGAACTCCGTCGCGCCGATCTTGGGAATCGACAGGCCGCCCGTCGCGATCACGAGCGCCGTCGCGCCGATCGCGCCCGCGGTCGTATCGAGCGTGAAGCGCGCGCCGCCGTGCCGGATCTCATGCACGACGACCGGACGCCGCCACGCGACGCCGCCCGCGTCGCACTCGCTTTTCAGCACGTCGATGATGGTTTCGCTGGAGTCGTCGCAAAAGAGCTGGCCCTTGTGCTTTTCATGCCACTTGACGCGGTATTGCTTGAGGAGCGCGAGAAAATCGCGCGGCGTATAGCGTGCGAGCGCGGAGCGGCAGAAATGCGGATTCGCCGACAGAAAATTGGCCGGCTGCGCATTGATGTTGGTGAAGTTGCAACGTCCGCCGCCGGAGATGCGGATTTTCTCGGCCAGGCGCTCGGCGTGGTCGATGAGCACGACGCGGCGCCCGGATTGAGCGGCCACGGCCGCGCACATCATGCCGGCCGCGCCCGCGCCGATGACGGCAATATCGAAGGATTCCATGGCGCGCATTCTACCTTCGGCACGCTCGTTGACGGGCGCTGCTATACTTTTCTGTTCCCTCTAACGCATTGAATCCATGCTCGTTCTCGGCATCGAAAGCTCCTGCGACGAAACCGGCCTCGCCCTCTACGACACCGAGCGCGGGCTGCTTTCACACGCCCTTCACTCGCAAATCGCGATGCATCGCGATTACGGCGGGGTCGTGCCGGAACTGGCTTCGCGCGATCACATCCGTCGCGCGCTGCCGTTGCTGGAGGAAGTGCTCGAGCGATCCGGCGCGAATCGCGGCGACATCGACGCCATCGCGTTCACGCAGGGGCCGGGCCTCGCGGGCGCACTGCTCGTCGGCGCGAGCATCGCGAATTCACTGGCGATGGCGTGGGACAAGCCGACCGTCGGCATTCATCACCTGGAAGGGCATCTGCTGTCGCCGCTGCTCGTCGATGCGCCGCCGCCGTTTCCGTTCGTCGCCCTGCTCGTGTCGGGCGGACATACGCAGCTCATGCGCGTGACCGATGTCGGCGTCTACGAGACGCTCGGCGAAACCCTCGACGACGCCGCCGGCGAAGCCTTCGACAAGACCGCGAAGCTGCTCGGCCTCGGCTATCCGGGCGGGCCGGAAGTGTCGCGGCTCGCGGAATTCGGCACGCCCGGCGCGGTTACGCTGCCGCGTCCGATGCTGCATTCCGGCGATCTCGATTTCAGCTTCAGCGGCCTGAAAACCGCCGTGCTCACGCATAGTCGCAAGCTCGGCAACAACGTCTGCGAGCAGGCGAAAGCCGATCTCGCGCGCGGTTTTGTCGATGCGGCCGTGGATGTGCTCGTCGCCAAGTCGCTCGCCGCGCTGAAGAAAACGGGCCTGAAGCGTCTCGTCGTGGCGGGCGGCGTCGGCGCGAACAGGCAGTTGCGCGAGGCGTTGTCGGCGGCCGCGAAAAAACGCCGCTTCGACGTGCACTACCCCGATCTCTCGCTGTGCACCGACAACGGCGCGATGATCGCGCTCGCCGGCGCGTTGCGCCTGTCGCGCTGGCCCGAGCAGGCCGTGCGCGACTACGCGTTCACCGTGAAGCCGCGCTGGGATCTCACGTCGCTTTCGCGCGCCTGAGCGTTCATCGCGGCGGATTGAAAGGCTGCACGATCGACTGGAACACGGGCAGCGTCTCGCAGCGATCACTATGACCGATGAGCGTCGGCCAGCGCGTCGAGCTGACGATCTCCGGATGCGCCTCCCGCGCGAAGCGCAGCGCGCAGGCCACGGCGATGTCCGCGTGACCGATCGACTCGCCGAACCAGTATTGCGTCGCGCGCGCGGCGCGGTCCGCTTCCAGCGCGTTCAGCACGCGTTCGACTTGCCCCGTGCAGCGATCGAGCCAGGCCTGCGATTTCTCCTTGTGCAGCACGCGCTCGTAGACGAGCGCGACGGCTTTATCGGCGAGGCCCGTCCCTAGCGCGCAGACCTTCAGCGCTTCACGGCGCTGCGGGCCGCTCGATGCAATCAGCGCGCGCTCGCCCGCCTGCTCGTCGAGATAGTCGAGGATCAGCGCGCTCTCGAGGAGCACATCGCCGGAATCGAGCACGAGCGTCGGCACGCGGATCAGCGGATTGAAGGGCGCGACCTTGTCGGCATCGCCGAATACGGACCATGGGCGGTGCTCGTAAGCCATGCCGTATAGATTCAGCGCGATGGCGACGCGCCGGACGAACGGGGAATCGTATTGGCCGATGAGGATCAAGATGCGCTCCGTGGTCGATTTCTCGGACGGCCAGTTTAAGGTCGCGCGGGCCTCGGAAACAACAGCAACGCCAGCGACGCGCAGACGCCCGCCGCCAGCCATACGATCGGCCACGAACTCGCCGCGAGCACATGCGGAATGACGAGCGGCGTGACGAAGAACCCGGCGTACACGGCCGTATTCGCCATGCCGAGCGCGGTGCCGGCGCGTTCGGTGCCGGCGAGCGTCGCCAGTTCGGTGTACGCGACGCCGTGCCAGGCCGACACGCAAATCCCCGCGATGATGAGCATCGCCGAGAGCAACACGGGTGCGTGCGCCGCGCCGCCCGCGATCGCCGCCGCCAGCACGACGAAGGACGCCGACGCTACGATCACCGATCCCCGCAAGTACGCACGCCGGTTGCCGTGACGATCCGTGTGACGGCCGCTCCAGACGCGCATGACCATCGCGCCGAGCTGGATCGCGCCCATCGTCGCGCTGATCGCGGTCACGCCGAAATGGCCGGCATCGTGCAGGAACACGGTCGCGAAAGTCAGCACCGCGAATTGCGGCACGCACAGAATGCCGATGCCGAGCACGACGCGCCAGACCAGCGTGTTCTTCAGCGGCGGGGCGCCTTTGGCCGTCACGGCACGATGCGCCGCGTTCGGCGATTCGTGCAGCCAGCGCCAGGCGAACGCGCCGGAGACCGCACACATCGCCGCGAGCGCGCCGTAGACCGCCGCAAAGCCATGCGACGACGCGAGCCACGGCAACAATCCCGCGCCGATGCCGCCGCCGAGCGGCACGGCGGTTTGCCGGATGCTCATCGCGAGGCCGCGCTCGCCGTCCGCGAACCACGCCATCACCGCGCGGCCGCTCGATCCGTTGACGCTGCCGCCCAGGAGACCGAGCACGCACATCGAGAAAACGAGCCAGCCGAGCGTGGCCGACGACGGCGCCGCGAAAACACTCATCGCGACGAGCATGGCAGCCGTGGAGAGCAAACCCGTCAGCAAGACCGGACGGTCGCCCCAGCGATCGGTCAGCACGCCCCACGGCAGTTCGGACGCCGCGACGCCCAAACCCAGCGCGCCGAGCACGAGTCCCAGTTCGCTGTTGCTGAGGTGATAGCCGCTGCGCATCCATACGGCCGTGGTCGGAATGCCCGCCGCGGCAGCCGAGAAGCTCGCGTTTGCCGCCACGCCGACGCCCAGCACTTTCCAGCGATGTGCGTCACCGAATGCGTAAGCGCCTTCAACAAGAGAAGTGGCCATCATGCAGTCCATATCGAATTTGACTGCGGCCAGTTTGAAGGCTTAGGATCGTCCTGAAAATCACAAAGTTTTTCATCGACCATTCAGAAAATCAGGACGATTGCCATGAGCCAGACGACATTCGATCTCGCGGTGCTGCGCAGCTTTGTCGCGGGAATGGATCTGGGCAGCTTCGCGAAGGCGGCGGACCGTGTCGGGCGCTCGACGTCGGCGGTAAGCGCGCAGCTACGCAAACTGGAGGAACAGGCGGGCGCGCCGCTCTTTCGCAAGTCGGGGCGCGGACTCGCGCTCACCGACGCGGGCGAAGTGATGCTTGGCTATGCGCGGCGCCTCGTCGAACTGAACGACGAAGCCGCCGTCGCGATTCGCGGCGTCGATCTGGAAGGCTGGATCCGGCTCGGGCTGCAGGAGGATTTCGGCGAAGTCGTGCTTCCGGACGTGCTCGGCCGGTTCGCGCGGGCGCATCCGAAGGTGCGGATCGAAGCGCGTGTGGCGCGTAACACCGAGTTGCTGGAGCGCATCGATACCGGACAGCTCGATCTTGCGCTCGTGTGGGGCGCGGCAGGCGTGACCGACGACCGCAACGCCGCGATGATCGCCGAGCCGATCGCCGCGCCGCCGATGCGCTGGATCGCGTCGTCGACGGTTCCGTGGCAGTTCAGCGCCGACGAGGCTCTACCGCTCATCGCGTTCGATCGTCCGTGTCTCTTTCACAGCGCGGCGGCCGCGGCGCTGGATCGCGCGGGCATCAAATGGCGCGTGGCGTTCACGAGCCCGAGCTTGTCGGGATTGTGGGCAGCGGCGGCCGCAGGTCTGGGCGTCACCGTGCGAACGAGCTATGGATTGCCATCGACGGTTCGGGCGCTCGATGCCGGCGAAGGTGAATTGCCGGCGCTGCCTTCGATCCCGCTCGCGCTGCATCGCGCATCGGGGAGCGCGTCGCCGCCGGTCGAGCGGCTGGCGGCGCTGGTGATGGCTTCAGTGCGGGCAGCGCACGTTCCTGAGGAAACGGCGCTCGCCTGAAGGCGGGCTCAGGCGTCGCGGCGCTTGTCCCGCTCGATCACCGCATACGCGCTGTGATTGTGGATCGACTCGAAGTTCTCCGCTTCGAGCACATACGCGACGATGCGCTCGTCGGCGTTCAGACGCGTGGCGACATCGCGCACGAGATCCTCGACGAACTTCGGGTTTTCATACGCGCGCTCGGTCACGAACTTCTCGTCGGGGCGCTTCAACAGTCCCCAAAGTTCGCACGACGCCTCTTCCTCCGCGATACGAATGAGCTCCTCGACCGCGACTTCCCCCGCGAGCTGCGCGAGGATCGTCACGTGCGAGCGCTGATTGTGCGCGCCGTATTGCGAGATCTTCTTCGAGCACGGGCACAGGCTCGTCACGGGCACGAGCACTTTCATCGACATATGCGTTTGGCCATCGCGCTTCTCGGCGATGAACGTCGCTTCGTAGTCCAGCAGGCTTTGCACGCCGGAGACCGGCGCAGTCTTCATCACGAAGTACGGCAAGGTCACTTCGATACGCCCCGAATGCGCTTCGAGCTTCGCCAGCATCGAGGCGAGGAGCGTGCGCAGGGCGGCCTGATCGAGCGGCTCGCGATGCTCTTCGAGCAGCGCGACGAAGCGCGACATATGCGTGCCCTTCTGGTCGGCGGGCAAATGCACGTCGAGATTCCAGACACCGACGCTCGGCTGCACGCCGTTCGCCGTGCGCACCGACAACGGATGCCGCACGCCCTTTACACCGACGCGCTGAATCGCGATCTGACGCGTGTCGGGCGTGCTCTGGACATCGGGCATCACGAAGGCGGGATTCATCTGATTCATTTGTTTTGTCCTTATGCGCCGCGCGTCCCGAATGACGCGAGCGGTTCGAAACGTTCAAGCGCACACGGCGCGGGACGATGCCCGCGCCGTGTGCCAAAGCGTTGATGCACGGCGCACCCCGAGCGCGCCGTTCGAGCGGTGCGTCGTCAGGCGACGCGCTTGGTCAGCTTCTCTGCGTGCGCGCTTTCGACGGCGTCGATGAAGCGCTCGCGAATCGACTTGACGATGCCAGCGGAGTCAAGGCCGACGCTCGCGAGCAGCTTGGCCGGATCGCCGTGATCGATGAAGATGTCGGGCAGACCGAGCTGCAGAACGGGCTTCACGATCGAGCTGGCGAGCAGCGCTTCGACGCACGCGGAACCCGCGCCGCCCATGATCGCGCCTTCTTCGATCGTCACGATGGCATCGTGCGTCGCGGCGAGTTCGCGCAACAGATCGGCGTCGACCGGCTTTACGAAACGCATGTTGGCAACCGTCAGATCCAGCTCTTCAGCCGCGGCGAGCGACGGCGCGACCATCGTGCCGAACGCGCAAATCGCGATGCGCTTGCCCGAGCCGAGCTTCTGCGACGACTCGCGGCGAATCTCGCCACGGCCGACGGGAATCGCGGTCATTTGCTTGACGGTTGCGACGCCGGTGCCCGCGCCGCGCGGATAACGCACGGCTGTCGGGTTCGGCTGCTGCAGCGCCGTGTAGAGCATCTGGCGGCATTCGTTTTCGTCCGATGCCGCCATCACCGTCATATTCGGGATGCAGCGCAGGAACGCGAGATCGTAGTTGCCCGCGTGCGTCGCGCCGTCCGCGCCGACGAGGCCCGCGCGATCGATCGCGAAGACCACTGGCAGATTCTGCAGCGCGACATCGTGAATCAACTGATCGTATGCGCGTTGCAGGAAGGTCGAATAGATGGCGACGACGGGCTTCATGCCGTCCGCCGCGAGACCGCCCGCGAACGTGACCGCGTGCTGCTCGGCGATACCGACATCGAAATAACGGTCCGGGAAGCGCTTCTCGAATTCGACCATGCCGGAGCCTTCGCGCATTGCCGGCGTGATGCCGACCACGCGCGAATCCTGCGCCGCGGCGTCGCACAGCCACTCGCCGAACACCTGCGTGTAAGTCTTCTTCGAAGGCGCCGTCGACGGCTTGATGCCTTCGGCCGGATTGAACTTGCCCGGGCCGTGGTACAGCACCGGATCGGCTTCGGCGAGCTTGTAGCCCTGGCCTTTCTTCGTGACGACGTGCAGGAACTGCGGGCCGCGCAGTTCCTTGATGTTCTGAAGCGTCGGAATCAGCGAATCGAGATCGTGACCGTCGATCGGCCCGATGTAGTTGAAGCCGAATTCTTCGAACAGCGTGGCCGGCACGATCATGCCCTTCGCGTGCTCTTCGAGCTTGCGGGCGAGATCGAGCACCGGCGGCGCATGACGCAGCACGCGTTCGACACCCGCGCGCGCCGCAGCGTAGAAACGGCCCGACATCAGACGCGCGAGATGGCGATTCAGCGCGCCGACCGGCGGCGAGATCGACATGTCGTTGTCGTTGAGGATGACAAGCAGCGGCACGTCGTCGGCGACGCCCGCATTGTTCATCGCCTCGAAGGCCATCCCCGCGGTCATTGCGCCGTCCCCGATCACCGCGATCGAATAGCGGTTGTCGCCCTGCAGCTTGTTGGCGATCGCCATGCCGAGCGCCGCCGAAATCGACGTGCTCGAATGCGCGGTGCCGAACGTGTCGTATTCGGACTCGGCGCGGCGCGGGAAGCCGGAAATGCCGCCCCGCTGGCGCAGGCCCGGCATCTGATCACGGCGGCCCGTGAGGATCTTGTGCGGATACGTCTGATGACCGACATCCCAGACGATGCGGTCATTAGGCGTATCGAACACATAGTGCAACGCGATCGTCAGCTCGACCGTGCCCAGATTGGACGACAGATGGCCGCCCGTCTGGGACACGCTGTCGAGCACGTAGGCTCGCAGCTCGTCGGCCAGCGGTTGCAGTTGGCGGCGATCGAGGGCGCGTAAATCGGCCGGATCGTCGATGGTTTTCAGCAAGTCGTACATCGTCGTCCCATTTTAGGAAAACTGGCGTGAATCGTTCGGCGCGATTATTGCTTATCGCGCCGTGGGGTTCGTCACGCGTTCAACATCAATTCACCCGGTTCACGACCAGGTCGGCAAGCTCGGCCAGGCGTTGGCCACGCGCGCCGAACGGCTGGATGGCGGCGTGCGCGTCGCGGCCGAGCTGCGCGGCCAGTTCGCGCGATGCATCGAGCCCGATGATCGACACGTAAGTCGGCTTGTCGTGCTGCGCATCTTTTCCGGCGGTCTTGCCGAGCGTGGCGGAATCGGCGGTGACGTCCAGGATGTCGTCGACGACCTGGAATGCGAGGCCGATCGCGGCGGCATAGTGGTCCAGTGAGGCGAGCGCGTCCGCGCCCGGATCCGTGCCCGCGAGCGCGCCCATGCGCACCGATGCGCGCAACAGCGCACCCGTTTTCTTGCGATGCATCGTCTCGAGCTCGGGGCGCGACAGCTTGCGACCGACGCTTTCGAGGTCGATCGCCTGGCCGCCCGCCATGCCGAGCGAACCGCTCGCGACGGCGAGCTCGCGCACCAGCGCGGCTTGCTGGCCATCGTCCAGACCATTGCGTTCGGCCGTCAACGCCACGAACGCCTGCGATTGCAGCGCGTCGCCGACGAGCAGTGCCGTCGCTTCGTCATATTGGATGTGTACCGTGGGCTTGCCCCGGCGCAGTGCGTCGTCGTCCATGGCGGGCATGTCGTCATGCACCAGCGAATAGACGTGAATCATCTCGAGCGCCGCGCTCGCCGCTTCCACGGCCGGCGCGCTCGCGCCGGTCAGTTCGCCCGCCGCGTGGACGAGGAGCGGTCTCACGCGCTTGCCGCCGCCCAATACCGCATAGCGCATGGCCTCATGCAGGCGCGCCGGCGCGATGTCCGTGTCCGGAAGATAGTGTTCGAGTGCCGTCTCGACGCGATCGAGCGTCGCGCGCATCCATTGTTCGAAGTTCATAGGTCGTCATCCCCGTTGTCGTTTGTCGCTCCGGCACCCTGGGTGGCGCGCTGTACCTCGGCGGGCAGCGGCTTGAGCGTCTCGCCATCGAGAACGCGTACCTGCTGCTCGACTTTTTCGAGCTGCTGTTGGCAAAAGCCCACAAGCGCCGCGCCGCGGCGATAAGCCGCAAGCGACTCCTCGAGACTCAGCGCGCCCTCTTCCATGCGCGCGACGAGCGATTCGAGTTCTGCCAGCGCCGCCTCGTAATTCTCCGGAAGCTGCGCGGCGTCCGCGCTTTGCGCGTCGGCGCCGGTATGCTCGCCTGTTTCCTGGACAGCGGTCTTCGCCATGAATCGTGGATGTGCAATTGAATTTTTGGAACCAAGTCGCACATTCTACGGCAAAAGACAAATTTTCGACCCGCATCCCGTCCGCGCGGAACGCCCAAGACTGCGTTGCGGGATTGTCCGCCGATCGTCGCGGACCGCGCCGTCCGCGCTCTTTTGCCTGGCGATCGCGAGGAACTCTCGCGACAATTTATACCCAAATCAAGACCTTAAGTACCCCAAGGAGGGGGATTTCGGTATAATCGCGGGCTCCCTAAATCGAATCTTCGATGGTTGGGTTGTTCACTGCTTTCACGTTTTCATCGGGAGTGGGAATGTCCAATCTGAGCAATGCATTGCAGCTGAATGCCATTCACAGTCAGCTGCCAGTCACGGCTTACTTTGACGAAGCGCTTCTTACGCGCGAAATCGACACACTTTTCAAGCAAGGTCCACGCTACATCGGGCACGAACTCATGGTTCCCGAAGCGGGAAACTATTTCGCGCTCCCCGGCGAGCGCGAAGGGCGCGTGCTCGTCCGTAATCAGCAGAACGATATCGAGCTGCTGTCGAACGTGTGCCGCCATCGCCAGGCGATCATGCTCAATGGCCGCGGCAGCGCGGACAACATCGTCTGCCCGCTGCATCGCTGGACCTACGATCTCAACGGGCAACTGCTCGGTGCGCCCCATTTCGCGGACAAGCCCTGCCTGAACCTCGGCAAGACTCCGCTGCAGAACTGGCAAGGCCTGCTTTTCGAATCGGAGGGCCGCAACGTCGCCGCGGATCTCGCGAGACTTGGCACGGCGCGTCATTTCGACTTTTCGGGCTTCATGTTCGATCACGTCGAAGTGCATGAGTGCAACTACAACTGGAAGACCTTCATCGAGGTCTATCTCGAGGACTATCACGTCGCGCCGTTCCATCCGGGACTCGGCAGCTTCGTGTCGTGCGACAACCTCGAGTGGGAATTCGGCGACTGGTACAGCGTCCAGACCGTCGGCGTCCACAAGAATCTGGAAAAGCCGGGCAGCCCGACATACCGCAAGTGGCACGACGAAGTACTGCGTTTCCGCAACGGCACGCCACCCGAGTTCGGCGCAATCTGGATGGTGTATTACCCCGGTCTGATGATCGAGTGGTATCCGCACGTCCTGGTCGTGTCGTGGCTGATTCCGCACGGCACGCAGAAGACGACGAACATCGTCGAGTTCTATTATCCCGAGGAAATCGCGCTCTTCGAGCGTGAGTTCATCGAGGCCGAACGTGCCGCCTATATGGAAACCGCGCGCGAGGACGACGAGATCGCCGAGCGCATGGACGCCGGCCGCCGCGCGCTGATGTCGCGCGGCGAGAACCAGGTCGGTCCGTATCAAAGCCCGATGGAATCCGGCATGCAGCACTTCCACGAGTTCCTGCGACATCAACTCGGGAGCATCTGAACGCGGTTCAGTCATCGAGAAAAGACGGGCTTTCGAGCCCGTTTTTTCTTTTAGACTATTGGCTCATCCCCGCATCAAAAAGCGCCGCTTCAGGAGCCGTCATGCCGCACACCCACTACACCACGCTCATCTCGGCTGCGAATCTCGCCGAACGGCTGGCCGCCGCGCCCGGCAGCATCCTCGTCTTCGATTGCCGCTTCGATCTCGCCGCACCCGAGTCGGGCGAAAAGGCCTACGCGCAAGGACATATTCCCGGCGCCCACTATCTCCATCTGGACCGCGATTTGTCCGGCGTCAAGACGGGCACGAACGGGCGTCATCCGCTGCCCGAACGCGCCGCGCTCGTCACGAAGCTCGCGAGCTTCGGCCTGAACGAGGGGCAGCAAGTGGTTGCATACGATGCGCAAGGCGGCATGTACGCCGCGCGTCTGTGGTGGCTGCTGCGCTGGCTCGGTCACGATTCCGTCGCGCTGCTCGACGGCGGCCTGCAAGCGTGGGAAGCCGCGGGCAATTCGCTCGACAGCGCCGTACCGGCGAAGTCTCAGGGCACGTTCAAGGCCGGCGCCCCGCTGCAGGTGACCATCGACGCGCAGGCGATCGAGCGCAGCATCGGCACGCGCGACCATCTGCTGATCGATGCCCGCGCCGCCGACCGCTATCGCGGCGAGAACGAGACGATCGATCCCGTCGGCGGGCATATCCCCGGCGCGCTCAATCACTTCTTCAAAAACAACCTGACAGCGGAAGGCCGCTTCAAAACCGCGCACGAACTGCGCGAAGCGTTCGGCTCGCTCGTCGGCACGACACCGGCGGACCGCATCGTGCTGCAATGCGGATCGGGCGTGACGGCGTGCCACAACGCGCTCGCGATGGAAATCGCGGGCCTGCACGGCGCGGCGCTATATCCCGGCTCATGGAGCGAGTGGAGCGCCGATCCGGGCCGCCCGGTCGCGACCGGGCCGAATCCCTGAACGTCGTTATCTGACGCCGTGCTCGCGGAACCACGCGAGCGCGCGCTTCCAGCTGTCTTCCGCATCGGCCTTGCGATAGCTCGGACGATAATCCGCGAAGAACGCATGCCCCGCGTCGTCGTAGACGACGAACTGCGAGTTCTTTGCGGGCGGCGGATCGTTGGCGAGCGCCTGTTTCATTTGCTCGATGGTGTCCTGCGGAATGCTCTGATCCTGCCGCCCATAAAGGCCGAGCACCGGCACCTTGAGTTCACTCGCGAGATCGAGCGGATTGTTCGGCGTCATCTCCGTCTTGTTGCCGACGAGCCGCCCGTAAAACGCGACCGCCGCCTTGAGATTCGGGTTGTGCTCCGCGTACAGCCATGAGTACCGCCCGCCCCAGCAGAACCCGATGACGCCCGTGCGCTTCGTATCGCCGCCGTGCTCGCCCGCCCATTTGATGGCCTGATCGATGTCGGAGATCACCTGCGAATCCGGCACTTTCGACACGACCTGCTCGTTTAGCTGCTGTATCGACGAATACGCCTTCGGATCGCCCTGACGCGTGAAAAACTCCGGCGCGATCGCGAGATAACCCTGCTTCGCGAAGCGCCGGCAGACGTCGGCGATATGCTCATGGACCCCGAAAATCTCGTGGATCACGATGATGACAGGCAGATGCGTCTTGCCCTTCGGTTGCGCGCGATACGCGGGCACGAGCGTGCCGTCCGCACCGCGTATGCCGATGGCGCCCGCTTCGAGCCCGTCGGAATCGGTATGAATGGTCTGGGCGGACACCGGCAGCACGGCGGCCGCGAAGCCGGTGCCGAAGGTCGCCTTGATGAAGGTGCGTCGATCGAACGGAACGTGCGGAACGAGGCTGTCGACTTCAGGGTCTAGCATGGAAAGCTCCCGCGGCGGAGCCGTCGCATCATGTTCGCGATCGAGTGCGACGGCGTGGATCCTTGGAACCGCGCGACGTGCTCGAGGCTGCACGCAGCGCGGCGCTGCACGACGAAGAACGCGCGCCGTGGATCGGGCGCGCCGCCCATTCTAAACAGCTTTGAACGAATGGCGCAGGCGTTCTATTCCGTGTCAGTGCAGCTTCACGCGCGGCGCGGTGGAGCGGCGCAGCCAGTGCGCGACCGTATCGAGCATCATGCGCGCATAGCCGTGCAGCGCGGCGATGTGCAGCCGGTAAAGCGACATGTACATGAAGCGCGCGAAAAGTCCTTCGATCAGCATGTTCCCGCCGATCAGCCCGCCCATCAGATTGCCGACGGCGCTGTAATGCCCGAGCGACACCAACGAGCCGAAATCGCGATATGTGTACTCGGGCAGCGGCTTGCCCTGCAACATCCGCTCGAACGATTTGAACAGAAAACTCGCCTGCTGATGCGCGGCCTGCGCGCGCGGTGGCACGTTGCGCTCGTTGCCGGGCCACGGACACGCGGCGCAATCGCCGAGCGCGAAGACGTGGTCGTCGGTTTCGGTTTGCAGCGTGCGGCGCACGACCAGCTGGCCGAGGCGGTTTGTCGGCAGACCCTCGAGACTGGCGAGGATCGCGGGCGCTTTGATGCCCGCCGCCCAGACCGTGAGATCCGCACGAATCGTCTTGCCGCTCGCCGTGCGGATCGCATCGCGCGACACCTGCGCGACCGTTTCGCCGGTCATGAGCTTCACGCCGAGCTTGGCGAGCAGTTCCGCCGTCGCGATGGACACGCGCTCCTGCAGCGCGGGCAGGATGCGCGGCCCGGCTTCGATCAGCACGATGCCGATATCGTGCTTCGGGTCGAGCTTGTGCAATCCGTATGCGGAAAGCACTTGCGCGGTATTGCGCAGTTCCGCCGACAATTCGACACCCGTCGCGCCGGCGCCGACGATCGCCACCTGGATGCGCGGCACCGGATCGACACCCGGCTCGTCCTCGCCGTTCTCCACGCCCGCCGCAACCGGTTCCGGCGCGAAGTGCTCCGCGCGCATGCAGGCCGCGATGAGGCGCTTGCGAAAAAGCTCCGCCTGACCGACCGTGTCGAGCGCGATCGAGTTCTGCTGCGCGCCTTCGACGCCGAAGAAATGCGTCGTGCTGCCGATCGCGATGACGAGCGTGTCGTACTCCAGCTCGCGCTCGGGCAGAAGCTCGCCGGCTTCTTCATCGCGTAACGCGCCGATCGTGATGCGCCTCGCCGCGCGATCCAGCCCGACGAGTTCGCCCTGCTGAAACTCGAAGCCGTGCCATAGCGCTTGCGCCGCGTATTCGAGTTCCTGCGTGAACGGGTCCATGCTCCCCGCCGCGACTTCGTGCAGGAGCGGCTTCCAGATATGCGTCGGATTGCGGTCGACGAGCGTGACTTGCGCTTTTGGCGGCGTCTTGCTATCCGTCGAGCCGAAACGGTCGCCGAGACGAGTTGCGAGTTCGAGGCCGCCAGCCCCTCCGCCGACGATAATGAAGCGATGCATGGAACTCTCCCTGTGCTTTTATATTGGATCGGCCTTCGTGCGTATCTTCCTCGATCGGCTCATTGTGCGTGAGCTTCAATGACAGTCACAAGCGCGTCACCAGCATGTCGGGCATATGCGACATCCGCCGCATATGCCTTGCGCAAAGAATTTCAGCGCGCGCTCAATGCGCTTCTTCCCAGTTGTTGCCGACACCGACTTCCGCCACCAGCGGCACCTTCAGCTTCGCGACGCCGCACATCAAATCAGGTAAGCGCTTCCTGACCTCGGGCAGCGCTTCCTCGGGCACTTCGAGCACGAGTTCATCGTGCACCTGCATGATCATCTTCGCGCCGATGCCCGAACTTTCGAGCCAGTCCTGCACCGCGATCATCGACAACTTGATGAGATCGGCGGCCGTGCCCTGCATCGGCGCGTTGATCGCGGCGCGTTCCGCCGCCTGACGGCGCGGCCCGCTGCCGCCGTTGATCTCGGGCAGCCACAGACGCCGGCCGAATACCGTCTCGACGAAGCCATTCGCCTTCGCGCTGATGCGTGTGTTCTCCATATACGCCGCCACGCCCGGATAACGCGCGAAATAGCGGTCGATATAAAGCTTGGCCGCATCGCGCGTGATGCCGAGATTCGACGCGAGCCCGAACGAGCTCATGCCGTAGATCAAACCGAAGTTGATGACTTTCGCGATGCGACGCTGATCGTTATCGACTTCGAGCGGCGTGACGCTGAACACTTCAGATGCTGTCGCGCGATGCACGTCCTCGCCTTCCTTGAACGCGCGCATCAGCGATTCATCGCCGGAAATATGCGCCATGATGCGCAGTTCGATTTGCGAGTAATCCGCCGACACGATCTTGCGGCCCGGCGGCGCGATGAACGCTTCACGAATGCGCCGCCCTTCGCCCGTGCGCACCGGGATGTTCTGCAAGTTCGGCTCGTTCGACGACAGGCGCCCTGTCACCGCGACGGCCTGCGCATAGTTCGTGTGCACGCGTCCCGTCGATGCATTCACCATGCGCGGCAGCTTGTCCGTATAGGTGGACTTGAGTTTCGACAGCCCGCGATGCTCGAGCAGCACCTTCGGCAACGGATAGTCTTCCGCCAGCTTTTGCAGCACTTCTTCATCGGTGGAAGGCGCGCCGCTCGGCGTCTTTTTCACGACCGGCAATTGCAGCTTCTCGAAGAAGATCTGGCCGATCTGCTTGGGCGAGCCGAGATTGAATTCGCCGCCCGCGAGTTCATAGGCTTGCGCCTGCAAATCGATTAGACGCTTGGCGATTTCGTTGCTCTGTTTATCGAGCCGTTCGCGATCGATCAGTACACCGTTACGTTCCATCTTGCGCAGCACGCGCGACGTCGGCATTTCGATGTCGCGATACACGTGCAACAGGCCTTCCTCCTGCGCCACTTGCGGGTAGAGCGCGTGATGCAGGCGCAACGTGATATCCGCGTCTTCGGCTGCATAGGCCGAGGCCTTGTCGAGCGGCACTTCGTCAAAACCGATCTGCGACGCGCCCTTGCCCGCGACGTCTTCGTACTTGATCGTCTTCACGCCGAGATGACGCAACGCGAGGTTGTCCATGTCGTGCGGCCGGTGCGACTCGAGCACATACGATTGCAGCAGCGTGTCGTGCTCGACGCCGCGCATTTCGATGCCGTAGTTGGCGAGCACCTGCTCGTCGTACTTCAGGTGCTGACCGACCTTTTTCTTCGATGCGTCTTCGAGCCAGGGCTTGAGCTTCGCGAGCACTTCATCGCGCGGCAACTGCTCGGGCGCATCCGGACCGCGATGCGCGACCGGTATGTAGGCCGCATGGCCGGGCTCGGTCGACACCGACATGCCGACGATCTGCGCGGTCATCGGATCGAGCGATGTGGTCTCGCTGTCGAAGGACGTGATCTCCGCTTCGTTGATGCGCTTGAACCAGGCGTCGAACTGCTCCCACGTCTGTACCGTCTCGTAGTGATGCACGATTTCGGTGACTTCCGCAGGCGGCGTATCGGTGGGGCCTTCGACCGCATCGGCGATGTCGATTTCGCGCAGCCACGTCTTGAAGCCATGACGCATGAACACGTCGCGCAGTTCGTCGCGCGACTCGGGACGCGTGACGAGCGTGCCGTCGATCGACTCGATCTGCGAAGTGAGGTCGCATTCCGTGTGCACGGTGACGAGCTTTCTCGCCATCGGCAGGAAGTCCAGAGCCTTGCGCAGATTGTCTCCTACCGCACCCTTGATCTCGCCGGCATGTTCTACGATGCCATCAAGGGTTTCGTATTGCGTGAGCCATTTGAGCGCTGTCTTGGGGCCACACTTCTCGACGCCCGGCACGTTATCGACGGTATCGCCGATGAGCGACAGATAGTCGACGATTCGCTCCGGCGGCACGCCGAACTTCGCGAGCACGCCGGCGCGGTCGAGCGTTTCGTTGGTCATCGTATTGATGAGGGTGACATGATCCGTCACGAGCTGAGCCAGATCCTTGTCGCCCGTCGACACGATCACCTTCATGCCGCGCTTCTCGGCAACGACTGCGAGCGTGCCGATGACGTCGTCGGCCTCGACGCCTTCGATCATGACGAGCGGCCAGCCGAGCGCGCGCACGGCGACGTGAATAGGCTCGATCTGTCTGGAGAGGTCTTCCGGCATGGAGGGCCGGTTGGCTTTGTATTCGGCGTACCAGTCGTCGCGGAAAGTCTTGCCTTTGGCATCAAATACGCACGCGCTATACTCTGCATTGATTTCGCGCCGCAAGCGCCGCAGCATGTTGATCATCCCATACAGAGCGCCGGTGGGCCCGCCGTCGGGGCCTCGCAAGTCCGGCATCGCATGGTAGGCCCGGTACAAGTAGCTAGAACCGTCGACCAATAGCAGGGTCTTACCTTCAAGACTTAGTTCTTCAGGCATTATGAACAAGAGAAAAGTGATTCCGAGTCTGCGATCACTCGCAGATCAAGAGCGCGCGACGGCCAAGAAGGCTCGCGCATCGTGGCAGATGTTCACGATTATGGCAGAGTTTATCGAGGCGACCGAGTACCTCTCGGAGATTCGCCCTGCCATCAGCATCTATGGTTCGGCGCGTCTGAAACCGGAGTCGCCGTACTATCAGCTCACGATCGAAATCGCGCAGAAATTCTCCGACGCGGGCTTCGCCGTCATATCGGGCGGCGGGCCGGGCATCATGGAAGCGGCCAATAAAGGCGCGCATGCGGGCAAGTCGCCTTCGGTGGGTCTGAATATCGAACTGCCGCACGAGCAATCGGGCAATCAGTGGCAGGATATCTCGCTGCGCTTCCGGCACTTCTTCACGCGCAAGGTGACGTTCGTGAAGAATTCGGATGCGGTCGTGGTGATGCCGGGCGGCTTCGGTACGCTGGATGAACTTGCCGAAGTGTTGACGCTGATTCAGACCAAGAAGTCGCGTCACGTGCCGATCGTGCTCGTCGGCGCGGAGTTCTGGGCCGGGCTGCTCGACTGGTTCAAGAACACGTTGCTTACCAACGGCGTGATCAGCCCGAAAGATCTCGATCTGATGCAGGTGATCGATGATCCGGATCAGGTGCTGGATGCCGTGTTGCGGTTCTATGAAGACCGCGAAGACTCGGTCGAGCAGCCGGCGGAAAGCAAGTCGGATGAGGATCGGATGTTTTATCTTTGACGCGGTAGCACCAACCGTGCGAAAGGCCGTGTGCGCACACGGCCTTTGAGCTTGAAATTGTTGTAGCGCGCTTCTCATATCCCGGCACCGCAATGCCGCGGCATCACACATTTCCACAAAATATAGTTATCCGAAATGTATCCTAGCGCCCCGCGCGGGCAGTTAGCCCTGCGTCTTGGCGCTCGCCATCGACACCCGCATACGACAACTGGCACCGGTCGATTTTTGCGTTTGTCGATAGCTTTCACTAATTAAATCTGGCTTTTCGAGATAGCGCCAATCGGAACGCCGTTGCCTTTGCCAGAAATGGCAAGCCCGGACCCAACATGAAACATTTGTCGAATCGACCATTGCGGCTAGCCGCCGCCGCAGCCATGGTCATCTCACTGCTCGCCGCCTGCGACCAATCGAAAAGCCCTTCGAATTCCGTACCAGCCTCCGCCCCCCAGGACGGCAGGATCGCGCTGCTCAAGGACATCTCCGGCGTATGGACTCCGACCGCGACTCCCGGCCTGACCACGATCTACTACGCGGATAATCGCTTGCAAATCCTTCAGGGCGACACGCCGCTGGCCGTCACCTTGGGCGACGTGGACCCCGGCGAGGGAACGGTCAACGTCAACACAGTGGCGCGCGGCAAGGAAGAGATTCTCACCATCCGCAAACAGTGGAACACCGACCACACCGCCTACAACCTGTCGATGACCGGCAGCGATGGTTACCAGGAGACACTTGGCTTCGTGCGTCGAGTCAGCAATGACGATATGAACAGGATCAGCAGGCTCACTGTGGCAAAGACGCCTGTGCCGCAGCCTTCGCAGCCCGTCGAAACATCGCCCGCTTCCACCGTTCCGAGCGATCGCGGCGTCATCGATATGTGGCTGGGCGGCATCGACATGAATCTGCGCTCGTGCCCCGGCTCGACGTGCGCGGCCGTCATCGTCGTGCCGAAAGATTCGAAAGTGAACGCCGACACGTCAACGATTCGCAACGTCACCGAGTCGTCGGGTGCGAATACGCCTTGGGTACGCGTCACTTACGAGGGGGCATACTGCACGCCGGCCGAACTGGACCAACAGACCGGCTGTACACCGTCTCACGGCACCGAAGCGCCTGTCACTGGCTGGATGAACTACAGCCGGCTGCTGGCGGCCCCGCGCGCGCAGCAATAAACGCTTGGCGGGCGGCATCTTGCGCCGCCCTCCTGTCATTAAGCGGCGTTACTGAAACGCCACCTCCGCGAAACTTCGCAACTTGCGGGAATGCAGCTTCGACAACCCGTTCTCGCGCAGCAATTCCATCGCTTTAACGCCGATCTGCAAGTGCTGATCCACTTGCGCTCGATAGAACTGATCGGCCATCCCGGGCAACTTCAGTTCGCCATGCAGCGGCTTGTCCGACACGCATAGCAACGTCCCGTACGGCACGCGAAAACGGAACCCGTTCGCCGCGATAGTCGCGCTTTCCATGTCGAGCGCCACCGCCCGGCTCTGCGACAGCCGACGCACCGGTTCGCGGTGATCACGCAATTCCCAGTTACGGTTATCGACGCTCGCGACCGTGCCCGTGCGCATCACGCGCTTCAGCTCGACGCCTTCGAGTTTCGTCACCTGCGCGACCGCGCGCTCCAGCGCAACCTGCACTTCCGCGAGCGCCGGCACCGGAACCCACAGCGGCAGATCGTCATCGAGGACGTGGTCTTCGCGCACATAACCGTGAGCAAGCACGTAATCGCCCAGACGCTGCGTGTTACGCAAACCCGCGCAGTGCCCGAGCATGATCCACGCGTGCGGCCGCAGCACGGCGATGTGATCCGTAATCGTCTTCGCGTTCGACGGCCCCACGCCGATGTTCACCATCGTGATGCCGCTGCCGTCCGCGCGCTTCAGGTGATACGCGGGCATCTGCGGCAGGCGCGCGGACGGCGTGCCTTCCTCGGGCTGTTCACCGAGATTCGCGTTGTACGTGACGACATCGCCCGGTTCGACGAACGACGAATACTCGCTGCGATACGCGCGCGTTTCCTCGTCGTCGGCGCGCGACATCATCGTCCGGCCGAGCTTCACGAACTCGTCGATATAAAACTGGTAGTTCGTGTACAGCACGTAATTCTGGAAGTGCGTGGGCGAAGTCGCCGTGTAGTGTCTCAGCCGATGCAGCGAGAAATCGACACGCGCCGCCGTGAAGAGCGCGAGCGGATGCGGCTCGCCCGGGCCCGGCTCGTACGTGCCGTTGACGATCCGATCGTCGAGCAGCGCGAGGTCGGGTGTATCGAAGATATTGCGCATCGCGAGCAGCCGGTCCCGATCGAGATCGCCTTCGAGATGAATGCCTTCGGCGAACGCGAAATGAATGGGAATGGGATGCGCGGACACGCCCACTTCGAGGCCCACGTGATGATTCTTCGTGAGCAGACGCAATTGCTCGCGATAGTAATCGCCGAAGAGATCGGGACGCGTGAGCGTCGTTTCATAGATGCCAGGACCCGCCACGAAGCCGTACGAGCGCCGCGAATCTATCTGCGTATTCAGTTCAGTACGCACGCGCACGAACGGATAGCACGCGCGGACGCGATGCGTGAAGTGCTCGTTGCGGCGATAGCGCGCGAAGGCGTCGCGCAGGAACGCGGTATTCGCTTCATAGATCGCGGAAAGGCGCGTGACGGCCGCGGCGGGATCCTCGAAGGATTCGGTCGGAAAATCGTTGGCGGGTGTGCCTTGCGTGCTCTGGGTCCGGTCGTTTGTCATGATCTTGTGTCTTTCTTCAAATGCCCTCGTAGTGAATCGACATTAACACGGAAGAATGCGCGAACCATGAAGTCCGTCTGCATGTGAGTGCGTGCGATCACACCTCGCAACACCTTTTTGGTTCGTGGAGTCAAATTTCGCGAAACCAGCGCAAAATAAGGCGTTGGCCCAGCGTGGATCACTGAGTCGGCAACCGTTTTGTTAGAATCCGGCCATCGCCTGGAGAACCATCATGAAGCCGCACCTTTGCGCCGCCGCCGCGGCAGTCCTCGCCGCAGCAAGCTTCTGCGCATTCGCGCAGCCGGCGCAGCAAGCCGCAAACGCGGCACCTCAACCGGCGACCCAGAAAATGTCGCCGGAAGAAGCCGCGGGCCTTCCCGATCTCAAATCCATCAATCGTCCGCCCGCGAATGTCAGCTCGAAAGTCGAGATTTCGCCGCCGCGCACGCCGAGTTATCACGAACTGAGCACCAACGGCACCGAAATCACCGAATTTCGTGACAAGGGCAAACCCGTCGAAATCGATGTGCATTCGAATTTCGGCACGCGCTACCAGATGAGCGCCCCGGCCGACACTTCGCCGCAAGTGCGTGACAACGGCAAGGCGAGCACGCGCCTGCCCTCGATCAACCTGCGTTACTGATCCCGTATCGCTCCCGGACCCGCTCCAGCCGGGCGGGTCGCGGCACCGTGGCTCCTCGCGCGGCGCCACCGTTCACAGGCCACTTCCTGGCCGTCCAACCTGACCGACGTTTTCCTGCATGGCCGTCTTCACTCCCGTCACCAACGCCGATCTCGGCGACTGGCTGCAAGACTACGATCTCGGCGATGTCGTCGAATTTCGTGGCATCCAGTCGGGCATCGAGAACAGCAACTTCTTTCTCACGACGACGCACGGCGACTACGTGCTCACCATCTTCGAGAATCTCACGGCGACGCAGTTGCCGTTCTATCTCGATCTGATGCAGCATCTGGCGTCGCATCGTGTGCCCGTGCCCGACCCGATGCCGCGCCGCGACGGCTCGCTCTTCGGCATGCTGCACGGCAAGCCGGCGAGCGTCGTGACGAAGCTCGAAGGCGCACCCGAGCTTCAGCCAGCGCCCGCGCACTGCATCGAAGTCGGGCAGATGCTCGCGCGGCTGCATCTCGCGGGACGCGATTTTTCGCAGCATCAGCCGAATTTGCGCAGCCTTTCGTGGTGGCAGGAGAAGGCGCCGTCGATCGTCGATTTCCTGAGCGGCGAGCAGCGCGACCTGTTTGAAAGCGAGCTTGCGCATCAGGCGGCGTTCTTCGGCTCGGCGGATTACGCGTCGCTGCCCGACGGCCCGTGTCATTGCGATCTGTTCCGCGACAACGTGCTGTTCGCTCCCGGACGCGAGCATGCGCGGCTGGGCGGTTTCTTCGATTTCTACTTCGCGGGCGTCGACAAGTGGCTCTTCGACGTCGCCGTGACCGTGAACGACTGGTGCATCGACCTCGCGACGGGCGTGCTCGATCCCGCGCGCGTCGACGCGTTGCTGCGCGCATATCAGACCGTTCGACCGTTCACGCCCGCCGAGGAGCGTCACTGGAACGACATGCTGCGCGCCGGCGCGATGCGCTTCTGGGTCTCGCGCCTTTTCGATTTCTATCGCCCGCGCGAGGCACAGTTGCTGAACGCGCACGATCCCGGCCACTTCGAACGCATTCTGCGCGAACGCGTCAAAGCCGCTTCTCAAGTCAACCGATAACCTAGCGACATGCGACTGATCGAAGTTCCCGCCAAGACCGGCTACGTGTGGTTCCGTCAGGGCATCTGGCTGTTCCGCCGCAACCCGTTTGCGTTTCTCACGGTGTTCTTCGCCTACCTGTTCGTGATGACGCTGATCTCGCGCGTGCCGCTCGTCGGCCCGCTCCTGCCATTGCTCTTCATCCCGGGCATCGCGGTCGGCTTCATGGCGGCGTGCCGCAACACGATCGCGGGCAAGCCCGTCTGGCCCACCATTCTCGTCGACGGATTCCGTTCGTACGGCAGCGTCGTCGCACGGCGGCTGCTGGCGCTGGGCGCGCTGTATATCGTCGCGATGGCGGTGATCTTCGCGTCATCGGCACTCGTGGACGGCGGCACGCTGCTCAGCATCATGATGGGCGATGGCCCGAGCGGCGATCCGGAAACGGTCGCCGCGAGCTTCAGCCCCCTCGCGGTGCTCGTCGCGATGGCGTGCTATATCCCGGTCGCGATGCTGTTCTGGTTCGCGCCGATCCTCGTCGCGTGGCACGACGTGCCGCCCGCGAAGGCGCTGTTCTTCAGCCTGGTGTCGTGCTGGCGCAACCGTGGCGCGTTCATTTACTACGGCGTGCTGTGGATCGCAATCGCGCTCGCGGTGTCGTTCGGCCTGACCGCGCTGATGCAGGCGCTCGGCGCGGGTCAGGAAATGGCGCTCGCGGTGCTGATGCCCGCGTCGATCATCGTCACGACTGCGCTGTATTGCTCGTTCTACGCGACCTATCGCGGCTGCTTCGGTGTGAAGTCTGCCGACTCGCCGGACATTCCAGACGCGCCCGGCACGCCCAACGCCTGAGCGATTGCGGCGGATCGAACGGGCACGGCGATTCTTCGCGCGTGAAGCATTGCACGTACACTAACCGCATCGGCCGCCCCGGCCTTCCCGCCGCGCCTTCGCCATGACTTCGCCCGACGCCTTGCCCGTGATTCCGCTCGAACTCGATGAGCAACTGTGCTTCGCGCTCTATTCGACATCGCTCGCGATGACGAAAGCGTACAAGCCGCTGCTGGAAAAGCTCGGACTGACATATCCGCAATATCTGGCGATGCTCGTGCTTTGGGAAGCCGACGATCTCACCGTGAAGGAAATCGCCGCGCGCCTCTCGCTCGATTCCGCGACGATGACGCCGCTGCTCAAACGCCTCGAAGCGCAAGGCTATGTCGAGCGCGTGCGTGGGGTGGAGGACGAGCGCCAGGTCTATATCCGCCTGACCGATGTCGGCCGGGCTCTGCGCCAGTCTGCCCAGGCGATTCCAACCGAAATCTACTGCGCGTCAGGCTCCGACATCGACGCGATGCTGCGCTTACGCGGCGATCTCGTGCGGCTGCGGGCCTCAATTAACGAATATCTGGGGCGCTAAATATGCAGCGATAGCGATTCGCTAAGCGGTCAATTGCGATATTTTAATTTTCACGCTAATAATTAGCGCGATATATTTACACCGTGGTGGACGCAATATCAATCTGACAACTGAAACCCACGGAGCGAAACGATGAGCATTCTGTACAAGGCAACGGCGACGAGCACCGGCGGACGCGATGGACGCGCGATTTCCTCGGACGAGCAATTGAACGTGAAACTGAGCGCGCCGAAAGAACTCGGCGGCTCGGGCGCGCCGGGAACGAACCCGGAGCAACTCTTCGCCGCAGGCTACTCAGCTTGCTTCCTTTCGGCGATGAAATTCGTCGCAGGCCAGCAAAAGCGCGCGGTTCCGGTCGAAACGACGGTGACGGCCGATGTCGGCGTCGGTCCGAACGATGCGGGCGGCTTCAAACTCGACATCGAACTGCGCATCGCGCTGCCGGGTCTCGATGCGACGGAGGCCCAGGCGTTGGTCAACGCCGCACACAAGGTCTGTCCGTACTCGAACGCAACGCGAAACAATGTGGACGTGCGCGTCAAAGTAATCTGATCCAGCGCGCGTACGAACGAAAATGCCGGCCCACAGGGCCGGCATTTTCACATCCGATTCGCACAACAACGCCGAACAATTCGGCGCCTGAAACTGATGACTTAGTTCGACATCCACGACGGGTGACGCGCGGTCGCCCGCTGGTCCAACTTCTTCATACGATATTCGAGATCGTAGATGTCTGTTGCTTCGGCGAGATAGGCGTCGTCGCGCGCACGATCGCGCTCGTCAGCGGTCTTGGTGAGAAACAGGAAAATGCGGCTGATCAGGAACATGGTGAACCTCGCTTGGATACTGGGGTAACTACCTATGAAGCCGATTATAGGGTAATCCCTGATCCAACACCAGCCCTATCTGCTAGAACACTGAAACTAAAGACTAATTTGCAACATTCGAAACGCCGGCCGGCGGCGTTCAGGCGACGAACGCATCGCGGGTAGCCTCGCTCGGACGTCGCTGGTGTTTGAAGAACTCCCACATGACCGCGGCGGAATCCGGTCCCTTCGACGAATGGAAAGCGACGGTATCGTCGCCACCGGCCCATGAGTGCCCGAGGCCCCGCACGATCGATGTCTTCACCACGCGTCGGCTGTTCTTGAAGTAGTCCGTCACGACGCCGTCCGGATGCGTTTCCTCGCGCGCTTCGCCCGCACGGCGATTGCCCGCGGCATCGATGAAACCGTTCAGCCGCAGAAACTGCTTCGCCAGTTGTGCGGCGTTCGCGGCCGTCACCACTGAATCCAGCTCACCGTGCACGATGATCGCCGGCATGCCGGGATATTCGCGCACGTCGACGGCGGCGTCGATCAGTGCGACGGGATCGCTTCGCGCGCCGCGACGCATCACATCCATTGCACCGATGGCCGAGCGCGCCTCGCCGAAAACCACGCCCGAATGCAGACCGACAGCAGCGAACACATGCGGATAACGCACGGCGAGCAACGCCGCGAGTCCTGCACCGGCAGACATCCCCGCGACATACACGCGCTCCGGATCCAGATCGTGCTGTTCGACGACCGCATTCACCAGCGACACGACCGACGCCGCCTCACCGCCGCCTCCGTTCCCAGAATCGTCATACCAGCGCCAACAGCGATGCGCGTGATCGTGCTTCGACTGCTCGGGGTACAGCACGGCGAAACCATATCTGTCGGCAAGCAGATTTATACGTGTGCCCTGCGCGAATTCGTCGGCATTCTGCTTGCAGCCATGCAGCATCACGACGAGCGGCATCGGTTCTGTCCCGGCTTTCGGCGGCATGTAGAGCGCGTAAGCCATGTGATTCACGAAACGGCCGGCCGTAGGCGGCGCCGAGTGATACGAGCGCGCCCATTTCCCGCGCGCCCAAGCCGACGCGCGCGGCCGCACTCGGGATTCGCGCGCAGCCGGGCGCGCGCTGGCGCGAGGCGCCCCAGCCGCTTTCGCGGCCGTGCCGGGCTTCAGTTTCGACTTTACGGTCTTGGCGCGTGCGGGCTTGGCCGCGGCGCGGGGCTTCGGTGTGCGAATTGCGTCCACCTGGCTGGTGACCAGACGTCTCAAGCCGCGCAGCCAGAGCTTGGTAAGGCTTTTTGACATTGGGCTGGGTCCTCCACAAACATGCAATCGGATGGCGCGGCGAAATCGCGCCCGTTGTGCGATGCACAATAACATCAAACCGGCTAGATGGCGCGCATCCTCGACTTACATGTCGGGATAAATTAACGTAATTTCAACAAAAAAGACGAACTTAAACGGAAGTTACCCGCTGTAACAAGCAGCTTTCTTTGCGGAATGTCGCATAATTCAGCATCTTCCCAAGCGTTATACTGAGGAGGATTTGCGGCGTCGTGTCAGAAGCGCTTTGAGCGGGGCCTGCCGTTTTCGTCGTGTCTGCCGCACTGCAGCAACCCTCATTCCCAAAAACATCTATGAACGTGGACTTTCCTTCTTCCGCCTGGATTTTCGTCACTGCGCTCGGCAGTGTCGGCGTCATGGGCCCGGTGGCGCTCATCGTCGCCGCGTGGCTCGCGCTCGGCTATCGCTGGAAATACGCAGGCGCCTGGCTCGCGTTGCTCGGCGCCGCGAGCGGCCTCGTCGCGTTGAGCAAGATCGCGTTCATCGGCTGGGGAATCGGTGTGCGTCATCTCGATTTCACCGGCATCAGCGGACACGCGCTGATGTCGACGGCGGTTCTGCCGGTCGCGATCTTCGTCGCGCTGCTGCCCGCGCGTGGCGCGATGCGCGCTATCGGCGTCGCGCTGGGGCTGGCGCTGGGCGTGTGGGTCGGCGTGTCGCGAGTCGTGCTCGACGCGCATTCCGTCTCCGAAGTGGTGGCGGGCTGCGCCCTCGGCGCGGTGGTCGCGCTCGCGTTCGTGTGGGCCGCGTGGCGCGCCGAGTCCGGCAAGCTCGCGCCGGCGCCCGTCGCCGCAAGTCTCGCGGCGGTCGTCGCGGCCTTGCATGGCGTGCCCGTGCCGACGCAGCACTGGATCACGGAAATCGCGCTCGGGCTGTCGGGCCACGAGCGTCCCTACGTGCGGGCGAGCTGGAAGGCGAAGATTTACCGCGCGCCGGATCGCCGCACCGAATTGCCGCCGGATCAACGCGCGGCCGCGTGACACGGCCGCCGGCGTCGCAGTGCGTGCTGCTTAATCGTTCACGCCGATGATCACGCTCGACGCCTTGATCACCGCCACGGCCGCCTGACCTTGCGCGAGCCGGAGCGTATCGGCGCTCTGATTCGTGATGATCGCGGTGATGGTGGTGCCGCCGTCGAGCGCCAGCGACACTTCCGCGTTCACCGCGCCCTTCGTCACGCTGGCGACCGTGCCGCGCAACTGATTGCGCGCCGACAGCTTCGCATTCGTGTCTTCCATCAGCATGACCCACGACGCCTTGATGAGCGCGAACGCGTCGCTGCCTTCCTTGAGCCCCAGCGCTTGCGTGCTTTCGTGCGTGACGACCGCGACGATCGTCTGGCCGCCTGCCAAGCCGAGCTCGATTTCATCGTTGACGGCACCACGCGTGATTTTCGTTACCTTGCCGGCCAGTTGGTTGCGCGCGCTCGTTTTCATCCCAAGTCTCCCGATCAGCTGCCAGTCATGGGCGAAGCCTTCGATCGCCGCGCCCGCCCGTTCCAAAAATTTTCGATGCTCGCGTTCGATGGCGCGGTACGTCTCGATGAGCCGCAGCGCGGCGGGCGTGAGCACCGTGCCCCCGCCGCCCCTGCCGCCGGTTGCGCTCGTCACGAGCGGCTCGCCGGCCAGGTTGTTCATGGTGTCGACGGCGTCCCACGCGGCCTTGTAACTCATGCCGACGGCCTTCGCCGCGGCGGTGATCGATCCCGAGTCCCGAATCGCGGCGAGCAGCCCGATGCGCGCCGCGCCGCCGAGCGTCTGAGTGCCGCTACGCAGCCATACGGAGCCGCCGAGTGCCAGCGGGTCGCGCACGTTCGGCCGTGCTGTTTTATTCATCTGTCGCCCTCTGTGGCCATGCGGGTCAATGAACGGGTGGCGGCTTATATCGACGCCTTCACACGCGGACGACGCATCGACCGAAGCAGCCGCTCGCCCTCCTGCGCGTCCTTCCTTGCCGACGCCGCGCCCCACGCCCGCGCGAACCCGCGCTGATAATCGCTGGCCTCCGGAATGGACGCGAGCCGGTCGGCTGCGACAGCCGCATCGTTCGCTTCGCCAAGTACCGTCTGCAGCTCGCCGAGCAGCTTCGCGGTGTGCGTGCGCGTGCGCCGCGACGTGACCGAGCGGAAAAATTCGAGCGCATAGCGCAGCCGCTTGGCATGAATGCGCACACGATGCCGCTCATGCGCTTCGAGCGACGCGAGATCGGGCACATGCGCGATGCGCCGGTAGTCCTTGCGGATGCGCTTTTCGGCATAGCTGACGAAGCGCGTCGGCGACGCGTCCTCTTGGGAGGCGAAGCGAGCGAGCCATTCGACGAACGCGAGCGTGAGACGCGCGTACCGCTTCGACGCGAGCGCATCGCGCACCTTGTCCCGCGCGACGCGGCGCTTCGCGTCGGCGGCGGCGATCAGCGCCTGCCAGCGCTCGGCGCTGTCGTCCGATTCCGCGTAGGCGGGCAGCGTCTTGTCGGTGAACACGTCCCAGTCGCGCGCATCGGCGAGCAGGTCGCCGAACCATGTGAGATCCGGCGCAACGCGCGTGTTCCAGGCATCGTCGACATAGCCGCGAAAAAGTTTCAGCAGTGTCTTCAGCCGCCGCTGGGCGACACGCAACTGATGCACGTGCTCGTCGCCTAGACCTGCGCGCGATGCGTCCGCGTTGCCGAACCACTGCCCGGCCACCGATGCCGCGATGGCGACGAACGCTTGGCGGCGCGTCGCGGTGCGCGGAAGATCGAGCTTCGCCGCATGCACCGGCTGCGCTTGCGACGCGTGCTCGTCATCCGGCGCGATGCAAAAGGGCGCGGCGTCGAGCACCTCGCCCGCGACGCGGAAAACTGCATCGAGCGCACCGTTCACCGACGGCGCCGCGAGCCGCAATGCCGGCAGCGCCTGTACGGACGTTTCGAGCGTCGCGAGGATGTCCGCGCCGCTCGCATCGATGCGCCATTCGATGCGCTCCACTTCGACTTCGGGGGCCGGAACGTCAGGCGCCTCGCCGTCGGGCGTCGCGGCTGTTCCCGCGTCCACATGGCGATACGCCCTGGCGAGCGGTCCGTGCAACGCTTCATCGGCTTGCGCGAATTCGATCAGCGACGCTGTCAGATCCTCGCCCGCAGGCCGCGCGAAAGTCCGGTAACGCACGAAGCCGGGCATCGGCGCGCCTTCGGTCTGCACGGCGCACAGCGTGCGCGCGCCCTCCAGCGTCTCCACCGACAGCCGCCAGCCCGGCGCTTTCAGCGCGATCTCGCGCGCGGTGAGGCGCGTCGAGCGGGGCGTCGCGCCCGCGAACGCGGCGACACGCTGCAACGCCTCTGCGAGCACGCCGATGGACCCGTCGTCCGATCGAATCGCTTGCAGCGTTACCTCGACCCACATCGTCATGAAGTCTCCCGGAGCGGCTTCGCGCCGCCCGTCAATTCATACGAAAGGCTCATGTTTCCCGATTCATGAAATCGACACACGCTGCGGGAAACATGGCCTTTTGAGCGTCTGAAACGCTTCTCATCTGCTCTCCACCTTCCGATACCCCCGTGCAAGTCACCCAAGGACGCGACATGAACCAGATCGCCTTTCCCCAAGCACGAGAAGGACGCACGCTCGGGCAGCGGCTCGCGCTGCTGCTTTTTCTGATCGCCATCGGCGCGGGCGCCGTGTACTGCGTCCTGCATCTGCTCGAAGATCTCGCGCCGGTGCGGGAATCGTCGGTGTTTCCGTACATCCTGCTCGGCATCGCGCTGCTGATCGCGCTCGGCTTCGAATTCGTCAACGGCTTTCACGACACCGCGAATGCGGTTGCCACCGTAATTTACACGCACTCTTTGACGCCAAACTTAGCGGTTGTCTGGTCGGGCGCATGGAATTTCATCGGCGTGCTGATTTCGAGCGGCGCCGTCGCGTTCGGCATCCTGCAACTGCTGCCGGTCGAGCTGATCATCGGCGTGGGCAGCTCGCAGGGCTTCGCGATGGTCTTCGCGCTCCTGATCGCGGCGATCATCTGGAACCTCGGCACGTGGGCGCTCGGCCTTCCTTCGTCGAGCTCGCATACGTTGATCGGTTCGGTGATCGGCGTCGGCCTCATGAACCAGATGCTGCACGGCACGAACGGCACGTCGGGCGTCGACTGGACCCAGGCGATGTCGGTCGGCAAGTCGCTGCTGTTTTCGCCGATCGTCGGCTTCATTCTCGCGGGCTTCCTGCTCTACGTGCTGAAGCTCGTCGTCCGCGTGCCGGCGCTCTACAAGGAGCCGGAGAAGAACACCCCGCCGCCGTTCTGGATCCGCTGTCTGCTGATTCTCACCTGCACGGGCGTGTCGTTCGCGCACGGTTCCAACGACGGCCAGAAGGGCATGGGCCTCATCATGCTGATCCTGATCGGCACCGTGCCGACCGCCTACGCGCTCAACAAGGCCATGACGGCGGGCGAAACGCAGACCTTCGTCGCGGTGAGCCACAGCGCGTCCGATGTGCTGCAGCGCTACAGCAACGGTGTTTCGCCCGCGGCCGACGCACGCGGCCAGGTGGAGAAGTACGTGCAGACGAAGACACTCGCGCCGGACACGGTCGCGTCGCTGAAGGCGGTGGTCGGTTCGATCGAAACGCAGGTCCGGCCGAGCCAGACGATCGCCGACGTTCCGCAGGGCAACGTCCGCAATGTGCGCAATGAGATGTACATCGCGTCCGAAGCGCTGCGCATCATGGAAAAGCAGAAGGCGCCCGCATTCTCCAGGGACGATGACGCCGTGCTCGGCAACTACAAGAAGCAGCTCGACCACGCGACCAAGTTCATTCCGACGTGGGTGAAGGTCGCTGTCGCGGTCGCGCTCGGTCTGGGCACGATGGTCGGCTGGAAGCGCATCGTCGTGACGGTCGGCGAGCGCATCGGCAAGACACATCTGACGTACGGGCAAGGCGCGTCGGCGGAACTCGTCGCAATGCTGACCATCGGCGCCGCCGATGTCTACGGCCTGCCGGTCAGCACGACGCACGTGCTGTCATCGGGGGTTGCGGGCACGATGGCCGCGAACGGTTCCGGTTTGCAATGGCGGACCGTGCGCAGCCTCGCGCTCGCGTGGATTCTGACGTTGCCGGTGTCGATCGCGCTCGCTGGCCTGCTGTTCTGGGCGTTCCGCGGCATCTTTTGATCTTTCCGGCGATGACCTCGCGCCCGAACGCCCGTCGAAGGGCTTTCCAGCGCTGTGCAAGTTTTGCCGATCCCGCTTCGTTTCGCGTCTCCTTTTCGACAATCGTCTGCTCACGCTGACGATCCTTCGACACGCCGGCCGCCTTGTATCACGGTCTTTCGAGCCCACTGGCACGGCCATTGCTCTAGTGCTGTCGTCGATCGCAAAACTGATCGTGCCGGTGGCCGCGAGCCGCCGCTCCCCTGGCGCATGACTGTCGATGACGGTTGGGAGGCTGCGCCGGATGCCGATCCGTCCCGCGGTCATTTGAATAAGGAGAAGTCGAATGACGATCGGAACCATACTGCTGATCATCCTGATCCTGCTTTTGATCGGCGCCATTCCTTCCTGGCCGCACAGCCGCAGTTGGGGCTACGGGCCGAGCGGGATTCTGGGCGTCGTGCTGATCGTGGTGATCGTTCTGTTGTTGATGGGCCGGATATAACGCAGCGCGGCGTGTTCAGCCGCGCAAAAAAAGGGGCGCTCCGTCAGGGCGCCCCTTTTTATCATCCGTGCCTGTTCACGCGTTCAGACCCGCATCACCTGGCCGTTCGGCTCGATCTTGCGCGGAATGACCGGCTCGGCCGGCTTTCGCGACGCTGTCTTCGGACGCGGCGCCACGGACGGCTGCTCGATGGCGGCCTTGTCCGCGACCTGCTTCACTGAGGTCGCGCTCTTGTGCTTTTTCCTCGCCGCGGTCTGCGCGGCCGCGTGCGTCTTGCTCTTGCCTTTGACGGACTGTGCTTCGGGAGGATTCCAGACTTCCGTGTAGCGCTCAGCCGCGAAAAGCGACGACGAGCCGACCAGAAGAACGACGATCAGGAATACGCGCTTCAAGTGATTCGCTCCAACGGTTAGTGGCCCGCTCTGCGCGAGAGAATGGCGTCGAGCGACTGCTCGGATGTTTCCAGTTCGTGCAACGCGGCGTCGAGACGCTCGAGCGAGCGAGCGACGGACTGCCCGTCCTGGATGAAATCGGACTCGCCTCGTGTGGCGTCGAACGCCGCGTTGACCGCGCGCGTCGCGCGCATGAAACGTTCGAGCGCAGCCGCTTCGAGCGGATCGTTGCGTGGAATCATCGGCAAGCTCCCTGTTGCAGACAAGCTGTACGAATATACAGTAAGCCGCCGCCCCGGCAAACAGGCGATATGCGACGTGGTGAAAATGCCGAAGCCCCTCTTGACCTGCGCCCGCAGGACGTCGGGCGACATTTCGCCGCGCCTCGATGCGGCGCCGCTCGCGATTAAGTCGCCCTTAATTCTTGCCCGACACACTCGTCTCGCGATCCGGCTCAATTGCCGCCGCCCCGTATCGGACGGCCGGATCATCACCGTGAGGAATGTGCCATGTCAGCCAACACCGCCGCGCGCCGAAGCTTTGCCAATCTCGCACCGACGATGCGAAAACAGTACGCGCTCACGCTGCGCGAATGCCGCCTGTCCCTGCCGGTCGAACCGCCGTGGGGACCGGCTTATCGCATGGTCGAATGGGTGCTGAAGAACGATCAGCGCGTGCAGCGCCGTGTGCTCCCCGCCGATTGCACGCCCTCGCAGATCGCCGACGCGCTCAAATCCCACGTGCCCGGCCGCCGCTACGGTCCGACCGATGACGACGCCTGATCCGGCGCCGCGCGTAAAAACATTCATGGCATGCTTGTATTAATCCAAATGTGGACTAACATCTACAACAAGTTCCTTTGGAGACTTAACGACATGTCCAACGCCGCACGCGCCGAACACTCGCCGGCTCGCGCCCCGGCGCCGCGTCCGGCGCTCGATTCGAGCGATCTTTCCGCCGCCGGCTTACGCGCGTTCTTCAACATCGCCCGTGACTGGGAGCTATCGGCCGAAGAGCAGATCACGCTGCTCGGCTCCCCGGGGCGTTCCACCTTCTTCAAATGGAAGGCCGCGCCGCAATCCGCGCGGCTCGGGCGCGACACCCTGGAGCGCCTCTCGCTGATTCTCGGCATCTACAAGGCGCTCCAGATCCTTTTGCCGGACCCGAAAGCCGCCGATACCTGGATCCGCCGTCCCAACGCCGCGCCGCCCTTCGGTGGACATCCAGCGATCGACCGCCTCCTGGCGGGCAATATCAGCGATCTCGTCGCCGTGCGCCAATACCTCGACGCGATGCGAGGCGGCTGGGCGTGATGGGAATTGCATTTCGCAAGGACACATCGAACTGGCGCGAACAGTGGCCGCACAGCCTCATCGGCTGGTCGCCCGCGTATCGCGTGATTCCCACGCGTTTTCCCGCCGTCAACCTGTTCGACCGCGTCGCCTCGCCGCAGGATTTCGAAGCGCTCTATGCGCTCGAGGCGATGACCAACGACCGCCTGCGCACCGAAATCGGCGAACTCGATCTCGTGCCGCCGGACGAACGCTGCTTCGGGCCGGGCTGCGGGCCGATCATGGCCGCGTTCACGCATTTGAATCCGAACGGCAGCCGCTTCTCCGACGGCAGCTACGGCGTGTTCTATTGCGGACGCGAACGGCAGACCGCGATCGCTGAAACGCGCTATCACGCCGGGCTCTTTCTCGCGGCGACGAACGAGGCTCCGCTACGCCAGCAGATGCGGCTCTATACGGTGATGGCGCACGGCGAAGTCGTCGATCTGCGCGGCGACGCGATCGAGCGGGCCGGCCTCGATGCGCGCATTCTCGCACCGGACGACTACGGCCCGGGCAAGGCGCTCGGACGCGCAGTGCGCACGGCGAGCGCGCCGGGAATCGTGTATCCATCGGTGCGCGATCCGCAAGGCGAATGTCTCGCCGCCTTTCGCACGACGATGCTGCGTGATTGCCGGCACGCGGCGTATCTGGAATACAACTGGAACGGCGAGGCGATCGATTATGTCTTCGAGCTGAACCAGGTCGGCTGAGCGGGCAAACGTTTCACACGCTTCAGCGGATCGCTATCGCCGTCTCGGTCCGCGTGCGCGCGAGCTTCTTCGACGCCGGGCGCGCAGCCTTCCCCGCCGGCTTCTTCGCGACATGCTCCAGCGCCTGCGATGCCGCGTTCTTGCCGCTCGCCTTGAGCCCGCCGGCGCGCGCCTTGCGGCTCGATTCCGAGAGCAGCCGGGTCAGGCGCGTGTCGTTCATCGCCTCGCCCTTGCGGTTCTTGCGGGCCGCCTCGCGCGTGCGGCGTTTCGCTTCCTTCTCGAGGAAGATGGCGAGCGCGGCCTCGTCGGTCCTGAGTCCGCGGCGGCGCGACGCGGGCATCGTCTCGGCAAGCTCGCCGGCCTCGAATGCGTCGATCACGGCAGGATGCACATAACATTTGCGGCATACGGCAGGCGTATTGCGCAGCAGTTGCGCGACTTCCTTGATCGTGCCGACGACATGCCTGCGCGCCTCCGTCACGGTCTCCCATTTCAGCCGCCTGAGCGCCGCGAGCGCGAACACGCTGCCGGCCCACGTGCGATAGTCCTTCGCGGTGAAGTCCGCACCCGTGATCTCGCGCAGATAATCGTTGATGTCGGATGAAGAGACCGAGTGGCGCGTGCCGTCCGCATCGAGATACTGGAACAGATCCTGTCCCGGCAAGTCCATGCACCGCTTGACGATGCGCGCAACCCGCGCGTCGCTCACCGCGACATCGTGCTCGATGCCGCTTTTGCCGCGGAACCTGAACCTCAACGTTCCCGCCGACACTTTGAGGTGGCGCTTGCGCAACGTCGTCAGCCCGTATGAGCGGTTCTCGCGCGCGTATTCCTCGCTGCCCACGCGAATGAGCGTCGTGTCGAGCAAACGCACGACGGTCGCGAGCACCTTGTCGCGCGGCATGCCGTCGAGCGACAGATCGCGCGTAACGCGCGCACGCAGCTTCGGCAGCACGACGGAAAACGCGAGCATGCGCTCGTACTTGTTGGCGTCGCGGGTTTCGCGCCACTGCGGGTGATAGCGATATTGCTTGCGCCCGCGCGCATCGCGCCCCGTCGCCTGGAGATGTCCGCGCGAGTCGGGGCAGATCCAGACATCGGTATAAGCGGGCGGAATGGCGAGCGCATTGATGCGGCGAATCTCGGCTTCGTCATCGATTCGCTTGCCTTGCGTGTTGAAGTACGCGAACGCCCCGTCGATCCACTCGCGCGTGTAGCCGCGCCGCGAATCGTCCATGTAGCGCAGGCCCGGCGGCAAATCCTCGGGGCAGCCCTGCAAGGCGCCCGTCCGTGCGTCGCCGGATCCGCCGCCTGTCTCGTCGCTCGTTCTCGTTCTCGCCACCGCGCGCCTCGCCTGATTGACGTTCGATTCATGGCGAAGCACCGAGCAACGCGCGTGCCGCCTGCGCGAAGCCGTGGCGGACGTCAGGGCAGCGCAAGCTCCCGCGCGCCCTCGGAGGCGGCCCAGCGCTCCTTCACGGACCAGCGCTCTTCGGTGCCGGCCTGAACGATCGTGAGACGGCCTTCCGGCGCGAACGCGCACGTATCGATGTAAATCTGCGAGCCGATCTGCTTCACGGCGCGCGTCGGCGTATGGCCGCAGTAGGTCGGCGACAGCCCGAGCTGTTGCTGCGGGTCCGCCTGACCGAGCGCGAGGGCGCGGCCCCACAGAATCTGCGTGCGCACGTCTTCATGGAAATCGCCGGCGTCGAGTTCGGCGTCGTTGCCGAAAAACTCCGCATGCAGCACGTTGAAGCGCCGTTCACCTTCGCCGACGATGCGCACGAGCGGCAACTTCGCGAGCCGCGCCGCGAGCACGGCGAGTTGATCGTCGGGAATCGCGTCTGCCCACGCGCCGCCGATCGCGTACCACGACTGACGGCGCATCGTGCCGGTCGCGACCGAGATCAGCGAATCCTCGTGATTGCCGAGCACGGGATAGAACCACGGCTTGTCGATGAGATCGATGGCCGCGCGCGAGTCGGTGCCGCGATCGACCAGATCGCCGACGGAGAACAGCCTGTCCCGCGCACCATCGAAGCCGATTTCGTGCAGAAGATAGCGCAGCGCATCCATGCAGCCATGCAGATCGCCGACCACGAAATCGCGGCCGATATCATTGGCGGGATGCCTGCAAACGATAGGATAGGTAGGACCATTCATGCGCCGATGATAGCGCTGCTCAATGACAAGGTGTGAGGCCTGGCTCGCTTTTGCAAGCAATCTGCAAGCCGCATCGACACTCGTTACACGGGCGTTACCGGCGCGCTGGATACGCGCGTAAAAGCTGCTGCGCGCCGTCGATTCAACCCGTATTTATTGCGCTATCGCGCGCAGCCGCGCGACCGTTTTTGCATCGGTCGTTGCGCGTGGATCACCGAACTGGCGCGTGATGAAGTTGGCCAGCGCCGCGATCTCTTCGTCCGTCAGTTGCGCGCCGAACGCCGGCATCTGGGCATGGGCGTCGCGCGTCTGACGATTCACGCCGTGCAGGATCACGAGGACGAGATTGTTCGTCGTCGCGATGCCAAGTGCGCCGGTCACGCTGTCGTGCACGAGTGAGGGAAACGACTTGCCACCCTCGCCCGTCACGCCGTGACAACTCGCGCAGGCGGCCGCGTAGAGCCGTGCGCCGTCGCTGTCGAGCGCCGTGATGTCCGTGCGTGCCGGCCGACCGAAGCTCGTGCGCACGCGCGCCGCCTTCACCGCGACCGGCGGCACGGCGCGCAGATACGTGATCATCGCGCGCAGATCGGCGGTCGTCATAAATTGCGTGCTCGTGGCGACGACCTCCGCCATCGGTCCGAGCGCGTAGGCACGGCCGGGCGCCGCGCCCGTCGACAGAAAGCGCAGCAGTTCGTCGTCGCGCCATGCGCCGATGCCCGCCACGCGTTCGGGCGTGAGGTTGCCTGCCTGCCAGCCCGCGATCGTCGCGCCGCCGAGCCGCTCACTCCGGTCCAGTCCGCCGAGCCAGTTGCGCGGTGTGTGGCACTCGCCGCAATGCCCGAGCCCCTCGACGAGATACGCCCCGCGATTCCACTCCGCGCTCTTCGACGGATCGGCAACGAAGCGTCCCGGCGAAAAATTGAACAGATTCCACAGCGTCATCAGCCAGCGCTGGTCGAAGGGAAACGAGAGCGCGTTGCGCGGCCTCGCGGTGCGCACGGGCGGCACGGTTGCGAGCCAGGCGCGCATCGAGAGGAGATCGGCGTCCGAAAGCAGCGTGTACGCGGTGTACGGAAACGCGGGATAGAGCCGCTCGCCGTTGCGTCCGATGCCCTCACGCATCGCCCGGATGAACTGCGCGTCGGTCCATGCGCCGATGCCCGTTTCCCGGTCGCTCGTGATGTTCGGCGCATACACGTTGCCGAACGGCGTCGCGATCGGCCTGCCGCCCGCGAACGGCCGCGCGGGATCGGCGGTATGGCAGCTCATGCAGCCGCCCGCGCGCACGAGATACTCGCCTTGAGCGGCTTTGGTTTGCGCGTTGGCAGGGCTGAGCAGACAAGCCAGGAGGACGAACACGCCCGTGAATCGCGCGTTCATCGCAACGACGTTTCGATCGTGCCGGCGAGCCGCAGCGCGAGCGCCGCGATCGTCAACGTGCAATTGACCGAACCGCCCGCGGGCATCACCGCGCTGCCGGCGATGAAAAGATTCGCATGATCGTGCGCGCGGCATTCGGCATCGACGACGGCATCGCCCGGATCGCGGCCCATGATCGCCGTGCCCATGATGTGGCTGCTCGCGCCGAGCGAATCGTCGTATTCGATCTCGGTGCCGTCGAACATGCCGGCAATGCGACCGAACAGCGCGCGCGTATCGGCGGCGCTCTTGCGCACGTAGTCGTCGATCGCATAGGCGATTTCCGGACGCGGCAAGCCGAGCGCATCCTTTTGCGCCGACAGCGTCACGCGATTCGCGCCCGATGGCAATTGCTCGTGGAAGCTACCGAACGTGAGCCTGCGCGCGCACTGCTCGCGGATCTGCCGGTCGAGTTCGCCGCCCGTCAGCCCTTTGCCGAGCAGGTTCCAGGTGACGGCGAGCGTGGGCGCCGCGTTCGACAGATGCAGCTTCTTCGCCGCCTGCTGCGCGCGAAACGGCCCGTCGCGAAAGTCGACGATCGAGCTCATTTCCACCGGCCCGCGCCCCGGCCACAGCGCCTCGTTCGCGAGAAAGCTCACGCTCGCGCCGGGATGATCCATCAGGTTACGTCCGACCTGATCCGAGCCATTGGCGATGCCCTTGGGATAGCGCGCCGACGTCGACATCAGAAGAAGCCTGGGCGTTTCGATGCCGTTCGCCGCGATCACGAAGCGCTTGCCCGTCACGCGCGTGCTCTGGCCGTTCGGGTCCTTGTAATGGATCGCGACGATGTCGCCGCGATCGTTGGCCTCGACGCGATACGCGACTGCCTGCGCGATCAGCGCCGCGCCCGCGCGCTCGGCTTTGTCGGCATGCGTGGCGGCGTGGTAAAGCGCGCCGATCGGGCAAATCGGCATGCAATTGTTGTTGCCGCAGCACGCGGGGCGCGCGTCGTATGGGCGGCTATTGCGCGCCATCGGCTCGGGCACGACGCGCAACGACTGCGCGCCGAGCACGTCCGCCACACGCCGGTCCATCCATGAGAGCGGCAGCGCGGTCATCGGATAAGGCGTCGAGCGCGGCGAGCCGAGATCGAGATCCGGGCCCGCAACGCCCAGCTCGACTTCGGCCTGACCGTACCAGGGCTCGAGCGTCTCGTAGGGAAACGGCCAGTCGCGCCCGACGCCGTACAGCGACTTCACGCGAAAATCGGCGGGCAACAGACGCCAGGCGGCGCCCGCCCAGTGCCACGTGGTGCCGCCGACGAGCCGCAGATATTGCGGTCGATACGGGGTCGTGCCGCGATCGATGAGATATGCGCCCGGATTCATCGGCTCGGGGCGAGGCGCGTGACGCAGAAGCGGATATGGCGCGCACAGGTCGCGCTTGTCGGCGACGCGGCGAAAGTTGTCGACGATCTGCCAGCGCGCGAGACGCGGCCCCGCTTCGAGCAGGATCACCGACGCGCCCGCCTTCGCCAGCCGATACGCGACGAGACTGCCCGCCACGCCCGATCCGACGACGACCACATCCGCCGAAGTGGAACCCGCCATGCGCGCGCCTTTGTCCTTGGTCGTGATGCCTGCGCGCCGGCCGCTCAGGGCTTGCGCGCCCAGTCGGCGGGCTCGCCGCGGCAGTATGAGGGAATCGTGAGCATGTCGCCGACGGGATCGAACATCAGTGCGCGTTCGTACGCAACGACCTCGACATGCGGCGGCTCGCCGACGACGCCGAGATACCACGCACGCATCACCGCACCCACCGTCTTCGCGAGCTCGGGGCGCGTGGTTTCCAGCGCGGCCGTGATGACGTCGGTCGGTGTGCCGCCGTGCGTCGCAATCCATTGGTCGAGCGCGGCGATCTTCGCGGCGAACTCGGGAACGTGCCGGACGAGCGCCGCATGCACGCGGTCGGCCAGAAGCGGATCGAAGCTCGTGCGGCCTGTGAGCCTCGCCGATACCGCGACGAACGCATCGAACCCGGGCGCGCGCGACTGCTGTTGAGCGCGCGCAGGCAGCGACGCCCACGCGGCGAACGCGCACCCGCCCGCCACGAGGCCCCGCCGCATCGCGAACGACACGCGCTCGGACGTTTTCATGCGCTTTCCTCAGCTTGCCGAAAGGTGACCGGGCAATAATCGCAGGCATCGAGCGAAGGCTGGCTCTCACGCGGATAGAAACGAAATGAAGCAGATTCTCCCGCCCGTTCTGCGCTACCGGCCGCGCGCCCTGGTCGGCCTCCTGATTGGTTGCGTCGTCGCCGCTTTGGTTCCGGCGCACGTGCGCCCGACCGCGCGCGCGCTGATCGGCTGGGACGCGGCGGTGTGGCTCTATCTCGTGCTGATCTGGCTCAAGATGGCGACCGCGCGCCAGAGCGACGTGCAGGCGCTTGCCGAACGCGAGGACGAAAACGCCGCGACGGTCCTGATGGTCGTGAGCGTCGCGGCACTCGCGAGCATCGTGGCGATCGTCTTCGAGTTATCGACCGCGAAGAACCTGGGCGCGGGAGCGGTGCTGCATTACGTCCTGACCGGCGCGACGATGCTCGGCGCCTGGCTCCTGATCCCGACGATGTTCACGCTGCACTACGCACGGCATTACTATCAGTCGCCCGATAACGATCCCGCCCTCAGGTTTCCCGACCGGCATCTGAAGCCCGATTACTGGGACTTCCTCTACTTCTCCTTCACCATCGCGGTCGCCTCTCAAACCGCCGACGTCTCGCTTGCATCGACATCCGCGCGCCGCACCGCGCTCGCGCAGTCGGTCTTGTCTTTCTTCTTCAATCTCGCGGTGCTCGGGCTCTCGATCAACATCGCCGCGAGCATGGTCGGCGGCTGAAACGACGCTGTCACGCGCGCTCCATAAGCTCTTCGGATACGCCGTGTAAAAACGCGACGCACGCCGCTGTCAGTTTTACACGCGGCACGTTCGTGCAGCTTCGTGCCTGGCCGGCGCCGTGCGCCGGCGGTCTCGGCATGCCATGGCCGCACACGAATGTGCTGCACCGCACATGCACGCGCGCGCGTGGCACAGCGATTGCTGAATTGCGCCAGCTATTTCAGACGAAACCTCGATCAGCGCTCGCATGCGCGGCTTGCCGTCCGCGCGTTCCTCTTGCTCAGGAGCCCCACTTTGCCTTTGAATGTTCTGCTGGTCGCCTCCGAAGCCGTCCCGCTCGCCAAGACCGGCGGACTCGGCGACATGGTCAGCGCCTATGCTGCCGCGCTGCGCGAAGCCGGCGTCGACGCCACCATCCTGCTCCCCGCCTACCCGAATGCGATTGCTCAGGCTGAAGGTCTGAGCAAGGTGGGCACGCTTACGGGCCTGCCCGGTGGCGATGCAGCACTGTTGCGCGGCCGCATGCCCGATACCGGCGTGCCGGTGTTGCTGCTGCGCGCCGATGCGCTCTATGCGCGCACCGGCCTTTATCAGGATGCGCAGGGCCGCGACTATCCGGACAACGCGATCCGCTTCGCGATGCTCTCGGCGGCCGCCGTCAAGATCGCCGAAGGCGTGCGCGGCGTGAAGAAGCCCGACGTCGTTCATGCCCACGACTGGCATACCGGCCTGACGCCGCTTCTGATGAAACACGCGGGCGTGCACGCGAAGAGCGTATTCACGATCCACAATCTTGCATTCCAGGGCAACTACGCGCTCTCGCTTGGTGCGTCGCTCGGCGTGCCGCAAAAGTGGCTCGTGCATGCGTTGAGCGATCCGAAGAGCATCGAGTTCTATGGCGCGCTGAGTCTGATGAAAGCGGGCATCGTGCACGCCGATGGCGTGACGACCGTCTCTGAAACCTACGCACGCGAAATCCTCACGCCGCGCTTCGGGCATCTGATGGAAGGCGTGCTGCAAAGCTGCGCGGACAAATTGGTGGGCGTCGTCAATGGCATCGACGAACAGACGTGGAATCCCGCCACGGACCCGCTCATCGAACGCAACTATTCATTCGACGACATGCGCGGCAAGCACGCCTGCAAGCGCGCGCTGCAACGCAGGTTCGGCCTGCCCGTCGATCCTTTCGCGCCGCTCATGGCAATCGGCAGCCGCATGACCGGCCAGAAGCTCGCCGATGTCGCGCTCGAAGCGCTGCCCCGGCTGCTCGAGAAACATCCGCGCCTGCAACTCGCGGTGATCGGCAAGGGCGAGGCGTATATCGAGGCGGGCTTCAGGAAGCTCGCGCAGGAATGGCCGGATCGCGTGGGCGTGTATATCGGATATGACGAACGGCGCGCGCATGCCTTGCACGCGGGCGCGGATCTCCTGTTGCACGGCAGCCGCTTCGAGCCGTGCGGCCTCACGCAGATGTATGCCATGCGCTACGGCACGCTGCCGATCGCCTCGCGCGTGGGCGGCCTCGCCGACACCATCGTCGATGCGGCGCAGAACGCGGAACATGACGTGCGCGACGTGCTGCGTCCCTCGGCGTATCTGCGCGACGGCACGCACGACACGCCCATCGCGTCGATCGCGGCACCGCGCGCCGCACATGCGCCTACGGGCTTTCTCTTCGACGGCGAACGCGCCGACGATGTCATCGACGCCGCGAGCCGCGCGCTCGATGCCTACATGCGTCCGCAAGTGTGGCGCGCGCTGCAGCGCAACGCGATGTCCTGCGATTTCGGATGGAACGAAGCCGTGACGACGATGGTCGCACTGTACGTCGGCCTGAGCGACGCGCGCCCGAGCCGCTCGACGTTGCGCACGCGCCGCGTTCCCGAGCTCATGCAGGCAACCGCGCCCGCGCAAGTGCAGGACGCGCGTTCGCTTGCGCGCACCGCATGAGCATACGCGGCGCAGTTGTTCCATAGTAGTGCCTTGATGCAAAGCTGAACCGGGCACTCGCCGGGCGAGGCACGCAAACTGCTGCCTCGCCCCGTGCGAACCGAAGGAAATCACTTGGGATCGTGGCGCCTACCGTGAGCGTGACCAGCGCACGATGCACGGTGCATCGCGACAAGCGGCCAGGCCGGCGTCGATTCACGCGGCGCCAGGGTGTAATCTGAGTTCCGCCTGACGTCCGCGCGATTCCGTATGTGCGGACCGGCTCTTCAGCAGTTTGGCCCGCGAGCGTGATCGCGATTGATGCCCGCATCCCCGCCACCGCAGGACGACTCTGGAAAAGACGAACGATGGAAAACCATCAAGCTCATCATGCGTACGCGCCGCGTATCTACTTCATCGATCCCCTGCTCGTCGGCCCGCTCGCGAACTGGCCCGCCCAGTTCGAGCACGCGGCCGCGCTTGGCTTCGATCACGTCCTGATCGGCTCGCCATTCATGCCCGGGAGCAACGGGCATCGCGAGGCCGTCGCGGATCATCATCGGCTGCATGCCGTTTTCGAATCCGATATGAGCGCAGCCGATGGCCTGCGCCAGCTCGCCGACGCCGCGAAGAAGCACGAGCTCACGCTGCTTGTCGATATCGTGATCGACCGCGTGAGCGCGGAAGGCGGCCTCTATCAGGACAACAAACACTGGTTCCAGCCCTTCGAGAGCGCCGATGCGCGGCTCGATCCGCGCAAGCCGCCGCGTCAGCGCGATGTCGCGCGGGCGAACTTCGCCGATGGCGAGGCCGCGCATCATCTGACCGAATGGTGGGCACGCGAGCTGAACCTGCTCGCCGATGCGGGCGTGGGCGGCTTTCGCTTCGATTCGCCGCACGCGGTGCCGGCGCACGTATGGCGCAGGCTCGGCGCCGCGGTGCGCGAGAAGCATCCCGAGACACGCTGGCTCGCATGGACCGTGGGCGTCACGCGCCATGATCTGCACGGTCTCGCCGATGCCGCATTCGATGCCGTGTTCGCCTCGACGCGCTGGTGGGATTTCAAGAGCGCGTGGCTCTTCGACGAGCACGCGGCACTGTCGCGCATCGCATCGCCGATCACGTTTCCGGAAGATCCGTTCGGCACGCGGCTCATCAGCGATCTCTCCGATACGAGCGACACCGCGCTCGTCGAACGCGCGTACACACGCGCGCTCGACACCGCCGCCGCGCTCGGCACCGGCATCATGGTGCCGATGGGTTTCGAGTATGGCGTCGGCCTGCCGATGTCGCCGCAATATGGCATCGCAGCCGAATACGAGCGGGCGAAGAACGAGAAGCGCATCGACCTCACGGCGCGCGTCAAACGCGCGAACGACTTGCAGCGCAACGTCGGCACGCTGTCGAGCGTCGGTGAACTGCGGGCGCTGACGGGCGCGGGCACGCCGTACGCTGCGTTGATCCGCGCGGATGGCGGCGATTTGCGCCATAGCAACGACGCCGTGCTGGCCGTGATCAATCCCGATCTCGTCGCGCCCGTGCATGTCGATACGCTGCATCTGCTCGAATCGGTGCCGGGCAACTACACGCGCTTTGCGCTCATCGACGATTCCATGGGCAAGGCCGAACGGCTCGCGCCGTTTTCGCTCAGGGCGGGCGAAGTGCGGCTCTTTCGCGCCGAGGCCGAGCCGTTCATCCTGCTCGCGCAGCCGCAGGTGAAGCGCGGCGCGAAGGCCGCGGACAAGAAAGCGGTGACCGAGGCAATCGCCGCGCCGCGCGTCTCGATCGAAAGCGTGACGCCTTCGGTCGATCATGGGCGCTTTCCGGCCAAGCGCATCGTCGGCGAGGCAGTGGAGATTCAGGCCGCGATCTTCGCGGAAGGTCACGACAAGATCGCCGCCGCCGTGCAATGGCGCGCCGCCGACGAAACCGTCTGGCACGAAGCGCCGATGCGCGCCGTGCAGCCCGCCGGACTCGATCTGTGGTCCGCGCGCATTCCGCTCGAACGCGTGGGCCGGCACGAATTCGTCGTCATGGCGTGGCGCGACGATTACGCGTCGCTCGTCGATCACATGCAGAAGAAGCTGAAGGCCGGGCAGACCGTCGAGCTGGAAGTCGAGGAAGCGAAGCATCTGTTCGCGCTGATCCTCGCCGAAGTCAAGACCGCCGACGACGCCGACAGCAACAGCGCCCCGCTCGACGCGATCGTCAAGGAGTTCACGAAAGCCGACGACGCGCGCAAGCTCGAACTCACGCTCGCGCCGGCGACCGCGAAGGCCGTCGCAGCCGCGCGGCATCGTCCGTTTCTGTCGCGCGATCCGGTCGTGTATCGCGTCGATGCGGAACGCGCCGCCGCGCGCTTCGCGAGCTGGTACGAGATCTTCCCGCGCTCGATGAGCGACGACGTGAACCGCCACGGCACGTTCATCGACGTGATCGGCAAGCTGCCCCGCATCCGCCAGATGGGCTTCGACGTGCTCTACTTCCCGCCGATTCATCCGATCGGCGTCGCGAACCGCAAGGGCAAGAACAACACGCTGACGGCAGGTCCCGGCGATGTGGGCAGCCCGTATGCGATCGGCGGCAAGGAAGGCGGACATACCGCCGTGCATCCGGAACTCGGCAATCTCGACGACTTCAAGCGCATGCTCGAAGCCGCGCATGAACATGGTCTCGAAATCGCGCTCGATTTCGCGGTGCAGTGCTCGCCCGATCATCCGTGGCTGAAGGAACATCCGACATGGTTCGCATGGCGTCCCGACGGCACGCTGCGTTATGCGGAGAATCCGCCGAAGAAGTATCAGGACATCGTGAATCCGGACTTCTATGCGCAGGACGCGAAGCCCGAGCTATGGATCGCATTGCGCGACGTCTTTCTGCACTGGATCGCAGCGGGGGTGCGCATCTTCCGCGTCGATAATCCGCATACGAAGCCGTTCCCGTTCTGGGAATGGGTGATCGGCGACGTGCGCGCGCGTCATCCCGACGTGATCTTCCTGGCCGAAGCGTTCACGCGGCCGCGCGTGATGAATCGTCTTGCCAAGCTCGGCTTCTCGCAGTCGTACACGTACTTCACGTGGCGCGAGAGCAAGCGCGATTTCATCGACTACATGCACGATCTCACGCAAACCGACGCGAAGGAATTCTTCCGCCCGAACTTCTTCGTGAATACGCCGGACATCAATCCGCGCTTTCTGCAAAGCTCGGGGCGTCCGGGCTTCGTGATTCGCGCGGCGCTGGCGGCGACGTTATCGGGCTTGTGGGGCGTGTACAGCGGCTTCGAGCTTTGCGAGTCCGCCGCGCTGCCGAACAGCGAGGAGTACCTCAACTCCGAGAAGTACGAAATCAAGGCGTGGGACTGGAATCGTCCCGGCAACATCGTGACCGAGATCACCGCGCTCAATCGCATTCGCCGCGCGAATCCCGCTCTGCAGACGCATCTTGGCGTGAACTTCCTGCCCGCGCATAACGATCACATTCTGTTCTTCGAGAAGGCGAATTCGTCGCGGGACAACGTCGTGCTCGTCGCGATCAATCTCGATCCGTTCAATGAACAGGGCGCGGACATCGAGTTGCCATGGCAGACGCTCGAGCGCTGGGGCGTGCGCGAGGGCGATGCACTCACGGTCGAGGATCAGGTGACGGGCGAGCGATTCGAATGGCGCGGACGGCGTCAGCACGTTCGTCTCAATCCGCATTCGCTGCCGTTCGCGATCTGGCGCATTGCGCCGACGTGGGGCTTGCCGAAGCCGCAGCCGGATGCAGAAGGATGAATCCTCAGTAGCGAACGAGAGCACACCCATTACAAGGGCGAATAGCGATGCATTCAGCCCATAAGGACATTGGAGCGAAACCGTGGATACAAGGGTGAAGCGCAACAAGAAAGCCTCGATTCTCAGCGACGATCCGCTCTGGTACAAGGACGCGATCATCTATCAGGTTCACATCAAGTCTTTCTTCGATGCGAACAACGACGGCATCGGCGATTTCCCCGGCCTGCTCGCGAAGCTCGACTACATCGCGGAACTGGGCGTCGATGCGATCTGGCTGCTACCGTTCTATCCATCGCCGCGCCGCGACGACGGCTACGACATCGCCGATTACCGCAACGTGCATCCGGACTACGGCACGCTCGCGGACGTCAAGCGCTTCATCCAGGAAGCGCATGCGCGCGGCATACGCGTGATCACCGAGCTCGTCATCAATCACACGTCGGATCAGCATCCGTGGTTTCAGCGCGCGCGGCATGCGAAGCCGGGCTCGAATCATCGCAACTACTACGTTTGGTCCGATACGGACAAGAAGTACGAAGAGACGCGCATCATCTTCATCGACACGGAGCCGTCGAACTGGACGCACGATCCGGTCGCGGGACAGTACTACTGGCATCGCTTCTATGCGCACCAGCCCGACCTGAACTTCGACAATCCCGCGGTCATCAAGGAAGTGCTGTCCGTGATGCGCTTCTGGCTCGACATGGGCATCGACGGGCTGCGGCTGGATGCGGTGCCCTATCTCGTCGAGCGTGAAGGTACGAACAACGAGAACCTGCCCGAGACGCACGCGATCCTGAAGAAGATTCGCGCGACCATCGACGCCGAGTATCCGAACCGCATGCTGCTCGCGGAAGCGAACCAGTGGCCGGAAGACGTGAAGGAATATTTCGGCGATGAAGACGAATGCCATATGGCGTTCCACTTCCCGCTGATGCCGCGCATCTACATGTCCATCGCGAGCGAGGACCGCTTTCCGATCACCGACATCATGCGGCAGACGCCCGATCTCGGCACGACGAATCAATGGGCGATCTTCCTGCGCAACCACGATGAACTCACGCTCGAAATGGTCACTGACTCCGAGCGGGACTATCTGTGGAACACGTATGCGAGCGATCGCCGCGCGCGCCTGAACCTCGGCATTCGCCGGCGTCTCGCGCCGCTCATGGAGCGCGATCGCCGCCGCATCGAACTCATCAACTCGCTGCTGCTGTCGATGCCCGGCACGCCCGTCATCTATTACGGCGACGAGCTCGGCATGGGCGACAACATCCACTTGGGCGACCGCGACGGCGTGCGCACGCCGATGCAATGGTCGTCCGATCGAAACGGCGGGTTTTCGCGCGCCGATCCCGAGCAACTCGTGTTGCCGCCGGTGATGGGTTCGCTCTACGGCTACGACGCGGTGAACGTCGAATCGCAAAGCCGCGACCCTCATTCCCTGCTGAACTGGACGCGCAAGATGCTCGCTGTGCGTCGCTCGAAGCATGCGTTCGGACGCGGCACGATCCGCTTCCTGCGGCCCGCGAATCGCAAGATCCTCGCGTATCTGCGCGAGCTCGAAGGCGAGCCGCCGGTTCTGTGCGTCGCGAACCTTTCGCGCGCGCCGCAAGCGGTGGAACTCGACCTGTCGGAGTTCGATGGATCGGTGCCGCTGGAAATGACCGCCGATTCGCCGTTTCCGGCCATCGGCAAGCTCACGTATCTGCTGACCTTCCCGCCGTACGGCTTTCTGTGGTTCCAGTTGTGCCCGGGCAACATGCGGCCGGCGTGGGCGCAGGCGCCCTCGGAGCAATTGCCCGAATTCGTGACGATGGTGATTCGCGCGGGACAGACGGGACCAACGCCCGAGAACGTGCGTCTGCTCGAATCGGAAGTGCTGCCGAATTACCTGAGCAAGCGCCGCTGGTTCGCGTCGAAGGATCAGAAGCTGCATGGCGTGCGCCTCGCCGCGCTGACGACGATCGAAGGCGCGGGCTTTGCCTTCACCGAGATCGAAGCCGATGTCGGCGATCATTGCGAGCGCTACGTGCTGCCGCTTTCCATCGCGTGGGGCACCGAGACGACTTCGCCGCTCTACATGCAGCTCGCGCTGGCGCGCGTGCGCCGCAACCGCAACATCGGGCATCTGACCGATGCGTTCGCGGTGCCGCAGTTCACCTACGGCGTGATGCGCAAACTGAAGGAACGCGCGGTCGTGCCGACGGTGCAAAAGAGCGAGATCCGCTTCATTCCCACCGAGCGCCTCAACGAGCTCAACTACTATCCCGCCGATCTGCCCGAGATCCGCTGGCTCGCGGCCGAGCAGAGCAACAGCTCGCTCGTGATCGGCGACAAGGTCGTGTTGAAGCTCGTGCGGCGTGTCGTCGGCGGCATTCATCCCGAAGCGGAAATGAGCCGCTATCTGACGAAGCTCGGCTATGCGAACACCGGCCCGCTGTATGGCGAAGTCGTGCGCGTCGATCCGCAAGGCGTGCCGCATACGCTCATCATCCTGCAAGGCTTCATCGACAATCAGGGCGATGCGTGGAACTACGCGCTCGATTATCTGCGCCGCACCGTCGATGAACTCGCGGTCGCGGTGGAACCGGAGGACCATACGCCGGAGCGCGATGCGCAGGCGGAAGGCTTCTCGGGCTACGGCAGCATCGCGGGCATCATCGGCAAGCGGCTGGGCGAATTGCATGTCGCGCTCGCGTCGCCGACCGAGGACGAAGCCTTCACGCCGCAGCGCGCGACGCCCGAGGACGTGAACGGCTGGATCGACGGCACGCTGAAGCTGCTCGAATCGGCGCTCGACATCCTTGCGCAAAAGGTCGGCGAGTTCAATGAGCACGACCGCTTCCTTGCGCAGAGCCTGCTCGATCGCCGCGCCCTGCTCGTCGATGCCGTGAAGAAACTCGTCGCGCCCGGCGCCGATGCGCTGTGCATCCGCATCCACGGCGACTTCCACCTGGGCCAGGTGCTGATGGCGCAGGGCGATGCGTATCTGATCGATTTCGAAGGCGAGCCCGCGCGCCCGCTCGAGGAGCGCCGCAGAAAGACGAGCCCGCTGCGCGACGTCGCGGGGCTGCTGCGTTCGCTGTCGTATGCGAGCGCGGCCGCGCAATCCACGACCGAGAACGCGCCCGCCCAGACGGCGGATCGCAAGCGCGCTCTCTTCGAACGGCTGCGCGCCTTCGCCGAGGAGAGCTTCTTGCGTGAGTACACGGCGGCGATCGCATCGTCGCCCGAAACGATCGCGGCCGAAGACGTTTTCGAAGCGTTGCTCGATCTCTTTCTGATCGAAAAGGCCGCTTACGAAATCCGCTACGAAGCAGCGAACCGGCCGACCTGGATCGGCCTTCCGTTGCGGGGTCTCGCGTCGCTCGCGAGCCGCTTGCTGGGCGATACGGGCGAGCCGCCCGCTCCGGGCACGCGCCCCGTCTTCGGAGCAACCAAGGACAATCCGGATGGAACCCACCATGAACAATCGTAGCGATCCGGCGGATTCCAGGAATCCCGCGCACGGCCTGAATCCGCTCGACATCGACGCGCTCGTCGAGGCCCGGCATCCCGACCCGTTCTCGATGCTCGGCCTGCATGAAACCGATCGCGGGCATGTCGTGCGCGTGTTCCTGCCGGGCGCATCGTCGGTGAGCGTGACGGATTCGGGCAGCGGCGAGCACATCGGCTCGCTCGCGCGCATCCACGATGCAGGGCTTTACGCGGGCTTCGTCGAGAGGCCGACGGCGTATCGCCTGCAAGTCGACTGGCATGGCACGCCGCAAGAAACGCACGACACGTACTCGTTCGGCCCCGTGTTGTCCGATGAATGGCTCGCGCGCCTCTCGCACGCGGATCCATATGCGGTGCTCGAGTGCCTGGGCTCCCGGCCGGTCACGCACGGCAACGTCGCGGGCGTGCGCTTCGCCGTGTGGGCGCCGAATGCGCGGCGTGTGTCCGTGGTCGGCGACTTCAACACATGGGACGGCCGACGTCACCCCATGCGCCTGCGTCACGACGCGGGCGTGTGGGAACTGTTCATTCCGGGCATCGGCGCGGGCACGCGCTACAAGTACGAGATCGTCACGCGCGACGGCCACACGTTGCCGCTGAAGGCCGATCCCTGTGCGATGCAGAGCGAGAAGCCGCCTTCGACGGCATCCGTCGTCGCGGATGCGGATGCGATCGATCATTACGCCTGGACCGATGCCGACTGGATGGCCACGCGCGGCGGCAAGCAGACGCCGCAATCGCCGATCACCATTTACGAGGCGCACGCCGAATCGTGGCTGCGCGTGCCCGAGGAAGCCAATCGCGGCATGAACTGGCACGAGCTTGCCGAGCGCCTGATTCCGTATGCGAAGGGCATGGGCTTCACGCACCTCGAATTCATGCCGATCGCGGAGCATCCGTTCGGCGGTTCGTGGGGTTATCAGCCGCTCGGGCAGTTCGCGCCGTCCGCGCGCTTCGGCACGCCGGAACAGTTCGCGGAGTTCGTGAACCGTGCGCACGAGGCGGGGCTCGGCGTGATCATCGACTGGGTGCCGGCGCACTTTCCGAACGACGCGCACGGTCTCGTGCAGTTCGACGGTACGCCGCTCTACGAACATGCGGACCCGCGCGAGGGCTACCACCAGGACTGGAACACGATGATCTACAACCTCGGCCGCAACGAGGTGAGCGCGTTCCTGATCGCATCGGGGCTTGCGTGGCTGAAGCGCTATCACATCGACGGCCTGCGCGTCGATGCGGTCGCGTCGATGCTCTATCGCGACTATTCGCGCAAGGCGGGCGAGTGGGTGCCGAACATCTATGGCGGGCGCGAGAATCTCGAATCGATCGCGTTCCTGAAGCGGTTGAATCATGAAGTGCGGCAGATTCCGGGCGCGATCACGGTGGCGGAGGAATCGACCGCATGGCCGGGTGTGACGGCGAGTGTCGAGAGCGGCGGCCTCGGTTTCGATTTCAAGTGGAACATGGGCTGGATGCACGACACGCTGCATTACATGCAGGAAGATCCGGTTTATCGGCAATATCACCATCATCTCTATACCTTCGGGATGGTGTATGCGTATTCCGAGCGGTTCGTGCTGCCCTTGTCGCACGATGAAGTGGTGCACGGCAAGGGATCGCTCATCAACAAGATGCCGGGCGACCGCTGGCAGAAATTCGCCAATCTGCGCGCGTATTTCGGCTTCATGTGGACGCATCCGGGCAAGAAGCTCTTGTTCATGGGCGGCGAATTCGGGCAATTCGCGGAGTTCAATCACGATGAATCGCCGCACTGGCATCTGCTCGACGATTCACTGCATGGCGGCTTGCAGAAACTCGTGCGTGATCTGAATCATCTTTATACGAGCGAGCCTGCGTTGCACAAGCTGGACAGCGATGCGCGCGGCTTCGAGTGGATCGTCGGCGATGACAATGCGAACAGCGTGTATGCGTATCGGCGCACGGATGCCGAGGGGCGCGATCTGGTCGTCGTGTGCAATATGACGCCGGTGCCGCGGCTGGCTTATCGAATCGGGTTGCCGCGGCGTGGGCGATGGAGCGAGGTCTTCAACTCCGATGCTTCGATTTATGGCGGGTCGAATACGGGGAATGGAGGGGTCATTCATACGGATGACTATCCGAGTCATGGGAGGGAGCAGTCGGCGGCGCTGACGCTGCCTCCGTTGGCGACGATCGTTTTGCGGGCGGATTGACGGGCTGCGTTTGGGTGGCCGGCGCCGGACTTCGGGTTGCGCGTCCGGTCTGATTGCGTTGCCCGTTTGCGGGGCAATTGGCAAGCGCACGCTGAAAAGCCATGCCCACCGGTGTAGCTGGCCCAGTAGCAAAACACTACCGAACAGACACAAATCAAACTCCCAACAACCCCAAACCCCATCAAAACAAAGGCATAAACTGATACCCCAACCCGCCGAACCGGCGAAAGAAGGCAAAAAAGGACGCGCCACATGGCAAATGCACTCCCCGAAAAGTTACTCCCGGGCGCCCCCTACCCGCTCGGAGCCAACTGGGACGGTCTGGGCGTGAACTTCGCGGTGTTTTCATCGAATGCACATCGCATCGAGGTATGTCTCTTCGACAGCACCGGCCGCAAGGAACTGATGCGCTTCGACCTGCCCGAGTGCACCGATGAAATCTGGCACGGTTATCTGCCCGGCGCGCATCCGGGCACGGTCTATGGTTTCCGCGCGCACGGCCCGTATCAGCCGCAGCAGGGGCATCGCTTCAATCCGCACAAGCTTCTGCTCGATCCCTACGCAAAAAAACTCGTCGGTCCCTGGCGCTGGTCGGACGCGCTCTTCGGCTATCGCGTGCATTCGAACCGGCTCGACATGTCAGTCGATCGCCGCGATTCCGCGCCCGCGATGCCCAAGTGCATCGTCACCGACGACGCCTTCGACTGGTCGCGCGACGTGCGCCCCGACACGCCCTGGGGCGAAACCATCGTGTATGAGACGCACGTGCGCGGTGCATCGATGTTGCGCAACGACATCCGCCAGCACGAGCGCGGCACCTTCGCGGCGCTGTCGTCGCCGTGGTTCATCGAGCACTTGCAGAAGCTCGGCATCACCGCCGTCGAGTTCCTGCCGGTGCATGCGTTTCTGAACGACCGCTTCCTCGTCGAGCGCGGCCTCAGGAACTACTGGGGTTACAACACCGCCGCGTTCTTTGCGCCGGAGCCTTCCTATCTCTCGACACATCGTCTGAACGAAATGCGCATCGCCGTGCGCCGGTTGCACGCGGCGGGCATCGAAGTATTTCTCGACGTCGTCTACAACCACACGTGCGAAGGCAACGAACTCGGACCCACGGTCTCGTGGCGCGGCCTCGACAACGCGAGCTATTACCGCCTGATTCCCGGCGACGAACGCCACTACATCAACGACACCGGCTGCGGCAATACGCTGAACCTGTCGCACCCGCGCGTGCTGCAGATGGTGATGGATTCGCTGCGCTACTGGTGCACCGCGTTCAACATCGACGGCTTCCGCTTCGATCTCGGCGTCACGCTCGGCCGCGAGGGGCATGGCTTCGATCCGGGCTCGGGCTTCTTCGATGCGGTCCGTCAGGACCCGGTCCTCTCCACGCGCAAGCTCATTTCCGAGCCGTGGGACATCGGGCCGGACGGCTATCAGGTGGGCAATCATCCGCCCGGCTTCGCTGAATGGAACGACAAGTATCGCGATGGCGTGCGACGTTTCTGGCGCGGCGATTCAGGCATGCGCCCCGATCTCGCCGCGCGCCTCACCGGTTCCGCGGAGCTCTTCAATCGCCGCTTCAGGAAGCCGTGGGCATCGGTGAACTTCGTCGCGTCACATGACGGTTTCACGCTCGCCGATGTCACCGCCTATTCGCACAAGCACAACGAAGCGAATCAGGAAGGCAACAACGACGGCCACAACGAAAACTGCAGCGCGAACTGGGGCGTCGAAGGCCCGACCGACGACCCCGCGATCCTCGGCGTGCGCGCGCGTCTCGCCCGCTCGATGATCGCGACGACACTGCTCTCGCTCGGCACGCCGATGCTCCTCGCCGGCGACGAATTCGGCCGCACGCAGCACGGCAACAACAACGCCTATTGCCAGGACAACGAGATTTCCTGGCTCGACTGGGACGCGGCGGCAAGCCCGAAAGGCGTCGAGATGACGGAGTTTGTCGCAAGAGTTATTGCACTGCGCAAAAACTACCCGGTTCTGCGCGAAACCCGCTTTCTTTACGGCGACCGCGAAGTGCTGCCGGGTCTCTACGATGTAAGCTGGTTCGATGAACGCGGCACCGCGCTTTCGATCGAAGCATGGCAGGACCCGGAGGGCCGCGCGCTCACGCTGCGGCGCGCCGGGCCGGGCGTCGATGGCGAAATCGACGTGCTGCTCATCATGTTCAACGCATCGTCGCAATCGCTCGTGTTCACGCCGCCCGCGCCGCACTTGGAATGGAACGTGCTCCTCGATAGCGCGGAGCCCGACTCCGTCACGCGGCCGCTCGTCGGAAGCGAAATCGAGGTGGCCTCGCACAGTGTCGTGGTGATGCTGGCCGAGCCCACCGGCGAGGCGGACTGGCAGGCGGTGTGGATGGCAGGCGCGCATCAGGGGCCGCGTCTTCTGACGGCGCTGCCGCCCGATCCCGGCACGTTGCCGTCGCATCGCGAGCCGGAAATCGACTCTCCGCACTGACGCGCGCAACCCGTTCACCCATCGCGGAACATCGTCGAAACAGCAGCACATACAGGCAGGAAATCATGTCCGAACGTCCGATCGATCCGCACAAGCATCAACATGCGTATTGCCTTCCTTTCGGCGCTCATCTGACGGGCGCCGCACGCGAGAATCCGCGCACGCGTTTCCGTTTCTGGGCGCCATCGCGCGATGCAGTGCAAGTCGAAATCCAGCGTGCGGGCGGCACGCCCGAACGTGTCGACATGCAGCCGACCGGCGACGGCTGGTTCGAAGCCGAGGCCGATGGCGGCGCGGGCACGTTGTATCGCTATCGGCTCGACGACGATCTCGCGGTGCCCGACCCCGCTTCGCGTTTTCAGCCGCAGGACGTGCACGGCCCGAGCGAAGTCGTCGATCCGCGCGCGTATCGCTGGACGCACACGAACTGGCACGGCAGGCCGTGGGAAGAAACCGTGCTTTACGAACTGCATGTCGGCGCGATGGGCGGCTTCGCGGGCGTCACCGCACGTCTGCCCGAACTCGCGCAACTGGGCGTGACGGCCATCGAACTGATGCCGCTCAACGATTTCTCCGGTACGCGCAACTGGGGCTACGACGGCGTGCTGCCCTACGCGCCCGATTCGGCGTATGGCCGTCCCGAAGACCTGAAGAAGCTCATCGATACGGCGCACGGCCTCGGCCTGATGGTCTTCCTCGACGTGGTCTACAACCACTTCGGCCCGGACGGCAACTATCTGAACGCATACGCGAAGACCTTTTTCCGCGAAGGCGTGGACACGCCTTGGGGCCCGGCGATCGACTTCGAGCGCCCGCAAGTGCGCGACTTTTTCTTCGACAATGCCCTGTATTGGCTCAACGAATACCGTTTCGATGGCCTGCGGCTCGACGCGGTGCATGCGATCAACGACGACGAATGGCTGCGCGAGCTCGCGCATCGCGTGCGCAGTTCGGTCGAGGCGGGCCGTCATGTGCATCTCGTGCTGGAGAACGAGCACAACACGGCGAATCTGCTCGAATCGCATTTCGACGCGCAATGGAACGACGATGCGCACAACACGTTGCACGTGCTTCTGACCGGCGAAGACGAGAGTTACTACGGCGCGTATTGCGACAAGCCGATCGAGAAGCTCGCGCGCGTTCTGAAGGAAGGCTTCGTGTATCAGGGCGACCCGTCGCCGATACACGACGGCAAGCCGCGCGGCGAAAAGAGCGCGCATCTGCCGCCGACGCGCTTCGTGATGTTCCTGCAGAACCACGATCAGGTCGGCAACCGCGCGATGGGCGATCGCCTGCGTTCACTCACCGACGACGAATCGCTCTTCGCCGCGACCGGCCTCCTGCTGCTGTCGCCGCAGATTCCGCTGCTCTTCATGGAAGAGCAATACGGGTCGAAGCAGCCGTTCCTGTTCTTCACGGACTATCACGACGAACTCGCCGATGCGGTGCGTGAAGGCCGCCGCAAGGAATTCGCGAAATTCTCCGTGTTCAGCGACGAAAAGCGCCGCGCGCAGATTCCCGATCCGAACGACGCGAAGACCTTCGAGGCGTCCTCGCCTAAGCTGTCGGACAAGCAGGACGAAGAGGACCGGCTCGAATGGCTGCACTTCTACCGCTCGGCGCTCACGGTGCGCGCGAAGCTCGTGACGCCGCGTCTGAAGGGCGCGAAATCGCTCGGCGCGGACGTGCTCGGCGACAAGGCGCTCGTCGCGCGCTGGAAGCTCGGCGACGGCGAGACGCTGAGCGTCGCGCTCAATCTCGGCGAGAGCGCCATCGCGCTGAAGGAATGTCCACCGGGCAAGCTCGTCTTCGAGACGCCGGCGCGCGCGCAGGATCGCGCGCGTGACGGCGAGCTCGGCGCCCGCACCTTCCTCGCCTGGCTCACCGGCGAGGTGAACGAATACGCGATCGCGCACGATGCGCGCCGCTTCGAACCGGCATCGGCCGAAGGAAAACGCTCGTGAGCGCCGCCGCAAGCAAGACGAACAGCGCCCGCGCCGCGCGTCCCGTGAGCAGCATCGAGGCGCTCGCGGAACGCGCGGGCTTCGAGATCGAATGGCAGGACGCGCACAAGAACACGCAGCGCGTGCCGGAGACGACGCTGCGCATCCTGCTCGAAAAGCTCGGCCTGCCGTGCGGCAACGCCACGCAGATCAGGCAGAGCATGGCCGCCGTCGATGCCGAAATGAGCGGCCGCAAGCTGCCGCCGCTCATCACCGCCGAAGTGGATCGCGGCATCGCGCTGCCGGTGTCGGCGGCGAAGTCGGGCGCGCGCTATCGCATCGAACTGGAAAGCGGCGCGGTGATCGACGGGCGCTTCACGTCGCCCAAGGGCGAGATCGCGCTGCTCTCGCCGATCGCGGAGCCGGGCTATCACACGCTCGTCATCAACGACCATCGCACGACGCTCGCGGTCGCGCCGGCGCGCTGCTACAAGATCGACGATGCGTGGCGCGCGCTCGGCGAAGACACGGCGGCGGCGGACACGGCGCCGCCGCTCTGGGGTGTCGCCGCGCAGGTGTACGGCCTGCGGCGCAACGGCGATGGCGGCATCGGCGATTTCACGGCCCTGGCGTCGCTTGCGACGCAAACCGCGAAGCGCGGCGGACATGCCGTCGCGATCAGCCCCATGCACGCGATGTTCAGCGCCGAGCCGAACAAGTTCAGCCCTTATTCGCCGTCGTCGCGACTCTTTCTGAACGTCGCCCACGTCGATCCGGCCGCCGTCCTCGGCGCGCCGGCGGCGCGCGCGGCGATCGAGAAGACCGGCCTCGCCGGGGAACTCGCCGAACTCGAAGGCCTTGCGCTCATCGACTGGCCGCGCGCATCGAAAGCGCGTCTCGCGATTCTGCGCGCGCTCTTCGATACGTTCTCCGAAGACCGCGACTCGCTCTTCGCGAAGGACTTCGCCGCGTTCGTCGAGAAAGGCGGCCGCCCGCTCGAAGATCACGCGCGCTTCGAAGCGCTGCAGGCCGTGCAGATCGCGGAGAACGGCGAAGGCCACTGGCGCAACTGGCCCGAAGCATTGCGCGATCCGCGCAGCGCCGAGGTGACGGCGTTCGCGAACGCCAATCGGCGCGAAGTCGAGTTCCATCTTTTTGCCCAGTGGCTCGCCGCGAAGGGACTCATGCACGCGCAGCACGCCGCACGCGATGCGGGCATGGCCGTGGGACTCGTCGCGGATCTCGCCGTCGGATGCGACAGCGCGGGCAGTCATGCCTGGTCGTATCGCGACGAGATGCTGACGGGCGTGTCCGTCGGCGCGCCGCCCGATCTCTTCAACCAGGCGGGGCAATCGTGGGGCCTGACGACGTTCTCGCCGCGCGCGATGCGCACGCAGGGCTTCGCGGCGTTCATCGACATGCTGCGCTGCGCGTTTGCGCGCGCGGGCGGCATCCGCATCGATCACATTCTCGGCTTGCGCAGGCTCTGGCTCGTGCCCGACGGCGAAAGCGCGAAGGACGGCGCATATTTGCGCTATCCGCTGGAGGATCTACTGCGGCTCATCGCGCTGGAATCGTGGCGGCATCGCGCGATCGTGGTCGGCGAGGATCTCGGCACGGTGCCGCCGGGCTTCACCGAGCGCTTGCAGGAGCACGGCTTGCTGGGCATTCGCGTGCTGTGGTTCGAACGCGAAGTGAATGGGCCGGGCTTCAAGCCGCCGCGCGAATGGGACAGCGGCGTCACCGCGACGACGACGACGCACGATCTGCCGACCGTCACCGGATGGTGGCGCGGCGAGGATATCGTGTGGCGCTCGAAGATCGGCCAGACGACGGCGCGCGCCGATGGCCGCGACGCCGTCGAGGCGGCGCTCGAGGAGCGCGGCGCGGATCGCGAGCAATTGTGGCGCGCGTTCCAGGATGCGGGCATCGCGCCCGGCGACGTGGATGCGCCCGACATCGACAATGCGCCCGTGGATGAAGCGCTCGCCTTCGTCGCCGCGACGCCCGCGCCGCTCGTCACGTATCCGCTCGAAGACCTGCTTGCGCTCGCGGAGCAGCCGAACCTGCCGGGCTCGATCGACGAACATCCAAACTGGCGAAGGCGGCTCGTTCTGCCCGTCGACGAACTGTTTCTCGACGATGCCTTTGCGGACCGCCTGCTCGCCGTCGATGCCGCGCGCAAGCGCTCCGTGCAACCGAACGAACACACATCGAAACCCGAAACACCATGACCGTACCGCGTTCCACGCTCAGGCTTCAGCTTCACAAGGGCTTCACTTTCGACGATGCCGCCGCGCAAGTGGACTACTTCGCGCGGCTTGGCGTGAGTCACGCCTATGTGTCGCCGATCACGACGGCGACCGCCGGCTCCACGCACGGCTATGACGTCGTGGACTACACGCAGGTCAATCCCGAACTGGGCGGCGAAGAGGGTCTGCGGCGCTTCGTCGAGAAGCTGCGCGCGCACGAGATGGGACTCATCGTCGATATCGTCCCGAATCACATGGGCGTGGGCGGATCGGAAAACGCGTGGTGGCAGGACATTCTCGAATGGGGCCGGCATGCCGCGCATGCGCGCTTCTTCGACGTCGACTGGCATTCGCCCGATCCCGCATTGCGCGGCAAGGTGCTCGCGCCGTTTCTGGGCGGCGCCTATGGCGATGAACTGCAGAGCGGCAACATCCGGCTCGCGTATCGCGCGGACGAGGGGCGCTTCGTCATCGAGTATTACTCGAACGTGTTCCCGGTTTGCCCGGTCGATTATCCCGCCGTGTTTCAGGAAGCGCCGGAGCTCGCGCAACGCTTCGCCGGCCTGACGACGCAGCCCGCCGATCAGCCGCGCGCCGCCGATGCGCGCACCGCGCTCGTCACGATCGCGCAGACCGAGGGCGGCCAGGCCGCGATCGAGGCGATCCTCGCCGCGCACGCGCCCGATACGTCCGCGGGCCGCGACCGGCTGCACCGGCTGCTCGAGCGGCAGCATTACCGGCTCGCGTGGTGGCGCACCGCCGCCGACGAAGTGAACTGGCGGCGCTTCTTCGACGTGAGCACGTTAGGCGGCGTGCGCGTCGAGCGGCCCGAGGTGTTCGAGGCGTCGCATGCGCTCGTCTTCAGACTCTTTACCGAAGGTCTGATCGATGGCGTGAGAGTCGATCACGTCGATGGACTCGCCGAGCCGCGTGAATACTGCCAGCGTCTGCGTGCGCGGCTGGAAGAGTTGTCGGAGGAGCGGCCCGAGGCGTTGCGGCACGGTAATGGGCGCACGTATTTCGTCGTCGAAAAGATACTCGCGCGCGGTGAGCCCTTGCGCCGGGACTGGCAGGTCGACGGCACGACCGGTTATGACTTCATGAACGACGTGGGCGCGCTGCTGCACGATCCCGCGGGCGCGGAGCCGCTCGCCGCGCTGTGGGCCGAGATCACCGGCAAGAGCGAGCGCTTCGCCGACGAAGCGCTCGCCGCGCGCCGCAAGATACTCGCGGAGAATCTGTCGGCCGAACTGGATCGCGTGACGCGTGCGCTGCATCGCATCGCGCGGGATGCGCACACCACGCGCGATTTCACCTTCACGTCGATCAGGCGCGCGGTCGCGGAGCTGGTCGTGCAGTTTCCGGTGTATCGCGTCTATCCGGTGAGCGGCGTGCGCAGTCCCGAGGACGAACGCTTCTTCTCCCAGGCGCTCGAAGCCGCGCGCGCCGTGCTTGCGCGCGCCGATCATGTCGTGCTCGATCAGGTCGCGCAATGGCTCGGCGGCAAGCTGCCCGACGAAGCGCCGCCGCAGGCCGAGCGCAATGAACGCACCGAGCGTCCCGAGCGCGGCCGTGATCGCGCCGTGGAGCGCAATCGCGAACGCGATCGCAATCAGGCGCCGGCGGGCCAGACTCCGCCGCCGTCGAGCGGTGCGCAGCGGCGCGCGGCGCAGACGCTGTTCTCGCAACTGACTTCGCCGGTGGCGGCGAAGGCCGTCGAGGATACGGCGTGTTATCGCTATGGACGCCTCATTTCGCGCAATGAAGTCGGCGCGGATCCGGGCGAATTTGCATTGTCCGTCGATCAATTTCATGCGTGCAATCGCGAACGCTTCGACGCCTTTCCGCACGCGATGCTTTGCACGGCGACGCACGATCACAAGCGCGGCGAGGATGTGCGCGCACGCATCGCGGCCTTGAGCGAGATCCCCGATGAATGGGCCGCGACGCTCAGGCAGTGGTCCACATTGAACACGCCGCTGCGTCGCGGACCGAGCGGCGGACATGGCGAAACCGGCGATGTGCATGACTGGGCGCCGGGACCGGCCGCTGAGGCGATGCTGTATCAGACGCTGATCGGCTGCTGGCCGCCGACGCTCGCGCCCGACGACGAAGCGGGCGTTCATGCGCTCGCCGAGCGTGTGGCGGGCTGGCAGTTGAAAGCGCTGCGCGAGGCGAAGTTGCGCACGAGCTGGTTCGCGCCCGACGAAGCGTATGAGAACGCGTGCAAGGACTTCTTGTTCGATATCGTTGCGCCGCAGCGGCGCAACGGCTTCCTGCAGGAGTTGTCGGCGTTCGTCGCGCGCATCGGGCCGCTGGGTGCGATCAACAGTTTTCAGCAGACGCTGTTGCGATTGACGTCGCCTGGCGTGCCGGATCTTTATCAGGGCACGGAGCTGTGGGACTTCAGTCTCGTGGATCCCGACAATCGGCGGCCGGTGGACTATGAATTGCGCCGGCAGTGGCTCGCTGAAGTCGAAGAGAAAGGACCGCCTTCGGAGCAACTGGCGAACTGGCGCGATGGGCGCGTGAAACTGGCGCTCGCGCGGCGGGCTTTGGCTTTGCGCAAGCATTGCGAGTCTTTGTTCGCTCAAGGCGAGTATGTGCCGCTTCACGTGCAAGGCGAACATGCGGATCGCGTGATCGCCTATGCGCGGCATGCAGGGAGCGCGTTTGCGATCGTGATTGCGACGCGGCTTGCCGCGCCATTGTTGGGCGTTGGGCGTGATGTGCCGCTCGTCGAGCCGGAGCGATGGGGCGATTCCTTCATCGTGCTGCCCGAGGCGCTTCATTCTCGCGCGTTGTTCGACTGGCTGAGCCCGAATGCGCCCAAGGCCGAAGGCGAGAGGTTGTTTTTGCGCGATGCGCTTGGGGTTATGCCGGTGGCTTTGCTGGTTGAGGAAGGTGTACCGACGCCTTAAGGAGGAGCGTTCCTTCCCCTTCCGGAATCCTGTATTCGCGTCGGTTTATCAGCGCTGCCCCGGTGCGGGCGGCAGTCACTTTTTTGCTGCTGAAAAGAAAACCTGTAGCGTCGCGCTAATCGAACACTCTTCCCCACCGGGAACCGCCTCGCCGTCCACGACAACGCTTTGCGCTTCCCGCAGCACGCGGACGTTCATTCGCGCGTGCGCGACTGCTTACGCTGCGTAGCGTATCGACCAGGCCATCGGGAAAACGGCGCGGGCGCAACGCGCCTCAAACCTGCCCAGCGGTGTCGGACAAACATTCGCAAAAACAAGCCGCGTTCGCGTACGCCTCGCACGAGTGCATTACAAACAAGATTCGCTCGCACCGGTCGCATGGTCTCTCATCCAAGCATATGCGGCAGCCCCCATCTGCCGATCGGGCAGAGTCGGTCGAATAACGATGCGAACCGGATTCGCTGATACGCCGCCCCCATTCGCGAATGGAACGATCGAAGATATCGTGCCCTTGTACACGAGTTCTAATCTTCCAAGATCAAGAGAGAGATTGTGTACTTGTCGGGCTTTAGCAGGCCGTCGAAATATCCCTTCGTGAGCGCGCGCCTATTCAATCGAAAGAGCAGCGAATTGATTTTACGAGATATCCAATTTTTCGCTGCTTATCGTCCGTGTTTCTGGCCTAAAGGTTTCCCCGTCTCCATCCTGAAAAGAATCTCGCATACGTTTCGCCGGTCGAATCGGAGCCTCACGATTCGACCGTTCTAGCAGCGCGCGGGCTCCGAGCCCCTCACTCGGCTTGCCCGCTGCGCTCGAACGATAGGACACCTCCCTACCTGAATGACACATCGCGTCGACCGCCTCGGCGGAAGGTCTTTCTTAAAACGAAGAAATGAATAATTGGCATCCCACCAATCCGGTCGAACGCCGCTTCATGGCCGTTCACGATGACTGGCTAAGTTTTGCAAAAGACAAGCAAGCTCAATTGCTTTATTGGCATACCAGCGAAGCCGACCAGCGCATGCTCGCGGCTTACATTCAACGGCAAGACAAGCTGTCCAGCGCCGTATTGCGCCCGCAATCGAGCTTCGAGGATGCGAACCAATACGCTGGCGCCGTGGCCGATGAGATCGTCGCCTGGTACGAGAGCGGCAAGGAAGGCTCGATGGCGAACGGCATCACGGCGGACTGGACGCCACCCTCGCGAGATCGCAACGAAGCGGCGACGCCGTACCTTCTGCGGCTGACCGGCAGCCTGATGCGCCATCACCCCGAAGTGTTTCCCCAACTGGTGCTGGTTCTCGAACCCGAGCCTATCCGCAAACCCGCCGATTTCGAACGCTGGCTAGACGAACTGCTTGGCGGGCTCGAACGCAACGCATGGCAAACCGAGCGCCTGCGGCTCGTGCTGACCGGGACCGACGCCAACCCGCTGCCATGGCTCACGAAGCAACGCCCACATCAGGCGAAAGTGCTGCACGGCCGCTACCACATGGAGGCGTTGCCACGCGAGCTGGTTGCCGAATCCGACGAACGCGGTCCCGACGCTGACTTTCGACGGTTGTTTGTCGCACTGAACGACACGATCACCAACGGCACACCCGCGCAACTCGAAACACTGCGCTCGCAAGCGCTGGCGATCACGAAGGCGCAGACGTGGCCCGACCAGAGCGTCGTCGTGCATCTGCTTGCGGGTGCGGCCTATCTGAAATGGAATTCGCCGGAACTCGCGCTATCGGCCTATCAAGAGGCGACGCAGGCCGGGCGGCAAGCCGCGCAAGCGGGTCACGCAGCAGGCAACAAGCTGACCATCAACGGTCTGTTCGGCGAAGCCTCTGTCTACTGGATGCAGGCCGACTACCGCCGCGCCGCCGAACGTTACACGCAAGCCGCCGAGCTGGCCCAAGCCGAAGGCGACGGCTTTCTCTCGGTCGAAGGCTGGCGCATGTGCAGCGAGTGCTTCGCGCAGATGAACCGGGATGAGCCTAGCATCGATGCGGGCCTTCGCGCGCTCGATGCAGGCGGCTTGATTCCCGTACCACTGCGCGCTAACAGCAACCTGCAGATGGTCGCGCAAAGCCTGCTCAAGCGTGTCGGCAGGTTCCACGAGCGGCGAAGCGAATTGACTTCGCGCCTTGCCGTGCTCTATGGCGAGGACTGGCCTGAAACGATACAACCGCTGCCCGCAGAGGAAGTCACGCAACAGTTCGCCGAGCAAATGGCTCCCGAAACGGGAGGCCACGCGTAATGGCGCTGCTTGCAGTTACCCACCTGACGCCGGTCATCGGCGTGGACGTTCATCTGATCCAGACATTCGCAGGCCCCACGCTACCGCTGCCGCATCC
>NZ_JALQDH010000045.1:0-240 GCF_023631365.1 Caballeronia sp. INML2 | reverse complement strand
GCGCACCGCCGCGGACGAAGTGAACTGGCGGCGTTTCTTCGATGTGAGCACGCTCGGCGGCGTGCGCGTCGAGCGGCCTGAAGTGTTCGAGGCATCGCATGCGCTCGTGTTCCGGCTCTTCACCGAAGGCCTGATCGATGGTGTGCGCGTCGATCACGTCGATGGTCTCGCCGAACCGCGCGAGTATTGCCAGCGCCTGCGCGCGCGGCTCGAAGAGTTGGCGGCGGAACGGCCCGAGGC
>NZ_JALQDH010000044.1:0-41315 GCF_023631365.1 Caballeronia sp. INML2 | reverse complement strand
CGTGCTGGGCCATGCGAAGACGCTAAAGATCGACGAGCAAGAGCCGATTCGCTTTACGCGTGACATGGCGGGACGGCTCAGTCGTGTGGGCTTCTCGGCGGAACTCGATCACGCTCTTGAGTACGACCGCGCCGGGCGACTCAGCCGTCACACGACGATGCACGGCACACAGACTGTCGATCAGGTCGCTTACCGTTACGACGTGCTAGGCAATCTCACCGAGCGCGACGACTCGCGGCTTGGCGCAGACCGCTATCGCTACGATCCGTTAGGGCGCATCGTGGCGCATACAGACCCTGCGCAGACGTTGCGGCACTTCGTATATGACAGGCAAGGCGATCGTTTCCACCACCAGCACGCGAACGAGCGCGGGCGGCAGGTGCAGCATGACAATGGCGCACGTTGGTGGCTCGATGCGGCGGGACAGCTTACCGAGCGCCACGATACCCAAACCGGCGTGCAGCGCTTCACATGGGATGCGTTCGGTCGGCTCGCGGAGTTCGAGAACACGCGCAACGAAAAGTGGGCATATCGTTACGACGCGCTGGGCCGACGAATCGGTAAGGTAGCGCTGGACGGACCTGGCACCGAGCGGCCGAACAAAACGCGGACCTGCTTCCTCTGGGATAGCAACACGATGGCCGGCGAGATGCGTCAAGCACACTCGAAGAATGAGGGGCGCTTCTATGCTTACCATCTGAAGAGCTTCGTGCCGCTGACGATGCAAACCGTCGCGACGGACGAGGTAACCACCAAGACGCACGCGCGGATGTTCTACTATCAGAACGACCCGAACGGCGCACCGGTCAAGCTACGCGCGTACGATGGTCAGATCGTTTGGGAAGCACACTATGGAGTAACCGGCGCAGTCGATTTCTTCGAGACGCATTCAATCGATCAGCCGATCCGCCTGCAAGGTCAATACGCGGACAATGAGTCGGGGCTGCGGTATAACCGTTATCGCTACTTCGATCCGGCGACCGGTAGCTTCGTGTCGCAAGATCCCATCGGGCTACTAGGCGGCGGGAATCCGTACCAGTTTGCGTTCAGCACAGTTGGGTGGATTGATCCACTAGGCCTGCGTTGTGCTCATGTCGACGAAGAGAAAACGCTACATATCAAGAATCAGTTCGAGCCCGGCAGCGCCGAAGATTTGGCTTTGCGACAGCACGTTGCAGATTGGAACGCTCAGATTGAGGCAGCGGGCGGCTCGATGACTCGACAATCTGTAACCAAGGAGATGCGAGCAGCCGCGAACACAACCGCTGAATCGACCAGAAAGGCAAACCCAGAACTCTATCCAGCGGGCGTGGCCGCCGGACATACTCCTGACGTTGGATGGGGTGGAGCGATCGAAGGCCCAATAAAGCCTCTTAACTCTGCCGTTAACGCATATGTTGGCGGTGCGACCCAAGCCGTTCCAGTGGGAACGACATACAACCAAGTTGTCTTGGACTGAAGAAATGATTGTCGAAAATCTTAAAACCGCTGTTGCTCAACGAATCGCTCTGGATACGGTGCCGGACTCCAACAATATGAGTGCTGCCGAGCCAATTCTCCGCGACATTCCCACTTTGAAAAAAGGCAAGTATCGAAAGTTGACACCCATGCTTGAACAGCGATTCAAGATGTGCGGACGTTGGCTGCATGCAACTCATGGCACATGGTTAAGCCTTGCTGATATGGAAATGCTCTGGGACGATCCCGTACAAGACAATCTCGTTCGGGCGTTAAAGTACCAAGCGGAAGCCGCGAGGGACAACTGGCCAAATCATGCCTATGGACTATTTAGGGCGGAACGGCTGTCTCTGTTTGCGGCTAGTGATCTAGGAAACGAGTCGATATTTCTTCTGTGGTTAGACTTCGAAGAAGAGCCGGAGGTGTGGGTCTATGATTCCAACGGAGAATCTAGGTACGCCAATCTTGACGAATACTTGCTTGCTTATATATCGGACGACTTGAGTGCTTCAGAACGAAGCTGGAGAGCTTAATTGTCCGTGCCTCTACGGTAGATGATCACACTTGTGGCAGGCTAGTGCGGCTGTGGAATCAGCCGTTGAATCGGGGCCGTCTGGGCTAAGCACTCAGGCAATTGCACGCCGCCGCCATGCCCGCCCGTATCGCTTACGGTGTATGGCACGCCCGCCGCGCTGCGCGGCGCTTTGCCTCATGTGGTCGAGCGCGGCGGCACTTCGTCGCTGCGCTCCCGCGGCGATCGATGAAGAGAGTATGGCGAAAGCCACGGACGAAAAAAAAGCCCGCTAACGAGCGGGCTGGTCCGCGACGGGCTTCAAAACCTTGGCACAAATTCAGACGATCCGAACTAATGCCGATAACAGAAATATTTTGCTAGAAGCAAAAAAATCCTATGTCGCTTTAGGATTTGCTCTTGTGTGCGAGCACACCGCGATCCACAGGCATTTCGAGGTGCATGCTCAGCGCTGTCCGTCTCGTTGCACACGCGTGGGCGACCGACAAATCGTCGCACATGCGATCGAACCGACGAACTCGTCGCAAAAACCCGTGCACAAGAGCCGGGCACGGCTGCACATTGAACGACCAAACGACGAGCGCCCTTGTTTCAAAATCGTCGCTTCCATCACAAATTTCGTATATCGCAGACCGAAGAGACGCGCCATTACGGCGGTTATCCAAGAGTGTGGACGGGTATCGTTCGAACCGATGTCCAGCAATGGATTCCACGTACAAGTCGCAGTACCTCAAAGTCAGTTTTATGAATTTCCCGCTAGTTCCTTCGCTCGGCCACAGACGTATTTTGAACGTCCCAAACTCGTCATCCTTGCAGATGCGATAGTAAAAGTTGCCGAACCCGATGATGTTAGTGAAGTCACTGACTCTTTCTCGGATAGTCGCTATATCTATGTCCCACTTCGCCGCAACATGTAGATCATAAGTTTCCATGGAAAATTTCCTATATTTGTCGCATAGGTGAACTTAACTTAGGCTCGTCAGTATAAGCATCAGAATATTGCCGACAGGCATTAATACGCGCGCTCACTGTGAGCCGCTCAAACGCCGGGGTCGTCCCGCAGGCGCGTTGACGTATGGCGCGAACTCGGTTCGCATGTTGTTACGGGTTCAATGCTTGGCGCTGTCGCCTAACTCGCCCGAAGCGTACGCGAGCGTCAACTCGATCTGCTGCGCCGTTAGCGCTTCGACGCGAATGTTCGCGCGCGGGTCAGCGCGGTCGATGCCGTGGTAAATGTGCTTCTCTCCCACTTGGCGATCGCTCATAAAGACGCCCCGGCGTGGCATTCGCGAACATTGCGCCCGTTCCGCTTAACTGTGCGATAGCGCGATCGCATCGCATCGAGGATCACGCTTTCGCCTAAGAGGCGTTAACAGAATGAATTTTGCAGGTGTCGCAGCATATGATGCAGCAAGCGATTTTCAAGAAGGCCTCGTGGATGAAAGCGAGGCGCTCGAATCGAATGCGAAGGCAGCGAAAGTGTCTTGCCTAGCCCGCTACCATGAGGCTGATCGCGCCGAGCGATTTCGGTTATGGTCGGCTGCGCGCAATCGCGCAAGCAGCACCTCATGCAACCGCTCCTAGACGCCGGCGGCCTGCCAGTCACGCAAACGACGCCGGCACCTCATGCCGCTGCCGCAGCCCATCTCGCGAGGCGGTAGGTCCCACCCAGACCCGTCTGTAAGACGAAGAGAATGCCCGTAAGCACCGCACCATTGTCGAGTGGCTTGCGCCCCGGATAACGAACTCGCCGTGGCTTCGGAGGAGGCAGCAACGGTTCGATGAGTGCCGAAAGGTCGTCGAGTATCAGCTTGGCCATATCCTTTTCGTCGTCGAAACAATGAAAAGGTAAACAGCATTCATTGAAGGTTAACAGCCCCTGCGTTCATTCTGTTAAGGGTTCTTAGGCAGCCCACGATCACCTGGCAAGCATGGCCAAACTACGCGTGACCGCGGGCGTATCGGGCTGCTTTCTTTGGTCACTTTCAGCAGCAAAGAAAGTGACTGCCGCCCCGCACAGGGGCAACGCTTATAAACCAACACGAAAACGGGATCCGGCGAAAAACCGGAGCACAAAAAAAGTCATTCCGCTTCTTCAAGCGCCTCTTCCCGCGGATAAACCCGCACCAACACAATCCTCGGTCCCTTCATCTTCTTGACAACGATATCGAACCGATCGAAAGAAACCCTCTGCCCTTCAGTAGGCAAATCGCCCAACGCATTGATGACGAGTCCACCAACCGACTCCGCCCGCCCTTCGTCGATATCAATGCCGAGCGCCCGCTCCAGCGAAACCACCGGCAAGCTGCCCTTGCCCATCAACGTGCCGTCGTCCATACGCGACCAGTCGGCATCGCCCTGACGAAACTCGTCGTGAATCTGCCCGACGAGCGCGCCAAGCAAGTTATCCAAGGTAATGAAGCCGATGGGCTTCGCGCCCTTGCGCCCGACGATCGCGAGATGCGGCGCGCCCTTGCGAAACCGTCGAAACAGTTCGAGCGCCGACAGATTCGGCGCGACATATTGCACGGGCCGCACATGCCGCGAAAGTTTGTCGATCTTTCCTGCAGCATCCTTCGAGAGGCTGAAGTTGAAACCGCGCGACCCGCCATCGCCCGCAAGCAACAGGTCCTTCAGATAGATCATGCCGATCACGCGCTCGCCCGACGCATCGGCGAAAAGCGGATAGCGCGAAAAACGATGCCGCGATACCACGGCGAGGTTGTCGCGCATCGGCAAGTCATTGCGCAGCCCGACGAGTTCATGCGCCGGACGCATCAGATCCGACACCGTCATGCGGCTGAAATCGAGCGAATGCGCAATGGTGTTCCACTCGTCCTCGTTGTACGAAGACGCACCGCCATGACGCCGTCCGCGCAGGATCAGCTTGAGTTCGTCGGTGGAGTAATGGGCATCGTGACCGTGTTCGCCCGACATGCCGAAGAGCCGCAGCACGAAGTTTGCGCTCGTGTTAAGCACCCAGATGAACGGGTACATCAGCCAGTAAAAGCCGTAAAGCGGCGTGGCGAGCCACAGGCCCACCTGCTCCGCGCGGCGTATGGCCCAGGACTTGGGCGCGAGTTCGCCGACGACGATATGCAGGAACGAAATGACCGTGAACGCGAAAAAGAGCGAGATGGTCTCGATGAGCTGTTCCGATTCGACGCCGACCAGCGCGAAGATCGGATGCAGGAGCGTCGCGAACGCGGGCTCGCCGATCCAGCCGAGTCCGAGCGATGCCAGCGTGATGCCGAGCTGGCATGCGGACAGATAAGCGTCGAGCTGCCCGTGCACCTTCGCGAGCAGACGGCCGGGAAGACCGTTGGTGCGCGCAATCGCCTTCACGCGCGTGGGCCGCAACTTGACGAGCCCGAACTCCGCCGCGACGAAGAAACCATTCAGCGCGACGAGCAACAATGCGCCGATCAGCGCGACAACCTGAGCCAAAGCAACTCTCTTCGAAAGTGGAAAGCGTCAGTATATGGGCGACAGCTGATCGAAAGTCAATTTACATCCCCGCGACGGGCACGCGTACCGATAACGTAACTTCGGCACCATCCGCGATGTCGCTGTGCTCGAACGCGCCGCCGTGCGCCTCCGACACGCGTTTGCACAGCGCGAGCCCCCACGCGATGCGCCCGCCCTCGCGCGGCTCCAGTGCCTGCCGGCGTGCGAACGCTTCGAGCACATGCGGCGACGCCGGATCGCCGAGCGCCTGTGCCGACGCGCTAAAGCGCACGTCCGTGCGCCACATGCTGCCCTCGATGTTGCTCGACACGCGCACGGTCGCACCGGACGGGCTCGCCTCGGCAGCGAATGCGAGCATGAGCCAGAGCGCTTGCAACAGACGCTCTGCATCGCCTTCCAGTTGTTCTTCTGCAAGGGGCGAGTCGATTTCGATCGTCACGCCGCGAGCGCGCGCCACGCTCGCACGCGCGAGCGCCGCGCTTTTTTCGAGCAGCGGACGCAGCGCGACGGGCGCGAGCGCAACCTGCAGCGCCTTGGTTTCGGCGCGCGTCGTATCGACCGACTGCTCGATCAGCTTCACCTGCTGCTCGACGCCTGAGCGAATGCCAGCGAGCGCGCGCTGCGCGGCGGAATCGTTGGGGTCGACCTTTCGCTCGAGCACGTAGCCCCAGCTATGGATCGCGTTGAGCGGCCCGCGCAGATCATGCGACACGACCGAGAGCACGTGATCGCGCATGAAGAGCGTCGCCTCGGCACGCAGATGCGCGATGCGCTCGGCGCCGCCATGCTCGTCGTCCGGCGCGCCCGCCTCCGAGGACACGATCAGCGTCACGCAATCCGCGCCCGGCAGCGCGATGATAGAAAAGGCGCACGGCGTGTCGTCCTCGCCGAACCTCACGTGCGCGCGGCGCGTCGCGTTGCCCGCGAGCGCGGCATCGGCCGCGGCTGCGAGCGCGGCGGTGAGCGGAGGCGGCAACGGACTGTCGGAAAGCAACCGGCCGCTCAGCGCGGAAGAATCGAGATCGAAGAGATGAGTGAATACGGCGTCGGCGGAGAGGCATCGCTGGGCGGCGTCGAGCACCAGCACGCCGTCGTTTCCTGCGACGGCCGCATCGAAAGCCTTGTCGCCTTCGGGCTCGACCGTACTGGAAAAAGACGTTGTCACGGTTATGGGTCCTTGCGTGTATCGGTGATGCGGTTGATGTCGCGAAAGCCGCATGCGTTGCTGCTGCGCTGCACGTATGGCCTGAAGAATACGGCCGGCGATGAAAACCTCAAGCCATTATATGTGAGCGTCCACGACGCATACGGCAGGAGCGCGCTGCGCCTTCCCGCGCGCCTGGTAGCAAGCCGCGTGCGCGGTCGTACCGGTCGCTCTTCGCTCGCGCTTCTTCGCCGACGAAAATATCGCATTGCTATTAATTCGATTCCTGGAGTTTCGTTAAAGACGCTGGCGATTGTTCTTTATCGGCGTGACGCCTCAACACGAATCGCAAGGTTCGGGCAATAAGCAATTTCAAAGGAAAGCGCGCGATCGATTTTATTTTTCTGTTGACAACGATTTTGGCGTCCGCGTCAGCAAGAATATCGCGTGGCTATCCGGTGCTTTTCATTTGGCTCACTGAACTGTCCCGGCTATGGCTCTCTAATGCACTGCAATCTGGAGGAACCCGCATTTGAAAACCGGCACGCATGATCCGACCTCGGCCACGGTGGCTTCAATTCGAAATCTGACCGGTGACACGAGCACAATGACACGCGTCCCCAGCAGCAATCCCAGAACATTGCTTTCGGTAATCATCCCTGCTTACAACGTCGAACATTTCATTGTCGCCTCGCTGCAATCCGCGCTCTCGCAGCCACGCTCCGACGAGATCGAACTCATTGTGATCGACGACGGCTCGACCGATAGCACGCTCGAACGCATTCTCGAGGTGCAACGCACCGAGCGCGGCCGCAATATCCGCGTGATCCATCAGGAAAACCGTGGCGTATCCGCCGCGCGCAACCGCGCGATCGCGGAAGCCACTTCGCCTTACATCGGCTTTCTCGATTCGGACGATGTCTGGTCAGCCGGTTTCACCATGAAGATCATGCCGCTTCTCGACGCGAACGCGGCCGACATCATCGAGTTCAACGTGGGCATCATCGATTCGAAAGGCAAGACGATCGACAAGGTCGAACTGATCGATCCCGCGACGGTCGGTCAACGTCCGTGCGATCTCGACGCGCTGCTCGACTTTGCACGCGTGTTTCAGGTGTTTCCGGTAGCGCGCGTCTACAGGCGCGCGCTCTGGGAAGGCATCGAGTTTCCGGCCGGCCGCGTCTATGAAGACGCCGCGGCAATTCCGCTCGTCTATACGCGCGCGAAATCGCTCTTCCGGCTCGCCGACGATCTTTACTTCTATCGCCGTCGCGCGGGCAGCATTACCGCCAGGGCGACGCCGTACACGGTGACGTCGCTCGCCACATGTGCCGAAGAGACGATGGAGCGTTGCAACGGCGGGCCGCTCGATGCCTTCTGGCTCGCGGTATTCCATAAGGTCTTCTCGTACGCATGTTTTCAGGCCGCACGCGTAGACGGGCATGCGTTCGCCGAAGCGATCAGGACGGTCGAGGCCACGGCCGCGCACTATCGTGTCTTCGCTGCGAATCGCACCGATGCACCGAAGGCGTTGCGCTTTCATGGAAAGATCGTCGCCGATCGCCGCTGGTTTCAGGCCAAGCGCATCGTCAAGCGCGCGCTCGGCCTCGAACCGCGTCCGCCCGAAAAAGCGTCGCGTGCGGCCTCGTCGGTCGAATCACGCGCGACATAAGGGAACGCGGTGACATCGGTCGGGCGTTCATGAGACGTCCATGCACTGTCCATGCGCACGCACGCACCACAATGTTGTCCTACCAGCACTTCGAACAGATTTCAATCGAACGAACGCACGCTGGAAGGATTCTTGCGTGTGCAAGCCCACTGATGAAAGCACTTTTCTCTTGTTAAATACCTTCTTTCATACGCTTGCGCCTTCTCCGGAAGTTATCGACGGTCCGGAACCGGCGCATTCCGTTCGACTTCAAGCGCCCCGAAGCCAGGCCAAGGCGTGGGTGCGCAGACCTCTTTGGCCCGCGTCGCATTGACGACTGGTCGCACGGGCGAAACTATCCGCTTCGGGCGCTGTCACGCAAAGGCTCACTCGAAACGGGTGAGCCTGCAGGGTTCACAGCCTTGCGTCATAGTCATAAAACACGCTGCGCTCCAGCCGGGGAAAAAACCGTTCAATGGCTTCATTCCGAAAGAACTTTACGATTCTAATGACGTTGCAGGTGTCCACCTACCTTGCACCGCTGCTGACGCTGCCCTGGCTCGCACGCGTCCTCGGTCCGGGCGAGTACGGACGCCTTTCATTCGGCCTGGCCTTCGTCGCGTACTTCATCTCCCTCACGAACTACAGCTTCTCTCTGACCGCCACGCCGAAGGTCTCGATCAATCGGGAAAGCCGCGAACTGCGCTCGAAGATATTCTGGGAAACCATCGTCACGCAGGCCGCACTCGCATTGGCAGGACTCGTCGTCGTGATCGCGCTGACGTCCTTCATACCTTTTCTGGAGGAAAATCGCGAGCTGCTGATCATCGGTTATGGCATGGCCATCGGGGCCATGCTGATTCCTACGTGGTACTTTCAGGGCATCGAAGATCTCGGCATGTTGAGCCTGTTCGTATTCATCGGACGTGCGCTCAGCATTCCCGCGATGTATCTCTTCGTACGCGAGCACGACGATATCTACAAGGCGATGGCCGTCAATGCCCTCGTGCCTTTGCTATCGGGCATCGCGATCTGCACGTACCTGTATTTTCGGCGGGAGCTCGACTTCGTGCGCGTGTCGTTCAGCACCATCCTCGTTCGTCTCAAGGACGGCTGGAGCGTGTTCATTGCGACCGCGATCGTCGATATCTATGCATCGAGCAACATCGTGCTGCTCACCTTCATCTCGGGCAATGTCGCGGCCGGCTACTTCGCCGCGGGTGACAAGCTCATCCGCGCGGCATTGAACATGCTCTCGCCGCTCAAGACCGCGGCTTATCCGCGAGTGAGCTTTCTCATGCATCATGCGAGAGAGGATGCCTTCGCTTTCCTGCGCAAGATGTTCGTCGTACAAGGGCTGATCGTGTCGCTGATATCCGTCTGCATCTTTTTTGGCGCGCCACTCGCAGTAAAGCTCTTGTATGGACCGAAGTTCTTGCCTACCGTAGAGGTGTTGCGCTGGATGGCGTTCGTGCCGTTGATGGCCGGCCTGTCGGATCTCTTCGGTGTTCAGACGATGCTTCCGCTCGGCATGAAGTCGCAGTTCAGCCGCGTGCTGATGGCGTGCGCCGTGTTGAACTTCGGCCTGCTCGCCGTGTTGGCGAAGCTCTTCGGCGAACAGGGTGCAGCGGCCACGGTGTTGATCGTCGAGACGCTCTCGGCGGCGGCGATGGCCTTCACGCTGCATCTGGGAGGCGTGTCGTTCCTCAAGCGCCCGATTAGCGAAGGGGCGGGTTCGGGAACCACGTGAACCGTATGCAGATATGCGCAGTGATGATTAATCTGATCGGCCAAGTTCTTATTCAACCATCGCACGCTCCGAAAATTGACGTGTTATAAACGGTAACAAGTGATTCGATTTCGTAACGCATTCTTTCAAGCGAACCGCTTTCATAAAGCGCTGTTTTGCACCCCGGGCGCGAATTAGACGCGTTCGATTGCGTATTACCCTAAAAGTTGCATTTAAGTATGTGAGTCAGCGAACCGACCCGATCAGTTCGAGCCGATATCTTATTGGTCCAAACAGTGTTTAAATAAGCGAGCCTGCCGAATGGAAACGGAAGAAACGACAGTCGAGCACGTGCAAAAATTGGCGCATCAGGCCGAGAACCTGCGTATGCAATCGGTCGCGGTCCCGCTCAAGGATCTGCAAATCCTTCTACAGATATGCGAAGCGGCGATTGCTCAGCAGAATGCTGCCGCAACGAAATGATGTTCACGAGCGGGTATCGTCAGTCCCGCCACGCTGACGTTGATACGTCCCGGGCATGGACCGAGGAAAGTGCCCAAGCCGGCCAGCAACATGTCCGGCTGTAAGAACTCGAAGCTTTATACCTACCGGCTTTACGTCGCACTGCAGTGAGGCTGCTTTATCGGCTGATCTGCGTTTTGGCGCGATGCAGAACAATCTTCGCAAAGACCGACATCGGGGCGCCCATCCGGCCAGATTGACTGGTCCGGGATTTTGCGGCAGGTAAATCGAGGCTTGTCATCAAGCTCGATGGGGTTCCTCGCATCCCTGTACGCCAGGAACGCAGAGTGCTACGCCGGATCCCGTGTGTATTTATCGCATGCGTATTACATCGCGATTAATACGCCGACACGCAAATCCCGGCCTTTCATGTTCCTTCGAGGTGGTCATGTACGTCCGCCTTGGATGCGTTCGCCCTAACCGAGTGTGTCGCGTCACTTTTCCATAACGATTAGACCATTCCTTCTCATTGCGTATTGCCGCGGGGCTCGGCGAGGCGCCAATTGAAGAGTTGAATATGAAAGAGATCGTCCATATCACCGAGGCCTTCGGCGGCGGCGTGCTGTCCATGCTGACCCAGCTTTCGAACCGCGCCGCCGCGGCCGGCGTCGGCGTAACGATCTTTCATTCGATCCGGCAGGAAACACCGAATAACTTCGCGAAGCTCTTTCATCCGGCGGTAAAGCTAACCTACGTCAGCATGTTCCGCGAAGTGAGCATGAAGAAAGACCTGAGCAGTTTATGGAACCTCGTTCGCAAGCTGAAGGAGTGCGATCCATCCGTAATCCATCTGCATTCGTCGAAGGCAGGCGTTCTGGGACGCGCCGCTGCACGCATTGCCGCGCCGCGTGCACGCGTGTTCTATTCGCCGCATGGTCTTGCGTTCCTTCGCCGCGACGTATCGCCCCTGAAGCAGTTTGCTTATCTGAGCTTCGAGCGCATTGCCGCGCGACTGGGCGGAACCATTGTCGCGTGTTCGGACAGCGAGCTCTCCGAGATCGAGACGAAGATGCATGCGCGGCGGGCGCGCGTGATCGAGAACGGCGTGAACGTGCAGGAGATTCCGCCGCGCGTCGAAAAGAGCGCCAACGGGATTCTTGTCGGCATGAGCGGCCGCGCGATGTTTCAAAAGAATCATGAAGCGTTCGTGAAGCTCGCGACGGAGCTGCACGACGCTTCCACCCGCTTCCTGTGGATCGGCGGCAATGAAGACGAGTTGCCGGCAGGCACACCAAAGGGCGCCGTGTCGTGCAGCGGCTGGGTGACGCGCGATCGCGCGCTCGAGCTCACGTCCGGGCTCGATATCTATGTGCAGACATCGAGATGGGAAGGCATGCCTATCGCGCTCATCGAGGCGCAGGTCGCGGGCATTCCCGCCGTGGTGACCGATGTAGTCGGCAACCGCGATGTCGTTCAGCATGGCGTGACGGGCTTCGTCGCATCGAGCGTCGACGAGATGGCGAAATACATCGCGCTGTTACGCGACGACCGGACACTGCGCGCTCGCATGGGCGCAGAGGCGAGAGCATCCGCCAGCAAGCGCTTTTCGATGGACGCGATCTTCCGTCAATGGCTCTCGATGTACGAGCTCGACGCCGTCAAGCACGCACGTGCGCCTGTCGACGCCGACGAGATCGCCTATGAAACCACCTCCGATTCACAGTTCTGACGCCCTGATATGGACACATCCATCGCCAGCAACAAACTCGTCTATAACGGCCGCTTCACGAGTCAGAAGACCACCGGCGTGCAGCGCGTCGCGCGTGAACTCGTCGCCGCGCTCGTGAAATTACCGCAAGGCTCGCATGTGACGCTCGCCGTGCCACCGCAAGGCGGGCTCGATCCCGTGCAAGGTGTGGAGACCGTGAAACTCGGCTTCGGCAAGGGCGTTTTCTGGGAGCAGGTCGTGCTGCCGCTCTTCGCCGGGCGCTCGCGTATCGTGAATCTCTCGAACTCGGGCTCCATCTTTCGCGCGAACCAGATCATCTACATGCACGATGCCGCGGTGTTCGATACGCCCGCGCACTTTTCGTGGAAGTTCCGCACCTGGTATCACGTGATGTTCTGGATTCTCGCGCGCACGTCGAGCTGCGTGCTGACCAATTCGAAGTTCTCGCGCGACAGGCTCGCGCATCATGTCGGCGTGCCTGCGGAGCGCATCGGGGTGGTGCCGCTCGCAGCCGATCATCTCGATCACATCACGCCGGATACATCCGTGATCGAAGAACTGAAGCTCACGAAGCGCCGTTACGTGCTCGCCGTGAGCAGCATGAATCCGACGAAGAACTTCAAGCGTCTCGTCGAAGCATTCACGCGCCTGAACGATCCTTCCATCGATCTCGTGATCGTGGGTATGAAGAATGCCGCGATTTTCGGCAAGGCGCACGATCTCTCGAGCGCGCCGAACATCAAGCAGGCTGGCTATGTCAGCGATGAAAAGCTGAGAGCGCTCTATCAGCGCGCCGCCTGCTTCCTCTATCCTTCTATCTACGAAGGCTTCGGCATTCCCCCGCTGGAAGCGATGCGCAACGGCTGCCCGACGCTCGTCGGGCGCGCGGCCGCCTTGCCGGAGACGTGCGGCGACGCATCGATCTATTGCGACCCGTACTCGGTCGAAGATATTTCAAACAAGCTGCGCGAGTTGCTTGCTTCGCCGGAATTGAGTGAAGACCTCAAACGTCGCGGCCTCGCGCACGCCGAGCGCTTTCGCTGGACGGAAAGCGCCCGCCTGCTGATGCAGTTCATCGACAAGCCGTGAGAGCGAAGGGGGAAAGCTGGTGAGGTTGGGAATTTATTGCGACTCGGGTATCAACGGCGGCCACGAAAAGATGCTCAAACGATTCATGCTCGCGCTCGTCGCGAGCACTCATGTCAAGACTTTGCATATCCTCGTGCCGACCGCGAACGAGCCGCTGTATCGCTACGTCAGCGATCTTGCGAACACGCATCCGAAAGTGAAGACCATCGGCCTTCCGCATACGGCCGAATCGATACGTGGCAATGTCTTCGCGCTGTGGCGCACGGTCCGCGCAACCGCGACGAAATTGCGTGCGCTGCGCCTGAACAAGCTGCTCATCGCGCAAGGCACGATCGCTTCCGGACTTGCGGGACTCTTCGCCGCGCGCCAAGCGCGCACCACGGCGGTCAGCTATCTACCGCTCGTCGACGAAGCGCCCGTGAACGCGGGCGGCCCCGGAAAGATCAAATGGCTCGTCAAGCGCGCGCTCTATCGCACGCCGAACGAATACGTCACTTTGAACGATCATTTGCGCGGCAAGCTGAAGGAACTCGCGCCCAATGCGCGCGCGATGATCCTCGAGAACTATGTCGACGATCGCTTCAGCCGCTCGGCGCTCACGAAAGAAGCCGCGCGCGCCGCGCTCGGCCTGCCCGACGACAGCACGACGATCATCGCGCATGTCGGCCGGCTCAACTTTCAGCAGAAACGTCAGGATTTCCTGATGCAGGCCATCGAACGCCATGCCGATGCATTCGCACGTACGCTCGTGCTGATCGTCGGAGAAGGACCGGATGCGGGGCGCCTGCAAGCCATGATCGACGCGAGCCCGGCGCTGTCCTCGTGCGTGCGCATGGTCGGGCCGCAGAAGGACGTGCTGCCGTGGATCGTCGCAAGCGATGCGCTCGTGCTGCCGTCCGCTTACGAAGGCGTGCCGCTCGTCATGATCGAAGCGGTGCTCGCGCAACGGCCCATCATCGTGTCGCGCGTGTCGGGGCTCGATTCATATCTGCCCGATGCGCTGCTTTTCCCCGCCGACGACCACGATGCATTCGTCGAGCGCATCTTCGCGGCGCGCGATCTTCCGCTCGCCGCGCTGGCGCAGGAATTCAGGCGTCGCTTTTCCCGTGAAGCATTCGACGCGCAGGCGCAAAGCGTTTTGCTGCACGAGGGCGACATGGGCGCTCAGGCTCCGTCGCAACGTTCCAACGTGCTGATCGAATGACAGTGCGCACTTCCCGAGGGTCGAACACCGATGCGAACTCTGCTGGCTGCCGTATCCCTCTTCGGTGCGCTTTGCTGCGCATCCGTGCTGATCTACGCGCGCAGCGGCACATCCGACGCGTATCACAGCGGTCGCTCGGCGAGCTCCACGGAGCACGCCGCGAGTGTCCCCGCACCGAAAATCGCCTGCGGCAACGGATCGAAAAGCGTGTTCTACGGCATCGCGGGACATCTGGAACATCGCGGCGTGTATCGCATGAGCGACTATGACTTGCAGATTTCACAGCTCCGCGATCTCGGCGTCACGATGTACGCGCAGGATGTATCGAGCGAAGAAAGTGCTCACAGGGTCGCGGATTTCGCACGCGCGGCGGCGAAGCAATGCATCGGCGTGCTCGCGCTCGTTACGCCCTTCGAGCCGGAAAAGCGCGCGAACGAGCAGGAAACCTTCGAGCGGGGCTATGCCCTCGGCAAGACGGCGGGCCGTCTCTTGAAGGGTCTCGTTACGTACTATCAGGTCGGTAACGAATACGACAACTGGACGATACTCGGCTCGGACCGCAGCGGCGAGCATCCGCAGGACTACGACAATGCGATGTTCATGAAGGCGCGCGGGTCGATTCTCGGCTTGATCAAGGGCATTCGTGAAACGAATCCGGACGCGAAGATCCTGCTGACATCGTTCAGCTGGCTGCACTACGGCTTTACCGACATGCTGTACGCAGGCACGCAACCCGACGGCACGCACGGTCATCCGATTCCACATTGGGACATCACCGCGTGGCACTGGTACTCGAACATGGGGTCGATCACGGCGGCGGGCGACAAGAAGGTCAACGTGCTCGAACGGCTGCGCGACAGCTACGGCAAGCCCATATGGATCACGGAGTACGGCGTGCGGCCGACCCATGCCGATCCGGCCGGCTATCTGATCGGCAAGGATGCATTGAAAGGCTTCGTGTCGCTTGCGAAGACGTACAACATACAGAACGTGACCTTGTACGAACTGTATGACGACCAGCGTTACGGCGGCGATGGCAACTACGGTGTGATTCACGACGACGGTAAAACGCGCAAGTCGCGCTTCAATACCGTGCGGGATTTCATCAAGGCCAACCCGATGCCGTGAACGCGCAACTTTTTGGTGCTACAGACAAAGCATGAGCAAAACCGGCGATTATCGCGCGAAATGGCGGTCCCGCAGGAGGCGTCCAGGCAATTACTGCGCATTTAACGTTCGCTACTTAACAGACGCGCGCAGTTTGCAGCCCGAAGATACGCTTGACGCTTTATTTTCCGGACTTACCGTTTCGTTTGACAGCAAGCGATTCGTAACGGGATTCGCGAATTTCATCCGCCGAATCTCGAGGCGCGACGCCGAGGCACGGAGTGTGCTTCTGTCAGATGTCGCACTCCGACGAGCCCACGTGCTTCGTCATGCGTACTCGAAGCAACATACGCTTCGCCCGCTTTTTTCAGAGCCTCTCGCGTCTTTAGTCTGGAAGTTCCGACGGCCACGCGCCGGATCAATAACACGTAAGACGTATCGCGGACATGCCGCGCGGGCTTTCTGTTTTTTCTCAGCCCGGGAAACAACGGTCAACTTATCGAACTGAGGACGGCGCCTTTGAACACCCTCTATGTGAACTCCGGATCTTCGCGCCCCGGCAAGGACGACGGTGAATTCACCGCGAGCGACATGCTCAAGCTCCTGCGCGATCACCTTGGCATCCTCTTCCTGTTCATCGGGATCACGGCCGCGCTCGCGACCGCGTATGCGTTTCTTGCCAGGCCCATCTATTCTTCGGACGTGGTCGTGCGCGTGGATCCACCCGATCCGAACGCGCTCGGCATCGCGCCGCAGAACCAGATGCAGATGCAGCAGTCTCAGCCGACGGTCAACCAGCTCGCGCCCGCGGAAATCTCCGTGATGCAAAGCCGCTCGGTGCTCGAACCCGTCGTCAAGCAGTTCCATTTCGACATCAAGGTCAAGCCCAGCACGTTCCCCGTGCTCGGTCAGATCGCGGATCTGTTTGCGAAGAAGGGACATCTTTCTCCCGCATGGTTCGGCCTCGATGCATACGGCTGGGGCGGTGAGTCGCTGCAGATCGGGCGCCTCGACGTGCCGCCCTCGCTCGAAGACCAGAAGCTCGATTTAGTTCTGCTCGACAACAACCAGTACGAGTTGCGCGACCCCGACGGCGCGATGCTCCTGCGCGGCACGATTGGCCGTCCGGCATCGGCAAACGGCGTGTCGATTCTCGTCAACGGCGCGCTCGGCCATCCGGGCGTGCACTTCGACGTGACGCGCCTCAATACGCTCGACGCCATCGCGCTCATGAAGAAGTCGATGAAGGTGGCCGAGTCCGCGAAAGACACGGGCGTCGTGCAGATCACCTTCAACGCCGACGATCCCGCTCTGACCGCCGATGTCGCGAACGCGCTCGGCCAGGCATATCTGACCGCCGCTGTTCAGGCTCGCCAGGCGAACGACACGAAGACACTCGAATTCATCCGCGGAGAATTGCCGCGCCTCGAAGCCGATCTGCGGCGCGCCGAAGGCAACCTCAGTTCGTTCCGCTCGAAATCGCAGTCGGTGCAGCCGCTCAACGAAGCGCAGGCGTATCTGCAAGGCAGCATCGTGTCGTTGCAACAACTGGCGAACCTGAAGATACAGCGCACGCAGGCGTTGCAGCGCTTTCAACCTAACAGCCCGCAGGTGGTCAACCTCAATCAGCAGATCGCCGAACTCGAGGCGTCGAACAAGCAGATTCAGCAGCGCTTCGACAGCATGCCCGCTTCCGAGCGCCAGAACGCGACCCTCACGCGTGACGCACGCGTGGCCGAGACCATTTACATGGGCATGGTGAACAAGGCGCAAGAACTATCCGTGCGCCGCGCGAGCACGAGCGGCGGTGCGCATATCGTCGATAACGCGCTGCGTCCGTACCGGCCGGTGAAGCCGAACAAGCCGCTCGTGATCGCGGCGGGCACGGCCCTCGGCTTCTTCATGGGCACGTTCTTCATCTTCCTGCGCCGCCACGCGATGATCGGCGTGACCGATCCGATGTTCGTCGAGCGCCGTCTGTCTGTGCCGGTATTGGGGGAAGTGTTGTACAGCCGGCAGCAGGCGATGCTGGATCACGAGATCGCCGTGTCGCCGGTCGAGCATGCGCCGCTCACCTACTCCGGGACGCAGAACGGCGGTCCGCCGAAGGCTCTGCCTTATGTTCATCTGCCGGAACACGATGCGTTCGCGATGCCGCACGTGGCCGATACGGATCGCGATGCCCGCGTGCTTGCTACGCGCTTCCCGCACGATCCGGCTGTCGAGGCGCTGCGCGCGGTGCGCACGGAGTTGTACCGCGACCTCGCCAACGCGCCGAACAACATCGTGATGCTGACGGGTCCGATTCCGTCGGCGGGCAAGAGCTTCGTCGCGGCGAATCTGTCGGTGCTGCTCGCGGAAATCGGTCTGCGCGTGCTCCTCATCGACGGCGATATGCGGCGCGGCCATATCGCTTCGTTCTTCAAGCAGTCGAATCCGGGCGGCCTCTCGGAAGTGCTCAAGGGCGAACTGGCGCTCGGCGACGCGATCCGCTATGTCGGCGTGCCGGGGCTGTCGTTCATGTCGTGCGGCGGTTATCCGGAGAATCCTTCCGAGCTGTTGATGATGCCGGGCTTTCGCAACATGCTTGCGCGCATGAGCGAACAGTTCGACCTCGTGATCCTCGATACGCCGCCCTTCCTCGTCGTCACCGATGCGGCGATCGTCGCGAGCGATGCAGGTTCGACGGTGCTCGTGCTGCGTTCGGGCATTCAGAGCGAGGAAGAAATCGAGGAAACCGTGAAGAAGGTGCAGCGTTCGGGCGGCAGGCTCGTCGGCTCGGTCTTCAACGCGATTCCGCGACGCCCGAGCAATCGCCGCAGTTATGGATATGCGGCGGCATATACGAGCACGTTCAGGTCGGCGCACTGACAGCGCGCGCATAATGAAGCGCAGCGATTGAAGGCATCGCGCCGCGTGCCCGTCACGCGGCGCTTTACGTTGTATTGCTGGTGTGGGGCGTGATGCGTCCATCCGCTGCGGGAATCGTCCGCGCGACCGGACGTGGAACGACTTCGAGCGCTCGCGGCATTGCGCGCAACGCGCTCATTGCAGGCGAAGCGTGGCGACGATCAGACGGAATGTTCATACGTCTTCGCGGGCCACGATGGATCGCAAGATGGCGATGCACTCGCGTCGTCAACGGGGTCGATGAGAGAGACGCATATGAGCGGACCTTTTTCGTTCGGGAAGCGGCTCGTGCAATGCCCGCGCTGCCGCAGGCAGGTGGCTGTGGGCCTGAACGTGTGTCCGCATTGCGACTTTCATCGAGTGCGCAAAACGGTACCCATACCGGCGCCCGCGCCCGCTCCGGCGCCGCGCCTCGTCGTCGAGCAGGCACCGCTCGCAGAGGCGCCACGCATGCCGTCGCGTTCGATGCTCGTGATCCTGCTCGCCATGCTGGCGACGTTTCGCCGCCGAGCCTGAGCGGATAGGCCGCGATGATCGAGCCGGCAAGCGTATTGATTGCCTTGATTCACGCCTTATTCGGCACCGACCTGATAACGACTGACAGTCCGCTTTGAAGCGGGCCCATCCAACCTTCGATGATGAAAGAAAAAGCGGCGCTGACCGACCTCTACTACCGAATCTGGGCCTTCGCGATGCCGGTGACGTCGTTCCTCGTCATGCCTTCGATTCAGGGCACGACGATCGGCTATCTGATGTGCTTCCTCTCCGTGCCGCTCGTGCTGCTCTTCGGCGGGCGCGCGCGCAAGAGCTGGATGCATTTCCTGGGCGCGGCGGTCGTCGTGTGGCTGCTGATGCTCTGCACGTCGCAGCTCGCTGACGTGATGGCCCCGTTCGATCCCGACTTCAGCAAGATCGTGCTCGTCGACGACACCGATCCCTTCACGTTCATCATGCGCAAGAGCATGTTCACGCAGTCCCTCTATGTGGCGGCGGTCGTGCTCTATGCGGCTTACGTGTACCACTACTACAAGCCGACGTGGGACCAGTGGCTGCTCGCCGCCGTCACGCTGTTCGCGCTGTACGGCATATTCGAAGTGGCCTATTACATCGCCACCGGCCAGCCGGGCGACTTCATCTCGAACCGCGCATTCGGCGATCAGTTCGGCAAGGGCATCGTGCGCTCCGACGGCACGGTGAACGGCAGCTCGTTCCAGCAGATCAACATCAAAGGCATTCCGATCCAGCGCCTTAAAGCGCTCACCGGCGAGCCGTCGATGTACGCGATGTCCATCTTCCCGTTCTGGGTCTACTTCAACGCGACCTCGCGCGTGCGCTGGCCCGTATGGGTCATCGGCCTGTCGCTTTTGATGACCACCTCGTCGACGGTGCTGATCGGCTATGCCGTGTATTCGATCATCCGCGTGCGCAAGCTCGGCATCAATCCGGTCAAGGCGCTGATCGGGCTCTTCGTGCTGTGCGTGATCGCCTATCTGCTGCAGGATTACATCGCGGATCTCTTCAAGCAGATGGTCACGGACAAGCTCGAACAGAAAACCGAATCGGGCTCGGACCGCTCGCTGCTGTTCCTCCAGTCGATGCGCCTGTGGGTCGATGCGTCGCCGCTCAATCAGATCTTCGGCATCGGCTTCGGCTATATCCGCTCGACCGATCTGTTCTCGACGCTGCTCGTCAATACGGGTGTCGTCGGCACGGTCTTCATCAGCACGCTGATGCTTTATCCGGCGTTCAGGCTCGACTGGGATCCCCGTGGCATGGCGCTGCGTCAGTGCTGCGCGGCGACCTGGACGATGATGATGGTCTCCGTGCCCGAGTTCGCCTATCTCGCGCCCTGGACGCTGGTCGCGATGGCGTACGTGCGCGTGCGCGCGCTCAAGCTCGCGAGGCAGCACGACGGCGACAGGGCTGCCGCGGCCGCGAGGCAGGAGGCGCAGGATGGCGCGTCGATCGGCACCGCGATCGGCAGGCACGTGAGACCGGACATCGCCACGCGCATCGGCTCGCGCTTCGGCCCGCGTGGCCGCCATCTCTGAGGCCTGCGCGCCGCGCCCCGCTCCTGGCGACGTTCTACAATGTCGGTTTCGACCACCGGCCATCCATCGTCGATGGCCGGGCAACCAGGGAGCAACCATGTCGATTGTCACGACCGATTCCGGTCTCAAATACGAAGACGTCACCGTTGGCGAAGGCGCTGAAGCCGTCGCAGGCAAGACGGTCAGCGTGCACTACACGGGCTGGCTCACGGACGGCCAGAAATTCGATTCGAGCAAGGACCGCAACGACCCGTTCGCCTTCGTGCTGGGCGGCGGCATGGTCATCAAGGGCTGGGACGAAGGCGTGCAGGGCATGAAGGTCGGCGGCGTGCGCCGTCTCACGATCCCGCCGCAACTCGGCTACGGCGCGCGCGGCGCAGGCGGCGTGATCCCGCCGAACGCCACGCTCGTGTTCGAAGTGGAATTGCTGGACGTCTGAGCGACAACGGCATGAGCGCGCCGCTTCATCGTCCCGCCGTGTCGCTGCGCCGCTATGAGGCTGCGCAAGCGTCGGACGTGCACGACTTTCATCAGATCGTGCTCGGTCTCGACGGGTCGATGGAGATGGCCGTCGATGGCAACGGCGCACGCATCGATTGCAGCGGCGCCTGGATCATCCCGGCAGGCGCGCGCCACGACTACTGGGCCGACGGCGATAATCGCCAGCTCGTGATCGATCTGCCGGCCACGTCTGTCGCGGTGCCCGAGCGATACTTCGAGCGGGCGCGCGCGGTCGCGATCGACTCGCGCGTCACGCAGGCAGTCGCCGAGGTCGCCCGTCGTGCGAGCGGCGATACGCCTTTCTCCGATCGTTTCGCATGGCAGGCGGCCGCGCATCTATGCGGCGCGCTGATGCACGACACCGACGATTCCATCGACATGATGCGCGGGCTCGACTTCGCGCGCATCGACCGATGGTTGCGTCTGCATCTATCCGAGCCGCTGCGCATCGCCGATCTCGCCGTGCATTGCGGCTTCGGCATGCGCCGCTTTCATCAGCTCTTCAATGAGGCGTTCGGCGAGACGCCGCATCGCTATCTGCATCGGCTGCGGCTCGACACGGCGCTCACGCTGCTCGCCGACCCGCGCCCGACGCTCACCGATATCGCACTCGATGTCGGCTTCGCCGATCAAAGCGCCTTCACGCACGCGTTCTCGAAACGCTTCGGCATTTCGCCGGGGCAATGGCGCAATGGCGGCTTCAAGTCGCCGCGCGACGCCTAACCCAGACCGCGCGCCAGATCGGCGCGTATAGCCGCAGGATCTTCGAGACTACCGCAAGACGAATCAGGCCTTCGCGTATGCCGGCGGCTTCGCGCAGCTCGGATGTGAGGCGCCCCTGCGTCGTCGTCGAGAGATGCGTGATCGTCGTGCGCGTGTCGCCGAGATTGCCGGTGATCGAGCACAGTCTGGTACCGGCGCGCACGGCGAGCGTGTCGAAGCCGAGGTTGTCGTCCATGTTTTTCTCCCCTGTTTTCAGGCTCCAAACGCAAAAAGCCCGCTTGGTCCTTGCAGACGAAGCGGGCTCTCATGAAGCGCTGAAGACTTACTCGACCGATAGTTGCAGATGCAACTGTGAGCGCGTCATGCCGCCCTCTTGCGCTTCGCTCGCCGCGTCGCGGTCCGATTGCGACTGCGGCGCGAGGCGCGCGGTTTCGATGCGATCGAGATAATCGGTCGTCACATCGCCGGTGATGTAGTTGCCGTCGAAGCACGATGCTTCGAATTCCTTCAGCGCCGGGTTGATGTCGCGGATCGCACTCTTCAGGTCTTCCACGTCCTGGTAGACGAGATAGTCCGCGCCGATCATGCGCGCCACTTCCTCATCGCTGCGGCCGTGCGCGACGAGTTCGCCGCGCGTCGGCATGTCGATGCCGTACACGTTCGGGAACTTCACCGGCGGCGCAGCGGACGCGAAGATCACCTTGTTCGCGCCGGCGTCGCGCGCCATCTGCACGATTTCATGCGAGGTCGTGCCGCGCACGATGGAATCGTCGACGATCAGCACGTTCTTGCCCTTGAACTCGATGCCCATCGCGTTCAGCTTCTGGCGCACCGACTTCTTGCGCACAGCCTGACCCGGCATGATGAAGGTGCGGCCCACGTAGCGGTTCTTGAAGAAGCCCTCGCGATACTCGACGCCGAGCTTCGCGGCCACCTGCATCGCGGCGGGGCGCGACGAATCCGGAATCGGCATCACGACGTCAATCGGCACATCGGGCAGCACGCGCTTGATCTTCTCGGCGAGATAATCGCCCATGCGCAGACGCGCGTTGTAGACCGGCACGCCATCGAGGCACGAGTCCGGACGCGCGAGATACACGAGCTCGAAGATGCAGGGGTTGAGTTCGGGCTTTTCGGCGCATTGATGGTTGTGCAGATTGCCTTCTGCGTCGATGAAGATCGCTTCGCCCGGCTCGACATCGCGCACGAACTCGAAGCCGATGCCTTCGATCGCCACCGACTCCGACGCGACCATCCACTCGACGCCCGTCGCCGTCTCCAGCTTGCCGAGCACGAGCGGGCGGATGCCGAACGGATCGCGGAACGCCACGAGCCCATAGCCCGCGATCAGCGACACGATTGCATACGACCCCTTCACGCGACGATGCACGCCCGCGACGGCCTTCCACAGTGCGGCGGCGTCGAGCTGGAGCCCCGAACTCGCCAGTTGCAGTTCGTGCGCGAACACGTTGAGAAGCACTTCGGTGTCGGACGCGGTGTTGATGTGCCGGCGATCGATCCGGAACATCTCGTCCTTCAGCTGCATCCAGTTCGTGAGGTTGCCGTTATGCGCGAGGATGATGCCGAACGGCGCGTTCACGTAGAACGGCTGTGCTTCTTCCTCGCTCGATGCCGAACCGGCGGTCGGATAACGCACCTGGCCGATGCCGACATTGCCCGGCAAGCTGCGCATGTTGCGCGTGCGGAACACGTCGCGCACCATGCCGTTGGCCTTATGCATGTGGAAGTTGTTGCCGTTCGCCGTGGCGATGCCCGCCGCATCCTGCCCGCGATGCTGGAGCAGGAGCAGGCTGTCATAGATCAGCTGATTGACGGGGGTCTGGGAAACTACACCTACGATGCCGCACATGGCATGGTCCTTCAAAGAGTCGAAACGGGTAGACAAGGCGTTGCCCGGATCTCATCGACGCTTCTCTCATTATTTGGCCGTATCGAGGCCGGGCCGAAGCGTCATCGAGCCGTCGCGCATTCCTCGTGTAGCGGGCCTTGCGTCTATTGTGCGGCGGCTGGCGCCAGGCCGCTCGGTTCGCGAGCGACGTGCACATACGCGGCGAGCGTATCGGGGAGCAGCGGTTTCAATTCGCGCACGCCCTGCTCGGCCATCGGCCGCAGCAGCGCATTGCGCCAAAAATCCTTTTCCGGCAGTTCGGTCAGGCCAGCCAGTGCGACCAGAACCACTACCAATATAGCGCCTCTCACGAGGCCGAACAGCAAGCCCAGGGAGCGATCCACACCGCGCAGGCCGGTCACTTCCGTGATGCGCGTCAAAAGCGCCGATAGCACGCTCGATATGAGCAGCACCGCCGCAACCACCAGCAGAAACGCCACGAGCCATTGCGTGAGCGCGCCGCCGGGCCATGTCGACGGAATATACGGCACGACGAGCCCGACGAAGCGCCCTGCGATCAGAATGGCGGCAATCCAGCCGACCAGACCGAAGGCCTCGGCCAACAGGCCGCGCCACATGCCGCGAAGCGCGGACAGACCAATCACAGCCATCACGCCGTAGTCGAAAGCGGTGAACATCAAATCTGCTTAATTCGATGAGCGAGTGCCGCCGCCGAGGCCGGCCTGGCGCACCTTTACGAGGGCCGCCTGCGCCGACGCGCGATCGGGGAACGGACCCGCGCGCAACAGCGATTTGGTCGCGCCATCCGACTGCTTGCGATGTTCGAGATATGCGGGCACACCCGCAGACTTCAATTTGTTGACCCAGTTCTGCGCGGCGGTTTCGTCGTCGAACTGGCCGATTTGCAGCACGAAACGGCTGCCCGCCGGCGACGACGGCGTATTCGCCGCGCCTGCGGCTGCGTTCGCGGCGGTGTTTGCGTTGTCTTCCTCGGACGGTTCCGTGGCCTGCTGCTTCGCGTTCTGGCTTGCGGCGGCGGCAGGCTTCGACGGCTTCGCTTCAGTCCTGGCTTGCGCCTTCGTTTCGGGCTTCGGCTGTTCCGTTGCTTCGGGCTTCGGTTGTGCCGTAGCGGCGGCCGCAGCGGCCTGCGGCTGCGTCGCGCCAGCGGAAACGCTGCTCGAAGCGCCCGCCGGCGCATCATGCGCGACGCCGGCTTGCGTGTCCGCCTCGGTCGCGTCGCGTGATTGTTTCGCGGCAGGCGACGGGCGATTGGGAATATCGATGGAAATGTCGTCGGTCACGGGCTTCGGACGCGAATCCAGCACCATAGGCAGGACGATGACGGCGGCCAGCACCAGCGCGATCGCGCCGACAAGCCTGCGGCGCGCGCGCTGTTTCTCGGGCAGGGTGGGATCGAGCATCATCGCGTCGGCGTCGGTGCGCTCCGAACGGCGCGTGCGGCGCTCGGTACGGACGGTGTGACGCGAGCCGCGCGAGGAATCGGAGTATGCGTCGCGACCGGAGTCGTCTTTCTTGCCGAACGAAAAGAGTCCCATGTATCGCTTGGTGCTGACGGCCGACCGTCTGGATGATGGCGCTAGTTATGCTGCGTTCGACGGTAGGCCATCACGCCGGCTACCGTGTAGAAACTGCCAAAAACGACGATTCTATCATTTTCGGACGCGCGCCTTAACGCATCTTGAAAAGCTGCGGCTGGCGTTTCGAAGCTAGAAACGCTGCTGTCCGGGCCGTCGTTGACACCGGCGTCGCGCAATGCGTGCTCCAGTTGCTCCGCCGACGCGGCGCGCGGCGTGGGCAGCGCGGTGACGTTCCAGTGGTCGATCTCGCTCGTCAACTGCTTCACGACGCCTTCGATGTCCTTGTCGCCCATCGCGCCGAACACCGCGTACGTGTACGGAAAATAGCCCATGTTGCCGAGATTTTGCGACAAAACGGCGGCAGCGTGGGGATTGTGCGCAACATCGAGAATGATTTGCGGCTTTCCCGGCAGCACCTGGAAGCGGCCCGGCAGTTCGACATTGGCGAGTCCGAGGCGAATATCCTGAGCCGAAACGGGCAAGCGATCACGCAACGATTCGAGCGCGGCCAGCGCCGCCGCCGTGTTGATCAGCTGATTCGCGCCGCGCAGTGCGGGATACGCCAGCGCCGGGCGCCGCTGCTCGCGGCCGATATAGCTCCATTGCTGGCGCTCGTTGCCCGGCTGCGCTTCATAGCGGAAGTCCCGTCCGACGAGCCAAAGATCCGCGCCGATCGCCTGCGCATGATCGATCAGGCTTTGCGGCGGCGACGGGTCGCCGCACACAGCGGGCTTGCCCGGCCGGAAAATGCCCGCCTTCTCGAAGCCGATCTTCTCGCGCGTGTCGCCGAGATAATCGGTATGGTCGATGTCGATGCTCGTGATCACCGCGCAATCCGTATCGACGATATTCACCGCGTCCAGACGTCCGCCGAGCCCGACTTCCAGAATCACGGCATCGAGCCCGCGCGATGCGAAAAGATGCAGGATCGCGAGCGTCGTGAATTCGAAGTAAGTCAGCGAAACCGGTTCGGGCAGGCTCGCGCGCGCCTTTTCCACCGCCTCGAAATGTTGGAGCAGATCGGCGTCGCTCGCCTCGGCGCCGTCGATGCGCGCACGCTCGTTGAACGAAAGCAGGTGCGGCGAGGTATGGCAGCCGACGCGATAACCCGCGCGCAGCAGGATCGTTTCGATGATCGCGCACGTCGAGCCTTTGCCATTCGTACCGCCGACGGTGATGACCGGGCAGTCGAAATGCAGGCCGAGCGCGTCCTTCACCTTGCCGATACGCGTCAGGCCCATGTCGATGCCGACCGGATGCGCTGCTTCCAGATGAGCCAGCCAGGCGTCGAGGGTGGGGAAAGTGTTCATGTTCGAGATGGGGAAAAGCAAAACGCCGCGCGGAACCTCAGGGCTCTCGCGCGGCGCAGCGCTGCATATCAGCGATTCAGGCGACGGAATCGGCGGGTTGCCGCGTCATCAGCGCCATCAATTGGGCAAGTTCTTCGCGCATCTTGCGGCGATCCACGATCATGTCGATGGCGCCCTTCTGCAGCAGGAATTCGGCGCGCTGGAAGCCTTCCGGCAGCTTTTCGCGCACGGTCTGCTCGATCACGCGCGGGCCGGCGAAGCCGATCAGCGCCTTCGGCTCGCCGATCACGACATCGCCGAGAAAGGCGAAGCTCGCGGAGACACCGCCCATCGTCGGGTCGGTCAGCACGGAAATGAACGGCAGCTTCGCATCCGACAGTCTGGTCAGGAGCGCTGTGGTCTTGGCCATTTGCATCAGCGAAAGCAGGCTTTCCTGCATGCGCGCGCCGCCGGACGCCGTGAAGCAGATGAACGGCACGTTCTGCTCGATCGCATTGCGCGCGCCGCGCACAAAGCGCTCGCCGACCACCGAGCCCATCGAGCCGCCCATGAACGAGAACTCGAAGCACGCGACGACGCACGGAATCGTGTGGATCGCGCCGCCCATGACGACCATCGCGTCGGTTTCGTCGGTATCCTCCATCGCTTCCTTGATGCGATCCGGATACTTACGGCTGTCCTTGAACTTGAGCGCATCGACCGGCACGACTTCCTGGCCGATTTCGTAGCGGCCTTCCGGATCGAGCAGGCGGTCGAGCCGCTCGCGCGCGCCAATGCGCATGTGATGGCTGCACTTCGGGCAGACATGCAGGTTCGCCTCGACGTCGTTGCGATACAGCACCGCCTCGCACGACGGGCACTTCACCCAGAGGCCCTCGGGGATGCCTTTGCGGCTCTTGGGATCCGTTTGCTTGATCTTCGGCGGCAGCAGTTTGTCGAGCCAGCTCATCGTTTTTCCTTGACTGATCGGTCGCCGCGCGGCGCACGTCCGAATCGGACGGCCCGCGGCGGCGCGTATTTTACTGTGCGGCGTCGAGTGCCTGACGAACTTCGGCAATGAAGCTCGTCAGTGACGCGGCCGCGGCGTCCGGCTTCGCCTCTTCGAGCAATTGCACGAGGCGGCTGCCGATGACGACGGCGTCCGCGACATCGGCGACGGCACGCGCGGTTTGGGCGTCGCGAATGCCGAACCCGACGCCAACCGGCAGGGGCACATGCGACTTGATGGCCGGGATTTTACTCGCGATGCTGGAAACGTCCAGATTTGCCGCGCCGGTCACGCCTTTCAGCGATACGTAGTAAACATAGCCGCTCGCGATCTTGCCGACCGCCGCGACCCGTTCGTCCGTGGAGGTCGGCGCGAGCAGGAAGATCGGATCGATGCCGGCCGCGCGCATGGACGCGCCGAAGCTCTCGGCCTCCTCGGGCGGGTAATCGACCACCAGCACGCCGTCGACGCCCGCTTCCTGCGCGGCTTTCGCAAAAGCGTCCGCGCCCATGCGCTCGATCGGATTCGCATAGCCCATCAGCACGACTGGCGTTTTGTCGTCGGTCTGACGGAAGCGCTTGACGTCGGCCAGCACGCTCTTGAGCGTTACGCCGCGAGCGAGCGAGCGCTCGGACGAACGCTGGATCACGGGGCCGTCGGCCATCGGATCGGAAAACGGTACGCCCAGTTCTATGACGTCCGCGCCGCCCTTGGCGAGTGCGTGCATGAACTCCACGGTCTGCTCCGGATTCGGGTCGCCCGCGGTGATGAACGGAATCAGCCCTTTCTTGCCCTGCGCGGCCAGCGCCGCAAACGTGTTCTTGATACGGGACATGGGAATTCTCTTGAACGTATTCGTTGACGTCAGACGCCTGGTCGACGTCTGACGCGATTAGCGACGAAAAAAGCGCTATTCGGCCGCTTGCGCAGCGGTATCGGTCGTCGCGAGCGTCTTGCGACGCGCGCGCACGGGCTCCTCGGGCTTGAGGCGTGCGGCCCGCGCTTCGGCGATGCGGCCTTCCGCGATTGCGCAGTACTCGGCGTTGATCTCGTAGCCCGTGAACTGCCGGCCGTGACGCGCGCATGCGACCGCCGTCGTGCCGCTGCCCATGAACGGATCGAGCACCCGGCCGCCGGGGGGACAACTCGCGAGCACCATGCGCTCGACGATCTCCAGCGGCTTTTGCGTCGGATGATCCACCCGCTCGGCGTGCTGCCGATGCAGACGGGAAATGGACCAGACATCCTTCGGGTTATAGCCGAGCTCGAGCCACTTGCTGCCTTCGAAAATCTTGCGCGAGCGTGCCTTTTTCGTCTCTGCGTCGTAGGGGATGCGCACCGGATCGAGATCGAAGTAATAGTCCTTCGATACCGCAAAATAGCCGATGTTATCGTGCACTGACGTAAATTTACGCGTCGTTCCGCCCATGCTCGGCACGCGCCGGTCCCAGACGATCTCGTTGATCATCAGGAGACGGCGCTTCAGGAACACGAACAGTTCGGGCGAGTATTGCCAGGTGCAGAAGATGTAAAGCGAGCCGCTCGGCTTGAGCTTCGGGATCGCCAGACTCAGCCAGCGATAGGTCCACTCGAGAAAAGCGTCGCCCGACAGCATGTCCGAATCGTTCCCGTAGTCCTTGCCCAGACCATAGGGCGGGTCCGCGACGATCAGATCGATCGACGCATCGGGAATGTGTTCGGCATCGGTCAGGAAATCGCGATTGCGGATGTCGCTGCCGGCGCTCTGGAGGGCGCCGACGGACAACGGCTCGTCGATAACGGTGCGCATCGGTCAGGTGCTCAGAACTGGATGCCCGATCGCTCGGCGACCGTATGCATGTCCTTGTCGCCCCGGCCCGACAAATTGACGAGCAGCACCTTGTCACGCGGCAGCGTTTTCGCGAGCTTCGCGCCGTAAGCGAGCGCGTGGCTCGACTCGAGCGCCGGGATGATGCCCTCGATACGGCAGCAGTCGTGGAAGGCTTTGAGCGCTTCGTCGTCCGTGATGCCGACATACTCCGCGCGTCCAGCGTCCTTCAGCCACGCGTGCTCGGGGCCGACGCCCGGATAATCGAGACCCGCCGAGACCGAATGCGTCTCGATGATCTGGCCGTTTTCATCCTGCAGCAGATAGGTGCGGTTGCCGTGGAGCACGCCGGGACTGCCGCCCATGAGCGACGCCGCGTGGCGGCCCGTATCGATGCCATCGCCCGCCGCTTCCACGCCAATCAATTTGACGCCTTTGTCGTCGATATACGGATAAAAAATGCCCATCGCGTTCGATCCGCCCCCAACGCACGCGATGACCGCATCGGGCTGACGGCCCGTCATTTCGGGCATCTGCACGCGGCATTCGTCGCCGATCACGCGCTGGAAGTCGCGCACCATCATCGGATAAGGGTGCGGACCCGCGACAGTGCCGATGATGTAGAAGGTGTTCTCGACGTTCGTCACCCAGTCGCGCATGGCTTCGTTCAGCGCATCCTTGAGCGTCTTCGAGCCGGATTCGACAGGAACGACCGTCGCGCCGAGCAGCTTCATGCGATACACGTTCGCGGCCTGACGGCGCACGTCCTCTGCGCCCATATAGACCACGCACTCCATGCCGAAGCGCGCGGCGATGGTCGCAGTCGCCACGCCGTGCTGGCCCGCGCCAGTCTCGGCGATCACGCGCGGCTTGCCCATCTTGCGGGCGAGCAGCGCCTGGCCGATTACGTTATTCACCTTGTGCGCGCCGGTATGATTCAGATCCTCGCGCTTCAGATAGAGCTGCGCTCCGCCGAGCATGTCGCTCCAGCGCTTCGCGTGATAAATCGGCGACGGACGGCCGACGTAATGCTTGAGCTCGTACTCGTATTCGGCGAGAAACTCGGGATCTTTCTGTGCTGCTTCATACGCGACGCGCAGTTCATCTAGCGCGTGGATGAGCGTTTCGGAGACGAACACGCCTCCATATTGGCCGAAGTGGCCTCTTTCGTCTGGCAAATCGTACATTGCGTCACTCTCTCGGTTACGTGGCCGACAGCGCGGCTCACGTTCCACATCACCCGGCATCCGCTTCGCGCACTGCGCGCACGAATGCCGCCATTCGGGCGGGATCCTTCACGCCCTTGGCGCCCGGCACCTCGATGCCGCTCGAGACATCGACCGCGTACGGGCGCACACGCCGAATGGCGTCACTGACGTTTTGCGCGTTCAACCCACCACTCAAAACGGCCCGATGCCCGAGATCTGTTGGGATAAGTGACCAATCGAATACCTTTCCACCGCCGCCGAAGCCCTCGACGAGAGCGTCGAGAAGAAGGCCGCCTGCGGCTTTGAACTTGAGAGACGATTCTATCAAATGGCTTGTGGACGCATCAGGCCCAATTCGCAGTGCGCGCCAATAGGATAAACCCGCAACTGCTGCAAGTTCCTCGCACTGCTGGGGGGTTTCGTCGCCATGAAACTGCAGCAGCGAAAGCGGCACATTGGACGTGACTTCGCGAATCCATTCCGGCGTCGCATTGACGAAAAGCCCGACGGATGACACGAGCGGCGGCACGTGCCGCGCCAGCTCGACCGCCTGCGCGACGCTCACCGAGCGCGGGCTCGGCGGATAGAACACGAAGCCCACGGCGTCCGCGCCGAGTGCGATGGCGTGCTGCACGTCTTCTACGCGCGAAAGTCCGCATAGCTTGATGCGGGTGCGATGCAAATCTCGTTCGGTCATTTCGGCTCTGCCCACATGGCGCTCCAGGGCATGCTGGCGATATGCGGCGGCGGCACCGCGAAGTGTTCAGGATAGCCGACCTCGGCCAGATACAGGCCGTCCGGCATGAAGGTCGGCGCGGCGGCACGGCGGTCGCGGGCGGCGAGGACATCGGCCATCCACGAAACCGGATGACGGCCGCGTCCGATCGCGACGAGGCACCCCATCAGATTGCGCACCATGTGATGCAGGAACGCGTTGGCGCGAAAGCGAAAGTGAATGAAATCACCCTGCTCGCGCACGTCGATCTGATAGAGGTGCTTCACGGGCGTCTTCGATTGACAATCGGCCGCGCGGAACGACGAAAAATCGTGCTCGCCGATCAGGCAGGCGACCGAATCGCGCATCGCGTCGACGTCCAGCGGCGTGTGTACCCAGCCCGCGCGTTTCGCCAGCATCGGCGAGCGCACCGGATTGACATAGAGAACGTAAAAATACGTGCGCTCGAACGCGGCGAAGCGGGCGTGGAAGTCATCGGGCATCGGCTTTGCCCATTGCACGGCGACGGTATCGGGCAAAAACGCGTTCGTGCCGCGGACCCACGAGAATTCGGTGCGATCGAGTTCGGTGTCGAAATGGACGACCTGGCCGAGACCGTGCACACCCGTATCCGTGCGTCCGGCGACGACGGTAGAAAGCGGCGTCTGCGCGAATTCCGCGAGCGCGCGCTCCAGTTCGTTCTGCACCGTCTTGCCGTGCGGTTGAGACTGCCAGCCGCAAAACGCCGAGCCATCGTACTGAATGCCTAAAGCGATGCGCATCTTCAGGAATGCGGGGCGAGCGTCGAGAGGAGCGTGGCCGCCTGCTGGCGCGTCGCGGGATCGTTCGATTCGATCACTTCCTGCAACAGCGTGCGCGCGCCCGAAAGATCGCCCAACTCGATGTATTCCGCCGCCAATTCGAGCTTGTTGCGCGCGATCGTCGCGAGTTGCGCGGGCGTCAGCGCGGGCAGCGGCTCGGTGGCGCTCGACGCGCGCCCGAGATCGAAGTCCAGGCTGAGCGGCCCGAATCTCGTCGCGCCGAGGCCGGCGACCGAAGCCGCGCCAGCCGTGCCCGCTTCGATCTGCGCGGCCGCGGACTGCCGCTGCGTTTGCGTATGCCGCGCCGCGTCCGTCTGTGCTACCGGCTGCGGAACGAAGGGCACCTGCTCGATCGGCTGCGGGCCAGTCGGGGGCGGCTGCAGCGCTCCGAGGCGTGATTCGGGCGACGGCGCATCGGCGGGCAGCGACGACGTCGCCGGCTCCTGCTCCCTCGCGCCAGGCGGCTTGATCGACAGTTCCATGCGCGGCGGCAGTTCCATTTCGAGCGAGCCAAGCGCGTGAATCGCATCCTGCGGGAACTTCGGCATCGGAAAACGGTGCGCAACCGCCGGCTCTTCATCCGGCGCAATACCCGATTTTTCCGCTTCGCGCGCCGCCTGTTCCTCGATGTCGCGCTGCTCTGCGGCGCGATGCTCGGCCGCTTGCTCTTCGGCCGCACGCGCCTGCAGTTCGCGCAGTTCGGCCTCGCGCGCGATGATCTCGCGGGCCGCAGCCTCGCGCGCCTGATCTTCGCGCTCGGTGACCTGGCGCAACTCGGCCTCGCGCTGCCCGGCCTCGCGGTCGGCCAGATCGCGTGCGAGCGCTTCCCGCGCGGCGGCTTCGCGCGCGTGAATCTCACGCTCTTCGGCTTCCTGTAAGGCGGCCTGGCGCGCCGCGGCTTCGCGCTCCTCGATTTCCCATTTCTCGGCTTCACGACGCGCCGCTTCGCGCGCCGCGCTCTCACGCTCGTGCTGGGCGAGGTGTTCGGGCTGCTCTTGCGTTTCCGCTGCGCCGATCGGCGGCAAGAAATCAGGATGACGGGCCGCCGGCGCTAGCGGCGCGAACGGCTCTTCGCGTACAGGTCGGTTCGCGTGGCCGGGCGCTGCAGCGGACTCGGTGGCCGGCTTCGCCCCGGTCGCCGGCGGAGGTTGATCCTCGGAAGGGGCGGCGGGCGGCTGAGCCGCTTCGGCGTGCTCGACGCTCGTGGCGGCGGCCGCCAGTCCGGACCGGTCAGGCTCGGATGGTTTCCCCGCAGCGCTGGCAGCCGATCCTGCCGTCGATGCCTCGCGCGCTCGGCGCATCGCTTCATTGCGCGCGGCGGCGTCGGCCTGTGCTTCTTCCAGACTTGCAAACGTCCTCGGCGCGCGATCGACGTCCTCGTTACTTGCAGCGGCCTGCCGTTTCTTCCCGCGTCGCATTCTGAATAGCAGGAAAGCACCCACGGCGATCACGATGGCGACGACGAGCGGCGATAGTCCGATGGTCGCCGCGGTCGCGCCGCTGCCGGTGCGGTTGTCGCTGGCCGGCGCGGGCGCCGCCGCAGCGGGTGCGCTTGCGGGCGTGGTGCTTGCCGATGCCGGCTCGGGCGTGGTCGATTCCTGCGCCGCCGTTGCGCTCGCTTGCGGCTCGACGGCCGATGCCGGCGCCGCATCCGACGCTATCGCGCCCGCGCTCTCCGACACTGGCGCCGGGGCTTCTGCAGGCTGATTCTGCTGCGCTTCCGGCGCCGACGCGACGCTCGAAGCCACCGCACCGCTCAGATCGGCAGGCACGTTCAGTACCGCTCCGAGCTTCAGCTTGTTGATATCGTGATTTGAGAACGCGTTCGGATTGGCGTCGAACAGCGCACGCGCCGCCTTCGCGCGAACGTCACGATCCTTCGATCCGGTGAGTTGGCCAGCAACGTCGCTAAGCGATTGTCCGGGCTTGACCGCGTATGTCTGCCCCGTTGCGGCGGGAGCGGCGGCGTCGCTTGCCTGAGCGAGCGCATCGCCAGGATTCGCCCAAAACATCGCGCATACCGCGAAAGTTGCCGCGGCGCACGCCGCACGCGATGACAAAAGGAGAGACCGGCGTGGTCGTTGGATCATTGAGGCTCCGGGTACGGCAAAAATTGAAACATACGGCGCAAAACCAACGAAAAACCGGCTTTGCAATAAAAACTGCGCAAAAACAAAAAGCGCCGCGAGAACGCGACGCTTTTGGGTTTGGCACGCGCTTCCAGGCGCGTAGTTTACTTTACTTGTCGAGCAGAATGCGCAGCATGCGGCGCAGCGGTTCGGCCGCGCCCCACAACAGTTGATCGCCGACAGTAAATGCCGACAGATACTCGCCGCCCATCGCCAGCTTGCGCAGACGGCCGACGGGCACCGTCAGCGTGCCCGTGACGACCGCGGGCGACAGATCGCGAACCGATGCTTCGCGCTCGTTCGGCACCACCTTCACCCAGTCGTTCGCCGAAGCAAGGATGCCGTGCACTTCGTCCAGCGGCACGTCCTTCGTGAGCTTGATGGTGAGCGCCTGCGAGTGGCAGCGCATCGCGCCGATCCGCACACAAAGGCCATCGACTGGGATCGAGCCCGGCGTGCCCATTGCCGGCTTGCCGAGAATCTTGTTGGTTTCGGCGCCGCCCTTCCACTCTTCCTTCGACATGCCGTTGCCGAGATCCTTGTCGATCCACGGAATCAGCGAGCCCGCGAGCGGCACGCCGAAGTTGTCGACGGGCATGCGCTCGCCGTTCATCGCGGCGAGCACGCGGCGGTCGATGTCGAGAATCGCGGATGAAGGATCGGCCAGATCTTCCTTCGCGGAACCGTAGAGCACGCCCATCTGCTGGAGCAGCTCGCGCATGTTCTGCGCGCCCGCGCCCGAGGCGGCCTGGTATGTCATTGCGGTCGTCCACTCGACGAGGTTCTCGCGGAACAGGCCGCCGAGCGCCATCAGCATCAGGCTGACCGTGCAATTGCCGCCGATGAAGTCACGGCCGCGCTTCACGAGCGAATCCTTGATGACGTTCAGGTTGACCGGATCGAGGATGATGACCGCGTCGTCCTTCATGCGCAGCGCCGAGGCCGCGTCGATCCAGTAGCCTTTCCAGCCCGCCGCGCGCAGCTTCGGATACACCTCGTTGGTGTAGTCGCCGCCCTGGCACGTGATGATGGCGTCGCACTTTTTCAGATCGTCGATGCTCGTCGCGTCCTTGAGCTTCGTCTCGTTTTTGGCGAACGACGGCGCGTTGCCGCCCGCATTGCTGGTGCTGAAGAACACCGGTTCGATCAGGTCGAAATCGCCTTCCTGCTGCATGCGTTGCATCAGGACGCTGCCGACCATACCGCGCCAACCAACGAGACCTACGTTCATGACTAACCTTTGACTGTGGACGCTTCCCCGCATCTTTACCCGGCGTGGCCGCGCGGGGAAGACGCTCGGACACGAGGGACGATCAGCGAATCGTGATCGATTTGATGGAGATTTTCGTAATGCGCGTTTTAGCCGTGGCGTTGATAGCCACGATGCGCGTGCCGATGGCGAGTTCCGTCGCGACGGCAGATGAGCCGCGTCCGATGGAATCCAGAGAGAATTGAGTGTTCTTCGCCATGACCAAAGAATATACACGATAACCCGATGTTTTCGTCACGCGCTTGCGGTGCGGCTCTTAAAATCGTACGGATCGTGCTTGAACATCGGTAAAAAGAGACGATCGGCCGCTCTTTTGCCTGCAACCGCCGATCGTCTTTCCGGCGATTACAGCGCCTTCAGCACTGCATCGCCCATTTCCTTCGTGCCGACGATCCGGCCGTCCGCCGTCGCGATATCGCCGGTGCGATAGCCCTGCTCCAGCACCTTCTTCACCGCGCTTTCGATGCGGTCCGCCTGCTCGGTCTTGCCGAGCGAGTAGCGCAGCATCATCGCGGCGGACAGAATGGTCGCGAGCGGGTTGGCCACGCCCTTGCCCGCAATATCCGGCGCGGAGCCGTGCGACGGCTCGTACAGGCCCTTGTTGTCCTTGTCGAGCGACGCCGACGGCAACATGCCGATGGAACCCGTGAGCATCGCGGCTTCGTCGGACAGGATGTCGCCGAACATGTTGCCGGTCACGACGACATCGAACGCCTTCGGCGCTTTCACGAGCTGCATCGCGGCGTTGTCGACGTACATGTGCGACAGCTCGACGTCCGGATACTCCCTGGCGACGTCGATCATCGTGTCGCGCCACAATTGCGACGTTTCCAGCACGTTGGCCTTGTCGACGCTCGTCAGCTTCTTCTGGCGCTTCTGCGCCGCCTGAAACGCGACGTGCGCGATGCGGCGCACTTCGGGCTCGGAATAGCGCATCGTGTCGAAGCCTTCCTTTGCGCCGGCAAACGGGCCGTCCGGCGCTTCGCGCAAGCCGCGCGGCGCGCCGAAATAGATATCGCCATTGAGCTCGCGCACGATCAGGATGTCGAGGCCGGACACGATTTCGGCTTTGAGCGACGACGCGCCCGTCAGTTGCGCATAGCAGATCGCCGGACGGAAGTTCGCGAAGAGTTGCAGATGCTTGCGCAGGCCGAGGATCGCCTGCTCGGGACGTAGCGCGCGCTCCAGCTTGTCGTATTTCCAGTCGCCGACCGCGCCGAACAGGATCGCGTCGGCTTCCTTCGCGAGCGCCAGCGTCGAGTCGGGCAGCGGATGGCCCTTCGCCTCATAACCTGCGCCGCCGACCGGCGCTTCTTCCAGCTCGAACTTCTCGCCGAGCGCGTTCAGCACCTTGACTGCTTCGGCGGTGATTTCCGGACCGATCCCGTCGCCGGGCAATACTGCAATCTTCATCGTCTCTTCCTTCCGTGATCGTTATTCGATTTATCCGACGAGCCGGTTATTCAGCCACGGCTGCTTCGCCAGGCGTTCCGCCTCGTATTGGCGAATCTTGTCGGCATGACGCAGCGTGAGGCCGATATCGTCGAAGCCGTTCAGCAGGCAGTACTTGCGAAAGCCCGGCACGTCGAATGCGTACTCGGTGCCGTCGCCCGTGCGCACGACTTGCGCTTCGAGATCGATCGTCAACTGGAAACCGACGAACGCGTACGTTTCGTTGAACAGCTTGTCGACTTGCTGCTCCGTCAACACGACCGGCAGCAGGCCGTTCTTGAAGCAGTTGTTGTAGAAGATGTCCGCGAAGCTCGGCGCGATGATCGCGCGAAAGCCGTATTGATCCAGCGCCCACGGCGCGTGCTCACGCGAGCTCCCGCAGCCGAAGTTCTTGCGCGTGAGCAGAATCGATGCGCCCTGATAACGCGGCTGATTCAGCACGAAGTCCGGATTGAGCGGACGCTTGCTGTTGTCCTGGCCGGGCTCGCCGACATCGAGATAACGCCATTCGTCGAACGCGTTCGGGCCGAAACCGGTCCGCTTGATCGACTTCAGGAACTGCTTCGGGATGATCGCGTCCGTGTCCACGTTCTCGCGATCGAGCGGCGCAACGAGGCCGCTATGCACAATGAATTTTTCCATGATCTTTCTCTGTATCCCGTTTGATCACGCAAGCTTGCGCACGTCGACGAAGTGGCCTTCGATCGCGGCGGCGGCGGCCATCGCGGGGCTCACGAGGTGCGTGCGACCGCCCGCGCCCTGACGGCCCTCGAAGTTGCGGTTCGACGTCGATGCGCAGCGCTCGCCCGCCTCCAGCCTGTCGGCGTTCATTGCGAGACACATCGAGCAGCCCGGCTCGCGCCATTCGAAGCCGGCGTTCGTGAAAATCTTGTCGAGGCCTTCGCGCTCGGCCTGCGCCTTCACGAGACCCGAGCCCGGCACCACCATCGCGAGACGAATGTTCGACGCGACGCGCTTGCCCAGCGACTTCACGACATAAGCGGCCGCGCGCAGGTCTTCGATACGGGCGTTCGTGCACGAGCCGATGAAAATCTTGTCCGGCTTGATCGATTCGATCGGCGTGTTCGGCTGCAACGCCATATAGGTCAGCGCCCGCTCCATCGCGTCGCGCTTGACCGGGTCCTTTTCCTTCTCGGGATCGGGCACACGGCCGTCGATAGACGTGACCATTTCGGGCGACGTGCCCCACGTCACTTGCGGCACGATCTCGGCCGCGTTCAATTCGACGACGCGATCGAACTGCGCGTCCGGATCCGACTTGAACTGGCGCCAGTATTCGACCGCCTGATTCCATTCCACGCCCTGCGGCGAGTACGGACGGTCCTTCAGGTAATTGATGGTCGTATCGTCGACCGCGACCATGCCGGCGCGCGCGCCCGCTTCGATCGCCATGTTGCAGACGGTCATGCGGCCTTCCATCGACAAGGCGCGGATGGTCGAGCCGCCGAACTCGATCGCGTAACCCGTGCCGCCCGCCGTGCCGATCTTGCCGATGATCGCGAGCACGATGTCCTTCGCCGTGCAGCCGCGCGGCAACGTGCCTTCGACCTTCACGAGCATGTTCTTGCTCTTCTTCTGCAAGAGCGTTTGCGTGGCGAGCACGTGTTCCACTTCCGACGTGCCGATGCCGTGCGCGAGCGCGCCGAACGCGCCGTGCGTGGACGTGTGCGAGTCGCCGCAGACGATGGTCATGCCGGGCAGCGTCGCGCCCTGCTCCGGCCCGATGATGTGCACGATCCCCTGGCGCAGATCGTTCATCTTGAACTGCGTGATGCCGAAGCTATCGCAGTTCGCGTCGAGCGTATCGACTTGGAGCTTCGAAACGGGATCGGCGATGCCGTGCGAGCGGTCGGTGGTCGGGACGTTGTGATCGGACACTGCCAGATTCGCGCTGATTCGCCACACCGGGCGCTCGGCCAGCTTCAGGCCCTCGAAGGCCTGCGGGCTCGTCACTTCATGCAGCAGGTGACGGTCGATGTAGAGGATCGAGGTGCCGTCCTCTTCCGTGTGGATCACATGCGTGTTCCACAGTTTGTCGTAGAGAGTCTGTGCCATGGTGAGCGCTTTCGTATGTGACTGCGGGGAAAGTTTTGCTGGCGGCAGGGCCGGCAGCTTGTCCGGCGATTATGCCACTTCCTGGTACGCCGCGGGTACTACGCTACCCGGAAAAACTTATTAAAAACATAGGGTTATTGTGGTGGTACCAGTACCCGGATGGGAACTACCCGGCTACGCCGTTCGGTCGGCTGTCCAGCGCGGCATCGTGCCGTACGCACAGTATGCGCTTGGCTACGCGACGGTCTGGGTACTTGCGTCGTGGTTTCGCCTCGGAAATGCACGACCATTTGCGGACGGTCATCGTGGCGCCGATGACTTCGAAAGGCACGTCGTCTCGTCGGGAAAGAAAGCCGTCGCAGACAAGGCGCATCGAACGCGCCTCTTACATTGCGAGACTAAGATCAACCGCTCAAAAGCAGAAAGCCCCGGCAGTCACCCGCCGGGGCCTTCACATCAATCTCAAATCCGATTCGGCTTACCGCTTCGCCAACGGCTTCACTTCACGCGGCGTCTGACCGATGAACAACTGACGCGGACGGCCAATCTTCTGCTCCGGATCCGCGATCATTTCGTTCCACTGCGCGATCCAGCCGACCGTACGCGCCATCGCGAAGATGCACGTGAACATCGACGTCGGGATCCCCAGCGCGCGCTGCACGATGCCCGAGTAGAAGTCGACGTTCGGGTACAGCTTGCGCGACACGAAGTATTCATCTTCCAGTGCGATCTTTTCCAGTTCCATCGCGAGCTTGAAGAGCGGATCGTCGTGCAGGCCGAGTTCGTTCAGCACTTCGTGGCACGTTTCGCGCATCAGCTTCGCACGCGGGTCGTAGTTCTTGTACACGCGGTGACCGAAGCCCATCAGCTTCACGCCCGAATTCTTGTCCTTCACCTGCTTGATGAACTCGGGGATGTGGTCGACCGAGCCGATCTCTTCGAGCATGTTCAGTGCGGCTTCGTTCGCGCCGCCATGCGCCGGGCCCCACAGACACGCGATACCGGCCGCGATGCACGCGAACGGGTTGGCGCCCGACGAACCCGCGAGACGCACCGTCGAGGTCGACGCGTTCTGCTCGTGGTCCGCGTGCAGGATCAGGATGCGGTCGAGCGCGCGCACGAGCACGTCGTTGACCTTGTACTCTTCGCACGGGTTCGAGAACATCATGTGCATGAAGTTCGCGCTGTACGACAGTTCGTTCTTCGGATAGACAAACGGCTGGCCGATGCTGAACTTGTATGCCATCGCAACGAGCGTCGGCAGCTTCGCGATCATGCGAATGGCCGACACTTCACGGTGGCGCGGATCGTTGATGTTCAGCGAGTCGTGATAGAACGCCGAAAGCGCGCCCACCGCCGCCGTCAATACCGCCATCGGGTGCGCGTCGCGACGGAAGCCGCGGAAGAAGAAGTGCATCTGCTCGTGCACCATCGTGTGACGCGTGACCGTGTCCACGAATTCCTTGTTCTGCGCCACGTTCGGCAGTTCGCCCTTCAGCAGCAGATAGCAGGTCTCGAGAAAGTCGGCATTCACGGCCAGCTGCTCGATCGGGTAGCCGCGGTACAGCAGCTCGCCCTTGTCGCCGTCGATGTACGTGATCGCGGAATTGCACGCCGCCGTCGACATGAAGCCCGGGTCATACGTGAACTTGCCGGTCTGACCGTACAGCTTGCGGATGTCGATCACGTCCGGGCCCATCGTGCCCTTGTAGATCGGCATTTCGACGCTCGGCGAGTTGTCGCTGAACGATAGCGTGGCTTTAACATCTGACGGGGTCATAGCACATCCTCAATCGAAGTATGGATACAGGTTTTCGATAATTTGCACGACGGAAGCTGCGCGGCAAAACTGTTCGATCGGCCTGTGTGCACTGCAACAGGCCTATTTTGCAAAACTCCGCGAATTCCTGCTGAAATCACACGGTGCGCAGCATGTCCAGCAGGCGGATTACGTCCGGCGTCGCGAGGTCGCCTTCAGGCTCCGTGCGCGCCAGCAGCAAGTCCATCAGTTCGTTGTCGCTCAGCTCCAGCAGGCGGGTCAATGCGGCCACGTCGGCGTCACTGAGGTCATGCTCATATCGGCTGAAGAAGCGATCGAAGATCAGATCGTTTTCCAGCAGGCCGCGCCGTGCGCGCCAGCGAAGGCGCGCCCGGCGAAGGGGATCGGACTGATGCGAGTTGTCTTGATTGTCGACCATCACATAGCCCATCTCAGACAGCGCGGCGCACCATCAATTCCTTGATCTTGCCGATCGCCTTGGTCGGATTGAGCCCCTTGGGGCACACGTCGACGCAATTCATGATCGTATGGCA
>NZ_JALQDH010000043.1:0-4038 GCF_023631365.1 Caballeronia sp. INML2 | reverse complement strand
ACCTTTCCTGCCAGCGGCAAGCGGTACTTCGCGAGTTGGCCGAGTCCGATGTTCCGGTATTCGGGCCTTGGTTTTTTTACGGCTTCAGCCATGCTAGACCCCAACTTGTTAAAACACTAATCCGCGATTTTAGCGCCTTTTTATTTCGCGCTGCAGCGAAAAGCGGTCCAAGAGACTGTTGCTCCGTGCGCGAAAATGGCCGTGTTGACGCACCTTTTCCGCGAGCACTCAGCCTGTGCTCGCGGCCCCGTTCTTCATTCGATCAACTCAGGTCGTTCTGATAGTAATAACCAGTCGTGACGTACCATCCGCGCCGCACTTCGACGGGGCGATCGCCATAGGTATAAGACACGCGCTCCACCGATAACAGCGGAAATCCCTGCGTCACATCGAGAAACTGCGCGACGGTCTCGTCGGCGGCAACGGCGCGGATCTTTTCCGTCGCACGGATCATGCGAGTGCCGAACTCCGTCTCGAACATTGCGTAGAGCGGGCCTTTGTACTCGGCGAGGCGCTCGGCCGTGAGTCCACGAAACACCGCGCCTGGCAGCCAGATCTCGTCGAATACGGTCGTGACGCCATCGAACTGCAACAGACGCTTGATAAGAACGACGGGATCGGCGGGCTTCAGATCCAGTTGACGCGCGATCTCGGCGGGAGCGCGCAGCCGTCTGCATTCGAGCAGGCGGCTGACGTGAGGATGAACGTCGCCGTCGTCGGGCAGGAGGCGCAGGAAGCGGAACTGCACGCGATCTTCGTTGTGCGTCGCAACGAACGTGCCTTTACCCTGACGGCGAACGAGGAGGTTGTCGGCGGCGAGTTCGTCGATCGCTTTGCGGACCGTGCCCTGACTCACCTTGTAGCGCGCGGCCAACTCGACTTCGCTCGGGATGATTTCGCCAGGCTTCCATTCGCCGGACTCGAGCCCCTGCGTGATGAGCGCCTTGATTTGCTGATACAGCGGGCTGAACGTCGGCGACGGCGTGCTCGCGGCAGCCTCAGCCGCCGGTGCAGTGCCATTGGGGGTCGTCGTGCTCGCCGGGTTGGAATTCATGCCGCGCATTTCAACACAAGGGCCGCCGTGCGTCCAGACTTTTCCCGCCGATTCCTATGTCTTATATAAGACATAAGATAGTGTTGACTTTACCTCGGACCGCTCCTACACTCTTTGTCGAGCAAGGGTTTGCGGGTCGTTGCCAGCGCGCAGGAACCGCCGGTCAGCGTGTTTTCACAGCGGCTTTCTCGCCGAGAGCACGCGGAGTCGCGGCATCCACGCATTGCGCAGCTTACCGCCAGGCACGCCCTTTCGCTTTCGCCTCACGCCGATCGGCCACTCGATTCGCGCGCCGCTGCCTGCCCCACGCCTCGCAACGTCAAGCGCCGTCTCGAATGGGCGCGTTGCCGTCAGACCCAAGCGAAATCATCGCGTCCTTCCAGACCGTTCCGCACGCCTCTCGCTCGAAGAGAAGGATTCATGGCATGACGGTCGCGCCGCTCGAGCATTCATGCGACGCGAATCCACGAATGAACGCGCGCAACGCCACGTGGCAACCGCGTTCGGCGGTTTCGCGCACGGCATGGCCGGCATGTCTTCATCAACGCTTTGCGTAACGCGCATAAAATGGCGTTTTTCCCTAGCGTTCCACGCACTGTCCAGGAGAGTTCTCAATGGCTAAGTCCGCAAAGCGCGTTGCCGTAACCGGCGCCGCAGGTCAAATCGGCTACTCGCTGCTGTTCCGTATCGCCAACGGCGATCTGCTCGGCAAAGACCAGCCCGTGATTCTTCAGTTGCTCGATCTGCCGCAAGCGCAAGCCGCTGTGAAGGGCGTCGTGATGGAACTGGAAGATTGCGCATTCCCGCTGCTCGCGGGCGTGGTCGTCACGGACGATCCCAAGGTCGCGTTCAAGGACGCCGATGTCGCGCTGCTGGTCGGTGCGCGTCCGCGTTCGAAGGGCATGGAGCGCAAGGATCTGCTGTCGGCGAACGCCGAGATTTTCACGGTTCAGGGCAAGGCGCTGAATGATGTCGCGAGCCGCGACGTGAAGGTGCTGGTCGTCGGCAACCCGGCGAACACGAACGCGTACATCGCGATGAAGTCGGCGCCGGATCTGCCGAAGAAGAACTTCACCGCCATGCTGCGCCTGGATCACAACCGCGCGCTGTCGCAGCTGGCGGCCAAGTCGGGCAAGCCGGTCGCTTCGATCGAGAAGCTCGCGGTGTGGGGCAACCACTCGCCGACGATGTACCCGGACTTCCGCTTCGCGACCGCCGAAGGCGAGAACCTCACGAAGCTCATCAACGACGACGAATGGAACCGCAACACGTTCATCCCGACCGTCGGCAAGCGCGGCGCGGCGATCATCGAAGCGCGCGGCCTGTCGTCGGCGGCATCGGCGGCTAACGCGGCGATCGATCACGTGCGTGACTGGGTGCTCGGCACGAACGGCAAGTGGGTCACGATGGGCATTCCGTCGGACGGCTCGTACGGCATTCCGGAAGACATCATCTACGGCGTGCCCGTCACGTGCGAAAACGGCGAGTACAAGCGCGTCGAAGGCCTGGAAATCGACGCGTTCTCGCGCGAAAAGATGGACGGCACGCTGAACGAACTGCTCGAAGAGCGTGACGGCGTCGCGCACCTGCTCGGCAAGTAAGCACGTGTTGAAAGGGAAGCTCGCAAGGGCTTCCCGTCAGCGCGGACGCCTCGTCGCGTTCGCGCCTGATCCGATCGCGCTTGAAAGATGTTCGAGCGCGATCGGATCAGATGCATGAGCAGATCGAATTCACATCCCTCCAATCGGACCCGATGCCGACGATGCGCGATCTCACTCCCGCCGAAGTGCTGTTTGACGGCGAACCGCAGCCTGCCGTGCTTCCGCCCTGCGATCACTACGCCGGCAGCGAGAAGCTGATGAAGAAATCATTGGCGTTGCAGGCGCAACTGGGCCCGGTGTTCGACATCACGCTCGATTGCGAGGACGGCGCGCAAGTCGGTCACGAAGCCGAACACGCCGAGCTGGTCGCATCGTTGGTCGGCGGCGAGGAAGACCGTTTCGGGCGCGTCGGCGTGCGCATCCACGACTTCCATCATCGTGCGTGGCGCGACGACGTGCGCATCGTCCTGCGCCACGCGAAGCACGCGCCCGCGTTCGTCATGCTGCCGAAGATCCGCAGCGCCGTCGATGCCGCCGAGATGGTCGCTTTCATCGAAGCATCGCGCTGCGAGTTCGGCATTCCGAAGCCGATTCCCTGTCATCTGCTCATCGAGACGCATGGCGCGCTCGCGCAAGCGTTCGAACTCGCCGCGCTGCCGGGCGTCGAATCGCTGAGCTTCGGCCTGATGGATTTCGTGTCCGCGCACAACGGCGCGATCCCCGATACCGCGATGCGCTCCCCGGGTCAGTTCGATCATCCGCTCGTGCGGCGCGCGAAGCTGGAGATCGCCGCCGCATGTCACGCGCACGGCAAGGTGCCATCGCACAATGTGTCGACGGAAGTGCGCGACATGAGCGTCGTCGCGAACGATGCCGCGCGCGCCCGCAACGAGTTCGGCTACACGCGCATGTGGAGCATCCATCCGGACCAGATCAGGCCGATCGTCGAGGCGTTTTCGCCGCGCGCCGAAGAAATTGCGCTCGCGGCCGAGATCCTGCTCGGCGCGCAACGCGCGCAGTGGGGCCCGACGCGTCACGGCGACACGCTGCATGACCGCGCGAGCTATCGTTATTACTGGGCGGTGCTGCGTCGCGCGCATGCGACCGGCCAGACCATACCGGAACAATGCGCGCCGCTCTTCGCCGCGCCGGGTACAGGGGCATGAGCGCGAATTCAGCGTCGCACAGGCGTGCATGCCAGGCGCGAGCGTCAAGCACCACAAGTAACGCCGCGTAGCGAGCGTACGAAAGGAGACCGGAGAGCATGACTGATACCGCATCGACCGAAGCACCCGCAACCGCTGGTTTCAAGCCGAAGAAATCCGTCGCGCTGTCCGGCGTGACGGCGGGCAATACCGCGCTGTGCACGGTCGGCAAGACCGG